>DATAUH010000647.1:0-4740 GCA_036268375.1 Bryobacteraceae bacterium | reverse complement strand
ACACAAGCAAAAGAAGGAAGTGACAGCGCCCGCTACCGTAGGATCATCCGAAAGAAGCGTTTAAGCCTCGGGGCTAATCGCTCTGATCAGGGCGAAGGTCAATCACTCAACTAAGTCAAAGGTCGCATCGCCGATCTTTGTCATGGCCCAAGGCGGGCCGTGAGCCGGGTTGTTTGGCCGCCCGGACAGCGGCCCGCCTGCCATTCTAAAGAACAAAGCGCGGAAGACGTGCTAGCGCCACTTACTCGCAAGGCTCATGAACGAGGTGAACAAGCCGAGACACGGCGCTGCGCTGCACCCACGCGCCGGCTCGATCTTTCGCCCGTTGACTTAAAGGCATTTTGCCAGCATTACCGAATCTACGGGATAAGGAGAGAGGGGAAGTCGCTATCGAGGCACATAGGAAAGGACGACCATGGCTTCTCCCGAAGAGCCGTTGGGGCAATCTGTGTCCCAACAAGTCAACGACTTGTTCGATTCTTCCGAGCTGGCAAAAGCCATTGATACAGAGGACTTCAAGCATTTCCTAGACCATATTCCCATTGCTATTATGATTTCCAAGGATTTGGAGGGGCGCCACCGCATTATTTACGCCAATAACGCTTTCGAGATGTTGGTCGGCCAGGCATTGGGCGACGTGAGGGGCCGCGATTGGTCAATCCTCAATGCGCTGAAGCACGAAGATGACCAAGAACTCACGTTGGGCGACGCGCTCCACAAGGGTGAACACTTTGTGGGCACATTCCAACTGAACGCGCCAAAGCCTTTAGTGGCCGAGGCGTACGCCAATCTCATCGACAATGACGACGGCACTGAAAACTATCGCATTTTGGCGCTCATTGATGTGACGGAACGCACACGGTCACAACGTGAGGAATTTTCGCGGCGCCTTCGTGACAAGGAAGTTCTTTTGCTGGAGCTACAGCACCGGGTCAAAAACAACCTGCAACTTGTTACGGCTATGATACGGCTAGAAGCTCGTTTCAAGCGCAATGGCGAGACGATTGACCTTGACACGTTGGCAGGTCGAATTGAGTCCCTTCAACTGCTGTACCATGATCTTTCGCGTGAGGCATGGGGAGAGACCATCGATTTGGGCCACTATGTGAGCCAAATCGCTTCGGCTGTCATGCGCACCTATGCAATTGATGGCATCCGGCTCGACCTGAAAGTCGATCGCGCGGCAGCCTCCATCAATGTCGCAATGCCTGCCGGTCTCATTGTAAACGAGTTGATGATCAACGCCTTCAAATATGCATTCAGTGAACGTGATACCGGAACCATAGCGATACGCTGTTTGCATGAGGATGAAACCAGTTATCGCATTGTGGTGGCCGACGATGGAGTAGGCCTCCCGGAAGGCAAGACTTGGCCGATGCCGGGCAAGCTGGGCGAACTCATCTTCCAGACGTTGCGCGAGAATACCAAGAATGCGCACGTAAGTGTTGAAACTTCCCCCGCGAAAGGCACGCGAGTGACGATCGAATTTGAACATAAAAATCCAGTGCCAAAGCTGCAATGAATGGCGAATGCCACTTCAAACGGGCCTCCATCGGAATAGTTCAAATCGGACAACGCGCCGGAACCAACATGCCGCTACGTCATTTGACATGTCGCGGTGTGGTGAGATGGGCGGATGGCGCGTATCGTTATCGTCGAGGATGAGATCGAAGTCCTGTTGCTGGTGGGGTCGGTCTTGCAACAGGCCGGCCATGATACTGTGTCCGCGAGCAGCGTCGCGGAAGCACAAGCCATCATCAATTCAAAGGAACAAACGTTCGATTTGGTTTTTACCGACGTTGAGCTAGGAGACAACAAGGAGGGCGGCCTCACCATAGGTAAGGAGCTAGCGGAGGTTCGAAACGGAACGCCGGTTCTTTACACGAGCGGACGGCCGGCCACCGATGGGATGCAATCCCTATTCGTCGAACCCAGTGCGTTCCTGCCCAAGCCCTATACGGCTCAGCAGTTGGAACAAGCGATATCGAACCTACTGCGGAAATGACCGGCGTGAGCCGTGGCACGACCCTTTAGAGTCCGCCATGCGCAACAGACATACAATCTGGCAAGAGATGCAAGGATGCAAGCGGCACGCGAGTCGGCGGAAGGTCGCGCCGTGATCGAGGCGACGCGGGCCTGCCGCTGCGACATCGGCCGCACGCTGAAGCGCTGAGGCGCCAGAAGCGTCCCATAGCGAGGTTGTCTGCAGCGATGCTGACCTATTTCGCTAGACCTTTGCGCCGCAGAATTTGACGACCCTCGGAGGCGGCCGCGTACGGCGGTGAAGCGGGAAGCGGAGGAGGACTGGCGGTGAGGGGCCGCTCGCCAGCACCAGCCTAATGGGCACATCCCTCGGCAATCCTTTGACAGTCGCTCCCCAGGGGAGCACGCTTAATCCACCGGGGCGTGGCGCCGGCAGCCCCGTATAGGGCCAGTCTTAGTAGCGGGGGTAAATATGATGCTGCCTGAACAGAGCAGTGCCGGAACAGTGTCGATCCACAAGGCGGATGCCACTGGCCAAGCATCGCGGGCGACGAAGAAAGAGTGGTCCACACCAGAGCTTCGCGTCGAGAAATTTACCGAAGCAGAACTTGGCCTTCCCGCCGGCGTCGACGCCGTTATAGGCGGTTCGCGCGTGTAGCTTCGCGGAGCAGCGTCCAACAAACCGCCCGAGCAACACCGCAACGGTGACCACAAAGGCCGCGCTCGCCGCGTCCTGGCCCAACAGCCAGCGGATCATGGACGGACGGTGGCCGGCTATGGCGAATGTCGCTCGCGAAACCTCTGTATCTCGCATCCGTCGTCTGCCGCCTTGGCTGCTTCCGGTGCCGTTTGTTCGGCAACGCATCGTGCTGTGGGCGGGCAACCGCACACTCTGCCCAGGCTTTCCCCAGTTCACGCATTTCCCGTCCGGACCTCGATACAGGCCCTCCAAGATCGCCGCAGGTTGCGTGTACCGGCTGCACTGCGAAAACGATGGCAATGGCGACGAGCGCGCGCACATCAGCCGAACTTCGCGCAAGCGTAGCCGATCAGGCAAAGGACCTCGATGGCGATCAGCATCCGCTCGATCCAGCTTCTCGAGGCTGGCGCTGCCGGCGAAGCGTTGTCATTGCACCACGGCGCGAGCGTCAGGCCGCGCGCCGGCCGGCACCGTCCTGATTCGCCTTTTCCGGCCCGGGCGCCTATCTTGCCGCCATGGTATTGTTGCGTAGGCGTGCGAGCCGGGAGTATTCGGCGAGCTGGGTCAGGAAGACCACGGCATCGCCGGTCAGGCGCAGTTCCCCGGCGGCTTGGCGATGAGGGTCGCCCGGCCCAGCAGCCGCGCTCCGGCCATTGCCATTGAGTGCCTGAGCTGTCGCCACCGCGGCGAGCTCGACCACCGCGCCATGGCGAGGTTCGGCCTCAAGGCCGACGATCCCATCGCGGCTTTCATCAAGCGGCTGCGATGCAGCCGCTGCGGCAGCGGCAGTGTCCGCGTCCGGCGCCCGGACAAAGCCGCCTGATCGAGGGCGTTCCCGCGCCAGCTTCGATGCGACTCGCCGCAGCAGGTCAATCTGGGGGTCAATGAGGTCTTGCGGCTTGAACCGCGCGTTGTCATCGATCCAAGGATTCAACTGCACCAGGTGGGCGTGGTCCGGGCGGTCGCCAAGAACGATCGCTTCCGGCGCGGGTCGCTGGTCGGGCGTATCTGCAAGTTCGCGCACCGGATCGGGCCGCTCCCGGCCGGCTGCCAACTCCAGCTCCCGGCGCCGGCTGTCGACTTTGGCCTCCCGGTCCGTCTTTCTGCGCTGCTGCTCGGCCAGCCGGACGAATTCGCCAATGGTGCGGGCGGCCAGGATGCTGCTGCGACCGGTGCCCTTTGCGCGCCATGCCCCGAGGCGCCGCCAGATCCGAATAGCCTCCAGGAGATGCGTGCCGTAGGCGTTAAGCCGACCCCGTGCGGAGGTCTTGATGATCGAAGACTGCAGGTCTTGCGGCAGCAGGATCCAATGATCCCAGCAGGCCGGCATGCTCTGGGTGGCGGCAGCGCCTCCGCAGCACATACAGAGCCGAGGCGCCCCTGGCTCTGGGACCGACCCCACCGCAGCCATTTCAACCGACCCCCGAAAAATACAATTAGCTTCCGGCCGGGCTTGCTAAGCAAGCCAGAGCTTCCCGTTACCCACACTATTCTGATGAACGCGGACAAACCCACGAACGCGCGACCAAGCTACGCGGGGCCGATTCGCGAAGCATAGTCCGCCGGCCGCACCGCAACAAGCAGCGCCTTCGGCTGAAGCGGACCGCGCACGCGCAGACGACCTGTTGGTTTGGAAATCGATGGCGTGAATGTATATTGGCGCCGGTAGGACACGCCGTGGTCGAGGAGTGCGCATGCCGCAGCCTGGTTCGTTCGCCCGAACCGCCGTCATCGCCGCGGCTGCGGCCGGGCTTGCTGCTGCACTCGCCGCCGCCGCCGGCGCGCAGACTTTGAGTGAGCCCAACCCCAAAGCGAAATCGCCAGCGTCGCAGGCGGCGAAGGCGCAACCGCTGGCGCGGGTGAAAACCTGCGCAGTCTACGGCGCAGGCTTCGCGGAAGTTCCCGGCACCGGCACCTGCATCAAGATCGGCGGTTTCGTCGAGACCACCGTGAGCGGCCGGCGTTGACGAGGAAGGCGCCGCGCGACGCGGCGCCCTGCCCGCCCGATGGCCCCTCCGTTCCGCTACCCGGCGTCGGGGGAGTGGACCGTGCCCGTC
>DATAUH010000646.1:0-3758 GCA_036268375.1 Bryobacteraceae bacterium | reverse complement strand
GTAGCTCGATGCGCCAGTTTGTCGACATGCTCTCCCTGTTCGGCAACCACGGCCCCGGCGTCGACCACACGGGTCTCACCGGCCTCTACGATTTCAAACTAACCTGGGATGAGGAAGCCGGCCCCACCGTCGTTGATGCTCTGCGCGAGCAGATGGGGTTGGCCTTGAAAGGAGAGAAGGTCGCGGTGTCCTACTTCGTCATCGATTCTGCACAGCGCCCTTCCGAAAACTGAGGCGATGGCGGCGGGCGCCAGCACGTTGATCGTGGATCACGTTACGCTTGCAGGTGCGGATCTACGCTGTCTCTGCGACGAATTTACCGCGACGACCGGAATCGCGGTGGAATATGGCGGTCCGCACGCAAATCACGCGACCGAGATGGCGCTGGCTTCGTTTTTCGATGGATCGTATATCGAATTGATCGGCATTCGGCCGCAGGCGGATGCGGAGGCCGTCGACGTCCATCCGTGGGCGCCGTTTCTGCAGGCGGACGCCGGGCCTTGCGCGTTCGCTCTGGGCGTGCCGGATCTGCGCACGGAAATGCAAAGGCTCCGCCGCGCCGGTATTCCGGTCGGCGAAGCCACGAAAAGCGGCCGTACGCGTCCTGATGGCGTGGCGCTTCGGTGGGAGACGGCTGCGATCGGCGCAGGTCCGCTGGGCGCATTCTTTCCCTTTCTCATTCAGGATTTGACGCCCCGTCACCAGCGCGTCTATCCTTCCGGCGATGCTGCGACTAAGGAATACGACGGCGTCTCTCTGGTCGTGATCGCTGTGCGCGATCTCGCGCAAGCCACCGCTCTTTACCGGCAGGCATTCGATCTGCCGCAACCGCTTCGTGAGCGCGATCTCTCGTTCGGAGCGGAACTGGCGTGGTTCGAAAGTGCTCCCGTCGCGTTGGCTACTCCTCTCGAGGCGGACTCCTGGCTCGCGCAGCGGCTCGCCCGTTTCGGCGAATCGCCGTGCGCGATCCTTCTTGCTCCTCACAATGACATTCAGCAGCATACCGATTTGCAGTGGTTCGGAAAGCGGCTGACGTGGTTTTCAGAGGGCCCTTTTCACTGGCGCATCGGCGCCTGGAGCGTCGCTCGATAGCGGCCGTGTACCTACGCGGTGCACGTGACGCGCGTACAATGACGCTATGCTCACTCGCCGCCAATTGCTGCAGTCCGTGCCGATCGCGGCATCCCTTCCCGCCGCCCTTGCCGCCCGCCAACTACAAAACATCGGGGCCGAGTTGTATACGGTGCGCGACATTCTTCCCAAGCAGCCCGCCGAAACGCTGGGCGCGATTAAGTCCATGGGCTATCGCGAAATCGAGCCGAGCTATGACGGTCTCGATCGCATCTGGAGCCAGGTAGCGGCCAGTGGCCTGACGCCTGTGGCGGTCCATCTCGTCAACACGATGATGAACGCCGGCCAGGAAGCCACGCTCGAACGCGCGTTGGAACAGTCCAAGAAGTGGGGGTTCCGTTTCGTCGTTTTCCCATACGTCCCGGTGACGGAACGCGGCGGATTGGACAAGTTCCGCGAACTTTGCGACAAGCTTAATCGCGCCGGCGAAAAGGCTAAAGCCGCGGGCCTGCGCTTCTGCTATCACAATCACGCCTTCGAATTCGCTCCGCTCGAAGGCACCACCGGCTTTCAAGTGATGATCGATCGCCTTGATAAAAATTTGTGCGGTTTCGAGATGGACTGCTTTTGGGTGAGCGTTGCGGGCAACGATCCGGCGGCTATGCTCAAGAAGCTTTCCGGGCGCGTTCCGCTGGTTCACCTGAAAGACAAAGCTACGGGGACGCCCAAACGTTTCGATGAATCGGTGGATCGAGGCGCGTTCAAAGAGATCGGCAACGGTTCGATCGATTGGCCCGCAGTGCTGCGCGCGGCCTCGGCCGCGGGTGTGGAGCATTATTTCGTGGAGCAGGACCAAACCACTGGCGATCCGCTTGCCAGTTTGCGCCAAAGCTACACGTATCTCGCGAAGCTTCAGTTTTAATCGGCTTCGGCGCGCTGCGTCGCGCTATCCGCAGGCAATTTCAGGCGCGCGATACAACCCGTGACGCCGTCCGCGCGGTTTTCCAGCGTGAGCGCGCCTCCGTGGCCTTCTGCGATCTGGCGGCTCAGCACCAGCCCGATGCCCGATCCTCCCGGCTTCGTGGTAAAGAACGGGACGAAGAGATTGGCCGTACCCGAAAGCCCCGGCCCGTCGTCTTTGATCCAGATTTCGAGCATTGCGCCATCGCGCCGCCATCCCGTTTTTACGCCTCCATTGGTGGTGAGCGAAGCGTCGGCCGCATTGCGCAGCAGGTTGATCAGCACCTGCTCCAATTGATCGGGGTCGCCCTGAATCGTCATTTCGGGTCCCGAGATTACTTCCACGGGAATGCGCGTTTCGAAGCTTGCGGCGCGCCCCACGCAGGCGGCGACTTCCAGTGGTTGCAATTGCGGGCGCGGCAGCTTGGCAAGTCGGGCATAGGAGCCAATGAAGCGGCTCAGGCTCTCCGAACGCGATGTGATCACGCCAAGCCCGCGGCGCATATCGTCCCGCCAATCGTCAGGCAATTCTTCTCGCGAGATGATGCTGATCAGGCTCCCTGCAATCGATTTGATCGGCGCGAGTGAATTATTCAATTCATGACCGAGCACGCGGACGAGCCGCTGCCAGGCCTGCAGTTCCTGTTCGCTGAGGGCCTGCGTCAAGTCGGAGAGCACCACCAGCTCGAGTGGCAGGCCGCGTTCGCGAATGCCGGTGCGGCGCAGTCCGAACCGTCCTACGCCGCCGGGAAATGAGGCCTGCAGCGTCGTCTGCGGCGGACCATCGAGACACGCCTCCATGCGCAGATCCTCCGCCGTCATGCCCAGGAGGTTCTCCTGTTGTTTATCGAGCAGCCTTTCACCGCCGCGATTCACCAAGCGCAGGCGGCGATGCTCGTCGAACGCGAAGATCGCTACGTCGATCTCACGCATCACGGTACGCAGCAGAGTCGTAGCTTCGAGCGCGCCCAAGCGCTGTTCGCGTAGCGTGCTGCCCAGCGTGTTGATCTCGCGCATGACCTCGCCCAGTGCGTCATCATCGCGATAGGAGCGCCCGCGTACGGAATAGTCGCCCTCGCGCAATGCGCCCAGCAGATTGGCCAGCGTCTGCAGCGGGAACACCACGCGTTCGCGCAGCGCCAGCGCGCATAAGAGCCAGCCGCCCAGGATGATGACTGTGGCTGTGATCTGCGTGTGCGCCTGCGCGTGTTCGTCAGTCCATACGAGGAACAGCGCCCAGATCGAGCCCGGCAGCGCCGCCAGCACCGCCAGCAGCACTACGCGGTCTTCGTAGCCGATTCGGCCTGATTTGATGCGGCTCATGCGAAGCGCCGGCTACAGCCCATACCGTTGCAGCCGTCGATAGAGCGCGCTACGGCTCAGGCCCAATGCGTTCGCCGCATGCGACACATTGCCGTTGAAACGGGCCAGCGCTTTCTTGATCAACAGCGCCTCTACATCTTCCAGGCTCATGTCTTCGAGGCGCGGCGGACCTTCACGGCCGCTCCGCAGACCCATATCGGCCACTCGTATCACGTCGCCCTGGGCCATTAGCACGGCACGTTCCACGGCGTGGTCCAACTCGCGCACGTTGCCGGGCCAGGAGTGCGAGAGCAGCGCCTTCACCGAGTTTTCGTCAAACCCGTTGATCGGTTTGCGATAATGCGACGCGTGCTGATGGAGGAAGTGCGCGGCGAGTAGCGGGATGTCCTCGCGCCTGTCGCGCA
>DATAUH010000645.1:0-2363 GCA_036268375.1 Bryobacteraceae bacterium | reverse complement strand
TGCCGCGTTCGGCGACAAGCTCGACCGCTTCAAGAACACGGAGTGGACCCTGTTCGGCCTGCATCTCGCGCTGCATGAAAGCCCGCAATTCGCCGCCGCAGCATTCGATCCGAACATCAATCGCACGCTGAAATGGAGCGTGGGCGCCGAGACCATGGCGGACCTCGCCGCCGCGTTCGAGGACGTCAAAGCCAACCGCCCGCCGCGGTTGATCCAGTTCGGCTCCGGCCCCTTGAGCGTGCTCGACCCGACCCAGGCGCCACCCGGCAAACACACCACCTACTGCTGGCACGTGATGCCGTTCGACCCGGACCTCGGCGGGCAGGACTACGAGGCGTTCAAGGCGGAGTTCGCCGAAAAAATCCTGGACACCTTCGCCCGCTATTGCCCGAACATGACGCGACGCAACGTGATCGGGCAGTATGTCTACACCGCCAAAGAATACACCGCCGAACTGATCAACATGCGCCGCGGTGACATATTCATGGGCGCATTCAACGCCGAGCAGGTGATGTACAACCACTTCGGCTATCGCACCCCGATCCCCAATTTCTACATGGCGGGCTCCGCCGGCCATCCGGGCGGCGCCATCTCGGGCGGTGCCGGCTATATCGCCGCTGGCATCATCGCCCGCGACCTCGGCGCGCGATTGTGGTGGCAACCCACCGATGCCGCATCGGCGCTCGGCGCGCTGGAAGCTGCAACCACAAACTGATCCTCGAGGATTCTCGGCACGGCCGTGACGATCTCACGCCCGCTTGCCCAAGGATACTCCTCGCCAAGTGCGAAGAAGCTCATTCACCGGAAATACGCCACCACCGCGCTCAGGACGATGAGGGCTACGAAAATCCAAAATAGCCGCTGCCAATTAAATTCGGGACCGCCGTACTGCGGGGATTTCCCGTGCCCGCCAAGCATCACGCACGCCGGATTAAAAGCTGCTTTTGCGCGCTCGTGGTCTTCAGGGCAAACATTTTCACCGCCGCCTGGAGCGCCGCATCCTCATCCGCAGCCTTCACAGTGCCGAGGTATTCGCCGCGACACCGCAGGCGGATCACCTCCCACTCGTACTCTGTTTTGCGCGTGGGGAAGATATGGATGGTCGCCGTTTCCATGCCGAATCACCTTGCGCGGCTACTGTACCCGATTTGTTCTGCGAAGGCGATAGCGCCGTTAAGCGAAGTTTTCTGCGGTTGGTGGCATGGCGCACGGACGCCGGCGACTGTCATCCCAATAGCCCCACGACGGGGTCGGCTGGCACGCTAAACGGGAGAGACAAGCCTCGGTCTGGACCAGCCCGAGGGCATTGCTTCTCCCCGCTTGGAAAGTCGCTTTCGATGCCCTAAATGTGCTCCCGGAACGCGGCCGTACTCTTCGGGGTCGGAAGCTAGTCGCGTTTGGACGGTGAGAGCAGAGCGAAGCAATGTCTCGGAGCCGTCCTTAAAGTGCGTGATTTACGTGTGGCGGAGTAGCTCAGTTGGTTAGAGCAGCGGAATCATAATCCGCGTGTCGGCGGTTCAAATCCGTCCTCCGCTACCAATAAAATCAGCCACATCCTCCCCGCCCGAGTCCGCGCCCGGGCTGCCTCTTTCGCTTGCGGCACCTAGAGCAGTGTCAAGGTCGCCGCCAAGTAAGGCGGCGCCGTATTGTCCATCGGTATTGCTCCGTTCACCGGACGCAGCCGCGGGTCCAGATGGTCGGTCTGTTCGTTCGTGGCATTCGCCTCGTTGATTAAAACCAGGATCGTAATGGGCGTTTCAAAAAGGCACCATGTGGTTTTCTAAAGGGAACATTGGGAAGGAACGCCGACACCTGACTGAGCGATCTTGAAGTTCCGTCGGCGAAGGCTGTCTAAGATTCAAGGACTGACGATGCCGCAAACCCATGCTATGGTTGCACCTGTCTCAAAGGAGCGACATTCCATGAATGATCAAACGGATCATCTCGACCAGACTGACGAAGAAATCCTCACCGCCACAGTTTCCGACGAAATCATGGAGGCCGCAGCAGGCACGGAGCTGTTGAATCCAACATGGACTCCTGCAGTGCATTGCGCCCCCAGCGGGGGCTGTATCTGACATCGCCGAAAAATGCGTGTGAAAAGGAAGTCCGGTGCTCCAATGCTCACCGGGCTTCCTGATGATCTCGCGCAATGGCTAACTTCCCCGCAGTCTCAACCATAGCGAGCGCCGCCCATGAACGACCAGACCAATCAATGCGAGCAGACCGACGAAGAAATCCTGACTCCCACACTCTCCGACGGAGCATTGGAATCCGCGGCTAGCGCGGAGCGGGCGAAACACACCTACCAGCCACCGTTCGATCTGGGACACAGCTGCTAAGCGCGAACGGACGCAAGGCAG
>DATAUH010000644.1:0-7648 GCA_036268375.1 Bryobacteraceae bacterium | reverse complement strand
GGCGAAATCGTTAGCCATGTGGTATTGCCGACACCATTGGTGGCTGCGCTGGCGGTAAAAGTGACCGGACTGGCAGCTGTGATCGCCAGTTGCTGGGTGGATGCGGTGGTCGATCCTGTCGGAACGTTAAACGTGAGCGAGGACTGGCCAAGCGTGAGGCTGCCGGTTCCGCCGCCGGAACCCGTGCTGCCGGTTACGCTCAGCGCGACGGGAATGGTGATCGGGGAATTACCTGTGTTGGCGGCAGCGGTGATGTAGCCGGTGTAAACACCGTTCGTCAGATTCGCGGCGTTGACGCTCACCTGGTAGGTTCCGCTTTGGGTGGTACCGCCGCCACCGGTAACGCTCAGCCAGGAAGCATTGGTCTGCGTGCTGACAGCGACGCTGATCGGGACCGTGGTTCCATCGCTCGAAAGTATGGTGAGTGACTGAGGGGATGCGGACCCGCCGGCGGCGTTAAAGATGAGCGACACCGGGTTGGAGTAGATCGCTGTGGTGTTGGTGACATTTAGCGAAACGGCGACGCTAGACGTCGAACCATCCGTGGTGTTCGTGAAAGTCACCGTGCCTTGATACTGACCTGCGACAAGGCCGGCGGCGTTGGCCACGATCGTGTAGAACGAAGCCGGCAACGTGCCGCCCTGATTCGAAATGGACAGCCAGTTTGAGCCGGATTGGGTGGTCGCAGCAGCCGTGTAGTTCCCGCTTCCGCCAAGGAATATGTTGGCGCTCTGGCTGGGCTGCATATTCCCGCCGTTTTCGTAAGTGAAGTTCAATGTGGAAGGCGCAGCTACGACGGTGCTGGAGGTAGTGCCGCCACCAGAGCCCGTGCCGACAGTGAAGGAGACTGGGTCGGTGTACGACCCGCCGCCGACGTTGACGAAGAGAGTGCCGCTATAAGTGTTGTTATTGAGATTTGCTGGTGAAGCGAATACGGTCACCGTGGTTGATTGTCCGGCGGACAGCGAGGTGACACTGGGGTTCGAAACCGATAGTCCGGAGCCAGTGACACTGACGGACAGATTCCCGGCGTTGGCGCTGGTGATCGTAACCGTTTGGCTAACAGTTGAGCCATTTACCGGCGCCGAGAGCGCGATCGGGTTCGGTGCGACTGTGATGCCGCTGGTGTTGGCGCCAGTAACCACGAGGTTGACGTTTAAGGTGAGGCTACTGCCATCGTTTCCCGTTAGCGCAACCGTGGCCTGATAGGTAGTTCCCGGAGTTAAGCTGGCGGCATTGGAGTCTGCCGAAAGAGTTAACGTGTTTGGCACGGAGAACTGTAAATTGGTTTGATTTTGGATCAACAACCAGTTGTTAGTGGCCTGAGTGACGGTGGCAAAATAGGTGGTCTGATTGTTGCCGTTAACATTGACGGTGGCGGAGGGAAATACCCCGCTTCCCGCTACATAAGTCATAGTCACCGGATTCTGACTGACGGTAAGCGAGCCGGCGCTGGTTCCGCCGCCGCCGCCCGGGCCAACACTGACGCCGTTACCCAAAATTACGGGGATACTTACGGCGGCCCCTTGGGACGGCGTGAGGGTCAATGCGCCGTTGAGCTGAGCTTGGGCCTGTCCAATGCCGCTTAGGGTAATGGTGAAGACTGCGGGTAAAACGGACGATACCGCATTCTGATTTCCGGATATCTGAGAAACGGTAATCCACGGAACTGTGGAGAGCAGGGTAAAGGTTACTTGTCCCGCGCTGGTGGTGGTTAGCGTTTCTGTTACCTGGGTAGATCCCTGATATGTGATCGGGACCGAGATGGAAGTGGGGGACGGCGTAATTACAGCGCCAACGCCCGTGAATGACCCGGTGGTGAAAGTGACGGCGATAGAAGCAGTTAAGCCAGAACCGTCCGTAGCCGTCAAGGTGATGGTGGCGTTGTGTGTTCCGGAGGACAACAGACCAGCGGCTCCGCCGGTACGTATGAAAAGGCTGGTGGGGGTCGTAAGTCCTGTCAGTGAATCGGTTGAGGCTTGGGCATTAATGGTCAGCCACGCTGGGTCGGTGGCAGCATAGTGAGTTACGGCGTTAAAGGTAACCGACGCTCCGGCGCTTGTGATGTCGTCCTGTACCGGGGTTTGCCCCACCACAGTTATTTGGGTGGCTGCGGGCGTAAGGCTAGCGGCGGCCTGGGCGAACGCGCCTGCAGGTAGGAGTAGCGCTGCCGAAACAAGTAGTGTAATGCGAGAAAGGGGTAGATTAGCGGCGTCCATTTTGATCCTCAGCCAAATCGATCATACAACAGGACTCTCGAAATACGTCTGATGTAACGTATTACTGACAGTCTGTTTGACTACGGACGCGGCGTTCTAATATTACCGCTATTTTAGGATCTGAAATAGGTTGCTATAGTCGTCCGTCCATAAACGGACCTTTTTGGTTGAATGCAACGGTTGGGATGCAGCTACTAATGTCGAATCGAAGTGAGAGGGCGACGACGTCAGGAGAATCCAGGTGGCGGCGAAGACGTCGTTCGCATCGTCATCGTCGGTATCCATTTCCCGCGCGGTCTTGTTTAAGGCGTTGGCTTCGCCTTGAATGACCGGTTCGAGATCCAGATAGCGATTCGAGATGTGAACGGCAAGAATGCCGTCCGGTTTCAAGTGATGGAAGTAGAGCTGCATCGCTTCGCGTGTGAGCAAGTGCACGGGGATGGAATCGCTCGAGAATGCGTCGACCGCAAGTACATCAAAGTTTTCGGGCGGCTCGCGTTCCAGGCTGAGCCGGGCATCACCCATGGCGACTTCGAGCTTGCCGCGGCAATCGTTGATAAAGCTGAACTGCGTGCGGGCGATCCACTGCACCAGCGGATTGATTTCGTAGTAACGAATGTAGTCGCCCCAGCGGCCGTAGGCGGCGATGGTGCCGGTGCCCAGGCCGATTACGCCGATGCGAACTGCGCCGTTCTTCTGCTTCTCGCGAATGGCTGCGCCGATGCCAGTGTTGGGACCGTAATAGGTGGTGGGCAGATCACGGCGCGTGGGATTCAGGAACTGTTCGCCGTGGCTGATGGTGCCGTGAGTAAGCTGGCGGCGGGCTTCCAGATCGGTTGCGGGGCCGGTGTCGGTGACTTTTAGAGCGCCATAAAAGTTACGCACTAACAGGCGCGCGCCGGACGCCGATTTGTAAATCTGCATGCCGACAAAAACGGTGAGGGCGATGGTGGCGATGGTGGCCATGATGGGCGCGGGCTGCGTCCAGCTACGGAACCATTCGAGAGTTGGGTCCTGCTTCAAAACGATCAGAATAAGGACGGCGCATGCGACGAGGCCCAGCGGCAGTTCGTAATAGGCATGCAGCACGTGGGGCGCGACGAGACCGACCAGGACGCCGCCGAGCGCGCCGCCGGCGGAGATCATCACATAGAAGTGAGTGAGGTAACGCGGGTGGGGCTTCAGGCGCGCCAATTCGCCGTGGCAGGACATGCAGCAGAAGAAAAGGCCGATGGAAAAAACCGTGATGAGCGCAATGATACGCGGGTTCTCCATGAGCTCCGGACCGATGGTGTACGCCATGGAGCCGAGTGAGAGGGCGAGCAGTTGCACGTAGGGATTGCGCCAATACCAGTTGCCTTCGAAGCAGAGGATGAAGGTGAGCAGATAAATGCTGAGCGGCAATACCCATAAAAAAGGTATGGCGGCAACATTCTGCGAAAGGTGATTGGTGACTGCGAGCAGCAGGAGGCTTGCGACGGCCGGCAACGCCACCCACATCCAGTAATGACTGGCGGGCGGCTTGATGGCCGATTCATCCTCCAGCGCGACTTCTTGCGACTCAGGATCCGCAAGAATACCCGACCGCGAGCGGAGCGCGGTTAAACCACAGATCGCGATAAATCCTCCGTAAGCGATGGACCACATCGCGGCCTGCTGGTGGGTGGTGAAGACTGGCTCGAAGAGAAACGGATAACTGAGCAGCGCGAACATGGATCCGGCGTTCGAAAGCGCGTAGAGCCGGTAAGGCATGGCGCCTTTGTGAGCGCGCGCATACCAGGCTTGCAGCAGCGGGCCGGTGGTGGAAAGCAGGAAATAAGGTACGCCGATTTTTACGGCGAGTAACGAAACGATTCCCCAGGTAGGATCGGCGGAGCTGAGCGGCTTCCAGTAATCGCTGGGATAAATGGGCAGCGCGGCGAGGCTTAGAATCAGCAGGACCGAGTGAACGATACCTTGTGTCCGAGGTTTGACATAGCGTATGAGCGCATGTGCGTAGAAGTATCCGCCGAGAAGCGCGAGTTGGAAGAAGAGCAGGCATACTGTCCAGACCGCAGCCGATCCGCCGAACCAAGGCAGGATGATTTTGGCGATGACGGGCTGTACCTGAAATAGAAGGAAGGCGCTGACCAGAATGGTGAGAGCGTAGAGCAGCATGGGGAGAAGCGAATCTTAACACTTTATCAGCGCGTTTCGTCCGGCGCGCGGGTGTTGGCTGACTTAACGTGGTCCGCGGCGCGGGGGACTAGTCGCGGAGAAAAGGAGGAACGGCGCGCACTAACGCGGACAGTGCGGTGCGACGGGCGCGCAAAACGTTTTCAGAGATTTACGGTACACTACCCGTAGGCTACTCGCGTAGCCTGACAGCCGGCGCGGGCCTTCGGCCTGAGAACGCGGCGGACCAACGGTCCGAGGCGTTATGCCGGCAATGAGGAATTACTGAATGGAACAGAAACTGAAGATCGCGGTGTTCATTGATTTCGATAACATCGAGATCGGCGTGAAGTCCACACTGCACCGCGAATTTGACGTGGCGGCGGTATTGGACGCGCTAAAGGAACGCGGCGAGATTGTCACCAAGTTCGCCTACGCGAATTGGGGCAGACAGGAATCGGCGACGCGCGCCCTTTCCGAACACGCGGTGCAAATGGTGCAGCGCGATCCTTCCCCCCGCGGGGATAAGAACGGCGCGGATATCAACTTGGCACTGGATGCGCTTGAAATGGCGTTCACTCACGATCACATCAATGCATTTGCGATCGTGAGCGGCGATAGCGATTTCATTGCGCTGGTGAACAAGCTCAAGCAGTATGACAAGCGTATTTTCGTGGTTGGCGGGCGCGCCTTCACAAGTACGATTCTGCAGAAGAACTGCCATGAGTTTATCGCCTATGAAGCGGTGATCGACGAGCGTCCTCCACGCCGCCCGGAGCATCAGCAACAACCACCACAACAGGAGCGGCCGCCGCACGACAAGCAAGCGCCGCAACAACGGCCGCAGAACCGGCGACAGAACTTAGATCTTACACAGGCGATGCCGTTGGTGGAGCGCGCGTTGAACGTGCTCGAGCGGCGCGAAGTGCGTCCACAACTCGGGCTGTTGAAATCGACAATGCTGCAACTCGATTCGACATTCAATGAGCGGGCGTACGGGGCCGGGAACTTCACCGATTTCGTCGAAAAACTGCAGAAGTCCGATTATGTGGAAGTGACCGGCGGCGAGGGCCGCTACATGATCCGCATGAAGGGCGGCAGCGCCACCGAAAAGCCAGGGGCGAAGCCGGAGGAGGCGATTCCGCTTCTGCGCGACGTGCTCGAGACCCATCGTATGGATATCGACAACGGAGCGCCGGCGGAAGAGCTGGCCGACTGGGTACGACAGGATCGGCCGGAGTTCAACTGGAGCGATTATGGATTCCAGGTTTTCAGCGAGCTGCTGAATTACGCGCAGGACAAAGGTTTGGTGCGTATTGAAGCGGATGAGGACAGGGGGCTGTACGTATATCTGGGCGCCGAGTTCCATCCGCCGGCTCCGCCACCGGAGCCGCCGCAGCCGGAAGTGATCGAGGAAGAGGACGAGCCGCAGCCGATTGTGCCGGGCCAGCCGACCGCGACCGGAGAGATTCCGGAGCCGGCGCCCACGCCCAAGCCGCAACGCCGTCCGCGCGCGCCGCGCAAGCAGACGCAAGGCGATGGCGCGAAGAAGCGCACGCCGCGTCCTCGTAAGAAGTCGCCGATGTCGTAGGCTGACAGCCTGGCGGTGGGATGGCCAGGCGTGTTTGACCCCTTGCAGGCGGAGGCATACAATTAAGGAGCCTCCCTGTGCGCCCGTAGCTCAGCTGGATAGAGCGTTTGCCTCCGGAGCAAAAGGTCGGTGGTTCGAATCCACTCGGGCGTACCATATTTTAAATTCAATGGCGGTGATTTTTCGGGCATCCGCTAACCCACCAAATTGCGGTAGCTCCGGCGAATTCATTGTGGCTTCCCAGCTTTCGGTAGAGGTGAGTTCGTCTCCGTAATTCGGCAGATTTCCGCGTCCACCTCCGATACTGCCTTGCGCGCTTTCGTGTATTTCCCGCAGGTACCAGCCGGTCATCTCCAGCTTTGAGTGGCGCAGTTGACTTTGCGCATTCTTTCGGCGATCGTGGCGTTGAAATTCGGTTGCAAACGTTCGCCGGAGAGCCCGGTAGGTCATGTCCGGAATTCCAGCTTTAGCCGCAATTGGCTTCAAAACTCGTCAGGTAGTTGCCGATCCGGTAGGGCGTGCCAGCTTCGGTCGGGAACAACAGGTCGTTCGGGACCAGGGGCGATTCCGATGATAGGGATCCGCGATATTGCGTATGCTTAGCCACAAGATAATCCCCTTATAGAGATCATCGCTGATTGAAACGTAGGCGTTCGGTTTCGTTGCAAAGTTTAAGAAGTGGCCAGTCAGGCCGATACTGGCGGCTATAGTCTGTTTCGATTAAGTGGCAGCGAGGTCGAAGAGTCCGGCGATAAAGAGCGCATGGCCGACCGTATCTTCTTTGGCAGCCTTCTCACTCTGCCCTTCCGAATCATGTTCACCGTTTCGATTCCCTGCAAGGTCCGCCACGCACTCGGAAACGATCCGTAACCCTTGGCCAGCCAAAACGCGCTTCTTCACCGATCGATGGTCTTGCTCGATCACGTTGTTTAGATACTTGCATTGACGTAATTCCACTCGAGGCGGAACGACGCCATCCGTCTTCAGCGCTTCCACTGCTGCTGGATACGCTCGGTTCTTGTCCACGTTCATCACTCTTGCGCATCGCATTTCCCGACGCGTAAATAGCCTTGCGCAGAAAGCGTTTGGCTGCCGCCGTATCCCGCTTCGCCGTGAGCAGGAAATCGATCGTTTGCCCAGTGGAATTCGATCGCGCGATACAGATACTTGTCCTTGCCTTTTAACCGAATGTAGGTCTCATCAATGCGGTAGCTTCTATTAGTCGGCTTCAGATGGGGCCGGCAACGCTTATTCAGTTCGGGAGCATATGCCTGTACCCACCGCCAAATGCAGCTGGCATCCACCTCGACCGCTCGTTCGGCCACCATCTCAGACACGTGTTCGTAAGCCAGAGGATATTGGAGTTCGTGGAGAGCGACGCGACCCCGCAGCACATGGGCGTGCTCTGGGAATATCTGGAGAAGAATGGACGGATGTTGGATGTGTACACGGATCGCGATTCGATGTTCACTGTGGCGCCGCGCGCCGGCGCGACCGAGAAACAGCGGCGTGAAGCGGATCGGCTGACGCAACTGGGTCGCGCTTTACGGGAACTGGGAATCGGTTCCATTCTGGCGTATTCGTCGCAAGCGAAAGAACGCATTGAACGCAGTTTTTTACGGCCCAGGATCGTTTGGTGAAGCATCTGCGGCTGGCGAAGATTTCGACTCTTTCAGACGCCAAT
>DATAUH010000643.1:0-3577 GCA_036268375.1 Bryobacteraceae bacterium | reverse complement strand
ACGTCGGTTGTGCCGACGATGCTGAAGGCGGGGGTAGGGCCGAACGTAATTCCATCGGAGGCCGAGGCGACGCTCGATATTCGCGCGTTGCCGGATGAGAACGTCGCGAACTTCTACGCCGAGATGGGTAAAGTCATTGACGACCCGGAGGTGAAGATTGAACCTCTGCCCGCGACGCGCCCGGCATCGCCCGCATCGAGGCTGGATACGGAAATGTACCGCGTGCTGGAGCGCGTCGGCAAAGAGATCTACCCCGGCGTGACGGTGATGCCGAGCATGTCGACGGGGGCGAGCGATAAGGCGCAGTTAAGGGCGAAGGGTCAGCAATCCTATGGCATCGGTCCCGCGGGAACGCGCGAGGATGCGACCAACTTCGGCGCGCACAGCGATGTGGAGCGATTGGCGGAGGCGTCGATCTATCCGTTTGTGCGATTTGTGTGGGAGTCGGTGACGCAGGTGGCGGCAAGTCATTAAGGGCGGTAGCAAAGACGCGATACTGATAGGAAGCGCCTGTGGGCGTAAGACGGACGCGCAACTGTTATGAGCTTTTTGGATAATTTGGAAAACAACCTGAAGGCGCTCGAAAACCGCGAGCAAGCGGATCCTGAAAAAGCCCGCCGCGATCATGAAAAGCGTGAAGCGGAGCGCGCTTCGGCGTTGCTCCGCGCTCCGCACGCAGCCGCCTTAAAAAACTCACTGTTTACTTCGCAGCTGTTGACGCAGTGCCGCACGATTGGACGCGGCCAGCGCGTGCTGGTGCAATTCACGTGGATCGGCGAGAGCCTGCGCCTGGATGCAGGACCGAAACGCTTGGAATTGATGCCTACAGCGGACGGAATCACGGCTGTGTCGTCTGCGAATGGCGCGGAGATCGGCCGAAGCATGGTGAATGTGGAATCGGACGACGCGGAGGCGCTTGCGAAGCGCTGGCTGACGGAATAGGTCGCACCGCAGTTACCCGCGGGGATCGCTAAGTGCGCGACGCCGTTACGCCCATGCGTTGGAGCTCCTTCTTCAGCGGCTCTACGCTGCGAGCGAAGATCATCTTGTAAGCGGCGCAGAAGTAATCGAGCTCGTCGAAGTTTGCATGGCGGTCGTGGCGATGTTTGGGGCAGCCACCGTGGCAGATCGATTGATATTCACAGGCCTGGCACTCCGGATGGGCAATGGTTTTCTTGGCGGCGAACTGATAGCGTCGCTGGCGGCGTGCGATTTCCGGCCAGGAATCGACATTGATGTTACCCAGCTTCCAGTCCTTCTCCACGAAGAAATCGCAAGGATAGACGTCGCCATTAAATTCCACCACGGCGTAGCTGTCGCAGGTTTCGTGTAAGGTGCAGGCGCCCGGCTTCTGACCGGCGAGCGCTTCTGCAATGTTGTCGAAATAGCGGACGCGCACGCGACGGCGGTCCGGCCACCAGAGGTCGAAAGTCTCACATAAGAAACGGCCGTACTGTTCGGGCGTGATGGTGAAGGGCAGCGGCTGCCCGTTGGAATCGAATTCCGAGAGCGGGATGTATTGCAGGTACTCGACGCCGAGTGAGCGGAAGAACTTATAGATCTCCGCCGCCTTTTCCACATTGGCCTGACTTACTACGCATAAGACGTTGAATTCAACATGATGCTTCTTGAGTAACTCGACCCCTTGCATCACCTTTTGCCAGGTACCGGCGCCTTGTTTGTTGTAACGGTATTGATCATGTACTGCCTCGGGACCATCGATCGAGATGCCAATCAGCCACTTATATTGGCGAAATAACTCGCACCATCGATCGTTCAGCAGAATGCCGTTGGTCTGCATGGCATTCGAAACTGCCTGCCCGTTTCGTCCGTAGCGCTGCTGCAGCTCAACCAGGCGCTCATAGAACGCGGGGCCGGCCAGAGTCGGTTCCCCGCCCTGAAAGGCGAACGTGCTGTTGGGATACGAATAGAAAAGGTAAGTATCCACCAGGCGCTCCAGCGTGTCGTCGCTCATGCGGCGCGCCGGAAGTGCGCTGTACGGGTCGGCTTCGCGATCGAGATAGAAGCAGTAAGCGCAATCCAGATTACAGACCGCCGATGCGGGTTTAATCAGCAGGGACGTAATGCGGGGCGTGGAGACCTGGGCGTCGGAAAAGATCGGAAGTTCAACCGCCACTGGGAGCAAGTTTATCATTCGGGGCCAAAGGCGGGCGGAATACGATCGAAGTTGAAAACAAACGCAGCAGAAGCTGTTCAGGAGGGCGGCGGGAGCATACAATATCCAGTACGCGACTGGCGTCAGGAGTGGATTATGTGCGATCAGGATCATTTTGAAAATGACCGGAAGGAATACGAAGCCCGCGGGTTGGTAACGCGGAAGCAGTTCGGCGCGATGTTAGGCGCCGGCATGGCGATGATGCTGCCGCGTGTGGCCAATGCGGTCGCGGTGACGGAAGCAGAAGTAACAGTGACCACGCCGGACGGATCGGCGGACTGCTATTTCGCGCATCCTTCGAGCGGCGCGGCCCCTGCGGTTCTGATTTGGCCGGATATCTTCGGGCTGCGGCCGGCGTTCCGGCAGATGGGCAAGCGTCTGGCGGAATCGGGGTATTCGGTGCTGGTGGTGAATCCGTTTTATCGCGTGAAGAAAGCTCCTACGGCGGAAAAAGGCGGCGCCACGCCCATCGATCAAGTGAGAGGGCTGGCGCAGGGTCTGAATGAGACCACGCACATGACGGACGCGAAGGCATTCATCGGATGGCTGGACCAGCAGTCCCCGGTCGCAAAGAACAGGAAGGTGGGCACGCAGGGCTACTGCATGGGCGGACCGATCGCCTTTCGCACTGCGGCAGCGGTACCCGATCGCGTGGGCGGTGTGGCATCCTTCCATGGCGGCGGCCTGGTGACGACCAATCCAAACAGCCCCCATCTGCAAGCTGCGAAGAGCAAGGCGCAATTCCTGGTGGATATTGCGGAAAACGACGATTCCCGGTCGCCTACGGACAAGGACGTCATGAAGGACGCGTTCGCCAAGGCCGGCCTCACCGCGCACATCGAAGTATACGCCGGCTGCGCACATGGATGGTGCCCGCCAGACTCGACGGTGTATAACGAAGCCGGCGCCGAGAAGGCGTGGAGCCAGTTGCTTGCGTTGTACGGAAAAGCGCTGGCCTGAAGGTTCGAAAGCGGACGTCGATGCCGAACTGATGACCAGGTTCGGTTCACCGTCCTTGAACATCCGTTCGCGGCGCGCTCTCTAAGCGCACGGCCGTCAATAGACGCGACCTGCGAAAATCAGATCGATGAGCACGTCACGTCTTCGCACCATTACGCTCGAAGAGCATTTCGCCAGCCCAGGCTTTCTCGCCGGCCCGGGCAAAGAGATTCAGCAGCGCGCCTCGGGTTTCGGCCCCCGGGCCGCTTACCTGATGGAACAACTCTCCGACCTCGGGGACAAGCGCATCGCGGAAATGGATAAGGCGGGCATTGACGTACAGGTGCTTTCGATTACCGCGCCCGGCTTGGAGCAACTCGATCCGGAAGATGCCATCGCATTGGCGCGCGAATCCAACGATTGTCTTGCGGAGGCAATCACGCGCTATCCTTCGCGGTTCGC
>DATAUH010000642.1:0-3630 GCA_036268375.1 Bryobacteraceae bacterium | reverse complement strand
GAGGTTGGCCGGCAGAATGCGAGAAGAGATGACCACAACTGCAGAAACGTACGAATCTACGCTTGAACGGCTTTGCGGCGGCATCGTCGCTGCCCACGCTGCTGCTGTCGATCGCGACGGCGCGTTTCCAACCGAGCCGATCCAGGCACTGGCCGACGCTGGATTTCTGGGCGCGCTCAGTTCCGCCGACTGCGGGGGGCTGGATGTTGGACTTCCCGGCGCGGCGCGCATTGTGCGACGTGTCGCCGAAGAGTGCGGTTCGACGGCCATGGTTTTGACGATGCACTATTGCGGCGCCGCCGTGCTGGAGGCGCATGGGCCTAACGAGATTCGTGCCGCGGCAGCATCGGGAGAGCACCTCAGCACGCTGGCGTTTAGCGAAGCGGGATCCCGCAGCCATTTCTGGGCGCCCGCCAGCACTGCAACCGAGAGCGATGGAAAGGTCCAACTGAACGCGAGCAAGAGTTGGGTGACGTCGGCTGGGCACGCCGCCGCTTACGTTTGGTCGTCGCGGCCGATAGCGGCGGAAGGCGCAAGCACCATCTGGCTTGTTCCCGCTTCGTCGCCTGGACTCACGGTCGCAGGCCCATTTGAAGGGATGGGGCTTCGCGGCAATGACTCGTCGCCGATCGCTGCGGCGGATGTAGAGGTTCCGCGATCCGCCATGCTTGGTAGCGATGGGCAAGGATTCGAAATCATGATGAGCATCGTGCTGCCGGTGTTCGCCGTCTTAAATGCGGCTTGCTCGAACGGTTTGATGGCGGGCGCAATCCGCAGGACAGCGGAGCACGTTACCAAGACGCGCCACAGCGACACGGGCGCTACTTTGGCGGATCTGCCGACGATCCGAAACTACATTGCGCGGATGCGTGTGAAGGCGGATCTTTCGGACGCGCTTCTGGGCGATACCATCGCGGCGATCGGGGCAAAGCGTGCGGACACGATGGTTCGTGTTCTGGAGTGCAAGGCAGCGGCCGGCGAAAGTGTCAATGAAGTGCTCGACCTGGCGATGAGGGTTTGCGGAGGCGCTGCATTCCGCAAAGAGGTAGGCGTGGAGAGAATCTTTCGCGATGCGCGAGCGGCGGGTGTGATGGCGCCGACGACAGACGTCCTCTACGACTTTCTTGGCAAAGCTGTTTGCGGAATGCCGTTGTTCTGAAAAAGGAGCCGACCAATGAGCCAAGACACATTGCTGCTGGGAGCCGTTGCCTATGATCCGAAGGTCGTCACCATTTGGGACGGCTTCCAAGATTATTTCGGCCAACGCGGACTGGATTTCGACTACGTCCTGTATACGAACTACGAACGGCAAGTGGAAGCCCTTGTGTCGGGACAGATTCACGTAGCGTGGAATTCGCCGCTCGCGTGGCTGGAATCGGATCGGATTGCAAGCAAAGTTGGCCAACGCGCCGAGGCCATTTGCATGCGCGACACGGACCGTGACCTTGTTTCGGCAATCATCGCGCGCGACGGCGGTCCGGTTCAAACCGTGAATGAGTTAAAGGGCCGCCGGGTCGCAGTCGGCGCCAAGGACTCGCCGCAAGCGACGCTGATTCCGCTTTATCACTTGACGCAGCTGGGTCTGGAGCCGGATCGCGACTTTGAGGTGATATTTTTCGATCGGCTGGTGGGCAAACACGGCGATCATATCGGCGGGGAACGCGATGCGGCGCGCGCCCTTGTTCGCGGGGATTGTGAAGCGGCGTGCTTGCTTGACGCCAACCTACTACTGTTCGCTCAAGAGTCCACGCTGCCTCCCGGCTCCGTTCGCACGCTGGCCACTACGCCGGCGTTTGACCACTGCAACTTCACGGTTGTGGAGAACAGGGTGTCAAAACAAGTGGAGCTTTTTCGCGAGCTACTGCTGGGCATGTCGTATGGAGATCCGGAAGTGCGGCGGTTGCTCGATCTGGAAGGATTGAAGCAGTGGCTGCCCGGGCGTACGAGCGGCTACGATCTGCTATCGAGAGCGGCCGACCGGTTCGATTACCTCGACCAGTTTATTTCGGCGGTTGCCTTGCGATGCACCTAGACCTGGAGGACCTCCGTTTCGAAAGTGGAGGAGCGTTGCTCGTTAAACGCGCTTTGCGTCTGGCGGTGGTGGGAGAAGCGGTGACTGTTTCTGGACGGCAGCCGGATCTCTCAGTTCATCTGCGGGCGTGGAGCCGCATAGAGGGGCATGAGTTCCGGTTGGCAGAGGAGGCCGGCGCCGGCTGCGCCGAAATCGTTCGAGGCCCCGCGGTAGATCAACGATGGTCGGGGGCCGAGCGGGCGGGGCGGGCGGATCCTCAAGAAAGCGGAGCCGTGTTGGACAGGCCCTCCCAGCGATGGGGGCTGGCGGCACGCGGGGCGCTTGTGGAAGCCGGATCGCCGGAATTCCACTTTGCGCTAACTAACAAGCAAGAAGTCTGGTCGGGAGACGCGGGCCGGATGTATGCGCACGCGGCGGCGGCGCAGTGGGATCCGGCGACGGCGGCGCCGTGGGAAGCAGAGTTCGACCTTCCCGATGAGGTGGAAGACGCCGTCGTGCAAGTCATGACTTACCTCATCGAGAATGAGACCGCGGCGCTCGTTATCCCTAGCCGCTTCATTGCGCAGATGCATCCTCATTTTCGAGAGGTAATGCAGGTGTTGGCCGTTCAGGCCGCTGACGAGGCCCGCCACATCGAAGTGTTCACACGCCGGGCTTTCCTGAAGCGAAAGGAACTCGGTCTCTCAACCGCGGGCGGACAGGCCTCACTTCAAACGCTGGTGGATGAGCCGAACTTTGCTACCGCAGCGTTCCTTTTGTCGGTCTTGGGCGAAGGGACTTTTCTGAACTTGCTCTGGTTTCTGGAACGGTATGCGCCCGACCCGGTCACTTCCGCCGTCTGCCGCCTTGCCGCTCAGGATGAAGCCCGGCATGTGGCATTTGGGATGTCGCACCTACGGGAGCACCTCAAAGCCTCACCATCGCTGGCAGGAACTCTGATGAACTCTGTTCGGCAAAGGCACGAAAGTCTTCGGCATACCGCGGGACTGAACGCCGAGGTATTCGACGCGCTGGTGCTGCTCGCCGCGGGTTCCTGGGACCGCGCAGCTATCGGCAGGGGCCACGATGCCGTCTCCGCTCTCGTTCAGGAGATGCACGGCGGCCGCAAGCGACGCCTTCTGAAGCTAGGATTCAGCGACGCGGACGCCGAAGAGATGTCTACCCTTCACACTCGGAACTTCATGTAGACGGAAGGTCTCTGTACGCGAGAGTCTCCGTCCGGATCGGGGCTGACTCGGAGAAAGGTCAGTGGCCAGATTCGTCGTGACCATTCTCCGAATCGCGCGCACTCCGGCCAGGGCGTAGAATCCGTCGCCAACGTGGCCCTTTTAGAGAAGTCCTCGAAAATTGTGTCCGCGCGGGATCATCAGTGCGGTTAGCGAACTCCGCATCGTATAAGTGACGAGTTACTTCTCGCTCGGATAGTTGAAGAATAGCTGATTGCCGTCGAGATCATCCACGATTAAAAGCCGGTAGCCCCACGAACCGTCCTTGACCGGCACGCCATTAGTCTCCAGTTCCGCGCGCAACGCGTCCAATGCGGCGACCGCAGCCTCGCGGGAATGCGGCTCTACGTTCAGGGATATGAATATCGTCCC
>DATAUH010000641.1:0-7500 GCA_036268375.1 Bryobacteraceae bacterium | reverse complement strand
CAGAACCTGTCGAACCTGGAGCAGGTCAGCATCGTTCACAGCAGCCAGAGCGCCGCGTCGAGAATTGAGAAACATGCAGAACCGGCGGATTCGACTCCCGAAAAACAACCGCAGGGCTCGAAGACCGAACCCGCGCTGGTGCTGATGGGCGGCGCCATGTGCTTCATGGGCATGGTAATCGGCAACCTGCACAAGAACTCCTACCGAAATATCTAGTTCCACCGATAGTCTCCACCGCGGCAACAGTGCAAATCCGATAAAATCGGCGAGCTTGCGCTGTCGTTGGTTCTCCCCTTTTTCCCCGCTCTAAACCGTGTTGCGCGCTTCGCAGCAGCACTCTTCTTTCGCGATTTCCGGCCGCCGTGTTCGCAAGCGCAGTTGCATGCGCGTGAATGCTGACCATACACTGGTTGATCCGATGGAAAAACTGCAAAGCTATACGATTACGCAGGGGAAAGATCGCGCGGGCGCGCGCTCGATGCTTAAAGCGATCGGCTTCACCGACGAGGATTTGGCCAAGCCGATTATTGGCGTGGCGAATACCTGGATTGAAACCATGCCGTGCAACTTCAACCTGCGCGAACTGGCCACTCACGTAAAGGCCGGAATTCGCGCCGCAGGCGGCACGCCGATGGAGTTCAACACCATCGCAATCAGCGACGGCGTGACCATGGGTACTGAAGGCATGAAGGCCTCGCTGGTGAGCCGCGAGGTGATTGCCGATTCGATCGAACTGCTGGTGCGCGGCCACATGTTCGACGGCATTGTGGCGCTAGTGGCGTGCGATAAGACGACGCCGGGCGCTGCCATGGCTGCGCTGCGCGTGAACGTGCCCACGGTGGTGCTATACGGCGGAACGATCATGCCGGGTGAGCATAAAGGCAAGAAGATCACGGTGCAGGATGTGTACGAGGCCATCGGCGCCAATGCGGCGGGGAAGATCTCGGACGCGGAGTTGAAAGAGATCGAAGACCATGCATGCCCGGGGGCAGGCGCTTGCGGCGGACAATTCACCGCAAACACCATGGCGACGATCATGGAGATCATCGGCCTGTCGCCGATGGGGACGGCATCAGTGCCGCAACCGGACAAACGCAAGGAGAAGGTGGCGTACGGGTGCGGGCAGGTGATTATGGACGCGGTGCGAAAGAATCTGCGGCCGCGAGATATCTGCACGCGCAAGGCGTTTGAGAATGCAATTGCGGCGGTGGCGTTGACGGCCGGGTCGACAAACGCGGTGCTGCATTTGCTGGCGATGGCGCGTGAAGCGGAAGTACCGCTGACAATCGATGATTTCGAACCGATCTGCGCGCGTACGCCGGTGCTGGCGGACCTGAAGCCCGGCGGCCGCTTCGTCGCGGCAGATGTAGATGTGGCGGGCGGCATTCAGTTGATCGCGCAGCGGCTCGTGGAAGGCAAGTTCGCTGACGGTTCTACTATGACGATCACGGGAAAGACGCTGGCCGAGGAAGCGTCGCAGGCAAAAGAGACCGAAGGCCAGGAGGTAATTCGGCAGCTGAGCAATCCGCTGAAGCCGCGTGGCGGCATCGCGATTCTGCGCGGGTCGCTCGCTCCGGAGGGCTGCGTAATTAAACTGGCGGGGCATGATCGTAAACTCCACAAGGGCCCGGCGCGCGTGTTCGAGCACGAAGAAGATGCGCGGTTGGCGGTGCTGTCCGGAAAGATCAAGTCTGGCGACGTGGTCGTGATTCGTTATGAAGGGCCGCGTGGCGGGCCGGGCATGCAGGAGATGCTAGCGGTGACGGGCGCGATCGTAGGCGCGGGTTTATCGGACAGCGTCGCCCTGCTGACGGATGGGCGTTTCAGCGGCGCGACCTACGGATTTATGATCGCGCACGTGACACCTGAGGCTGCCAATGGCGGACCGATCGCCGTTGTGCGCGACGGCGATTCGATCACGATCGATGTAAATCGGCACGTGCTTGATTTGGATGTGGATGCCGAAGAGGTCCAGCGGCGGTTGGCGGAATGGAAGCCCCCGGCCCCGCACTACACCACCGGCGTGTTCGCGAAGTATCGGAAGTTGGTGGCGTCGGCTTCCGAAGGCGCAGTTACGCGCGCCTGAGAGGCGCCGCTACTCA
Source organism: Bryobacteraceae bacterium (assembly GCA_036268375.1). GTDB lineage: Bacteria > Acidobacteriota > Terriglobia > Bryobacterales > Bryobacteraceae > PALSA-243. The sequence continues at coordinate 5,398 of DATAUH010000641.1, read as the reverse complement.
CGGCCGGCGTAGAGTTCGTCGATCTGTTCGCTAAAGTTTTCCATGGCTTTGGTGCGGCGTACTTTCATGGTCGCCGTGAGCTCGCCGCTCTCGATGGAAAACTCGCGCGGCAGCAGGCGGTATTTGCGAATCTGCTCGAAGGGCGCGAGTTGTTTGTTCACGCGCGCTACGGCTTTGCGCATTTCCTCGACGACGGGCGGCGCTGCGCCGAGCTCCGCCTCCGGCCGATTTTTGTACTCGTCCATGCCTTTAAGCGCGCGCGCCGCGGGGGCATTGAGCGTGAAGAGCGCGGTAACAAAAGGCAGGCGATCGCCGCACAGCAACACATGGCTGATGAGCGGCTCCATCTTGCAGAGGGCTTCGATACGCGCAGGGTAGACCTTCTTGCCGGTGGAGGAAACGATCAGCTCTTTCTTGCGGCCGGTGATGAAGACGTAGCCCTCCTCATCGATGCGGCCGACATCGCCCGTGTGCAGCCAGCCATCGCGCAATACTTCGGCAGTAGTCACGGGGTCATTGAAATAGCCGGAGAAGAGGCAGGGGCTCTTGATCAGAATCTCCTGATCTACGGACAGGCGAATTTCGATGCTGCCGATCGCCTTGCCGATGGAGCCGGGCTTGGGACGATCAAGCGGATTGAGCGTGGCAACGCCGCCTTCGGTCAGGCCATAGCCTTCAATGAGCGGCATACCGATGGCCTCGTAAAATTCAGCCAGATCCTTGCCCAACGGCGCTGCGCCGGAAGCGGCGACGCGGATGCGGCCGCCGAAACGCTGGCGAACCTTGGCGAACATAAGGCGGTCCGCAAGGCGCAGAGGCGCGGCGAGACGCAGGGGAACGCGCTTGCCTTCACGCCGGTATCGTGCGGCCGCCAGCCCCAGAGCGAGCGCGCCTTGAAATGCTTTGCGGGCGAGCGCGGGGCGCTTGTTGAGTTCGGTGCAGACGGTGGAATAGACGCGCTCCCACATGCGCGGCGGCGCGAGAAAAATGGTGGGCCGAACTTTTTTGATGTCCTGCGGCAGTTTCAGCAGGCTCTCGAAAAAGGTGACGGGCATGCCACAGCGCATCGGAAGGAACTCGATGACCACGCGTTGCGCAATGTGCGCCGAGGGTAGAAACGCCACGGTCGCGTCCTGAGGGCCCATCGGCAGCACCGAGGGACCCATATCGATGTTCGACACGATTGCGCAGTGCGAGACCAACGCCATCTTGGGTTCGCCGGTGGCGCCGGAGGTCAGGTAAAGAATCGCGGGATCGGAGGGACCGACCTGAGAGGCGAGTCGGCCGCCGAGACCAGGATCAGCCGCAAGGGCGCGGCGGCCGGAGTCGCGCAAGGCTGCCAGCGTATCGGCGCCCTCGGCTTCGCCGGTAAGCAGGATCCAATGGGGAACGTCGGCTTTGCGAAGTGCGGCGAACACCTTAGGACTTTCGACGAAGACGGCGCGAGCATGGATTGCTTCGATGGTGCGGATGAGGTCTGCGGGAGGGTAGCTGGGGTAAACGGCCGCGGAGACGGAGCCGTTGCCAATGATGCCGAGGTCGGCAAGATAGAACTCGAGGCGCGTTTCGGAATCAAGGGCTACAATGTCGCCCTTTTGGATGCCGAGGGCATTCAGGCCAGCGGCGATTTCCCGCGCTGCGGTGAGGTATTCGTTCCAGGAGTAGGTAAGGTATCCACCCGGCTGACCGTCAGCGGGTTGCCGGAGTGCGGGAGCGTCGCCGTAGACGCGCGCTGTCTCTTCCAGGACCTGCGTCAGGGTGCGGGCAGAAGTCACCCTCGCAATGTACCATCCTGAGCGCGTGCGCCCGGTTACAAAGCCTGCAGTTTACTCTACTTGCCGTGATTGAGGTCGAGCAGCGCCTGCGCCATGTGATTGACCGCGTGCTCTTCCTCCATGCGGTTGGCCTCATTACGTTGCAGCGGGCTCAGAACAGGGGCAAGTTCGAGATGAATCAGCTCATGGACGACCGTGAATTCCATGTCGTCGAGCATGGCTTGATCCTTCAGCTTGTAATCCATTGGATCCAGGACGCGGATGGTCGCGGTTTTGCGATCGCTATCCCAATGAATGTTGCCCAAAGTCTTGGGCTTCAGATCGCCGGTGCGAACGATGACGACGGAGATCTTCCAATCGTCGAGATTTAAACGCTTTTGCCACTCCCAGAGCTTCTCTGAAGTGAACGATTGAGCCATCAGAGTACGCTCACGTGTGGGCAACGACTGAGCCTGAGCGCTATGAGCAAGAGGAAGATTCGCGAGGAAAAGAGAACCGGCAACGAGAACAGACCGGAGTGAGAACCTGAACTGCCACAACATGTGGTTTAGGATACCAAATTTGTATCGACGTGGTGCTGTTCGTCACCTAATTCGCCGAGAGGATAACTTTCATCAACATTGGGGCGCGACGAATAACGCTCCTCGGCCGCGCCGGTGAGGTAAAGAAGGGCTTGGCGTGCCAATTCCGGAACGCTCGGGTCCGGATGACGTAATAGATAGACTAACGTACGAAGCCAACGCAGCTCCTCTCTTTCGAGTCCGATGATGGCTAGTGGCGTATCGATTCCCTTCACGTGGGTTTCTCCTGAAAACCTCTTCGGCACGAATAGAGTGTTCTTGCAATCAATTTCGAAGCGAATTTTTCGGTCACCAGGGTACTATCGTTGGGTACCACGTCGACTCCGATCGCCGAAATGTGGGCAGCGTCTTTGAGCCGACTGTGGGCTCCACCGGCTTAGACGGGTAAGTCCTTGAGATAGCAGCAGTTCGGGCTCCTGGCCGAAACTGGCAGCTTTCTTCTAAAATTTCTCTAAAAAGTTAGACCCAGGACGATATGAAGTTCAGAATGTGGAATCAACTTCATAGCGCTTACCTTGAAAGCCGGATCCTGACGGCGGGTCCGATGGAATTGATCCGTTTGATGTATCAGACGGCAATCGCCGAGGTTCGCACGGCTCGCGAAGCGCTGGCGAAGCGCGACATCCGGGAGCGTTCGCGCGCGATCACGAAGGTGTGCGACATTCTCTCGGAGCTCATTGTGGGTCTCGACCGCAAAGCAGGCGGCGACTATGCGCAGAAGCTGGGCGATTTGTACGGATATATGATGCGCCAACTGACCGACGCGAACTTCAAACAGCGCGACGAGCCGTTGGCAGAAGTGCTGAAGCTCTTCACGACGCTGTTGGAAAACTGGGAAGGCGCGCAGAAGGTGCTGACGCAGAGCGAGACCGACGTTGAAGTTCCGGTGGCGGAAGTCCCTGAGGCCCCGATCGTTGAAACTAAGGTGAATGTGTGGCAGTACGGGGCGGAAGCTACGTACTCGCGCCAGGCGTGGAGCTTCTAAGACCTATATAGCGCTGGCATGGCGTGTATAGTGCTGGCATATCGGCGCGCGTCGGAAGCGCGGCGGCGGATCCGAATACGCTGCCGGCCGTCGGAAGCGCGCCCAGCGTGTGTGAATCGGCGCCTCGATTGCGGCGACGGCGGTTGTGGAAATGCGTGCCTCGATCGCGCCAGCCTCAGGACTGGTCTTAAGGTGATCGCGTCGATTGCGATGATTCGGGCGTATGTAGATCGCGCACGCGAGTAACCCACTAGTTCGAGCGGGTTGTGAAATGGGCAAGTAGACTGCGCGATAAGTTAGATGTTTGCATAGCGCACGAATCGACAACGCGGCGATTTTCAATTGTGAAGCGGGCGCTTCGACTGCGTGTGAAGTCGGCGGTTCGACCGCGCCGAATCGGCGCATTGCGGAGTGGGCGCCAACCACTCGGGCAGTTCAGGCCTGTTTCATCGGACGCTAACAGCGGAGCCGTCGCGTCTTTTTAAGCAGGCTCATCATGAGCGCGGAGAGCCGTAACATCATCAAGCAGGTGCACTGGCAGCGCGGCACATCGGCCTGGCCGCGGCAAAGTTCCGTGTGCGCAATGTTCGCGAGTGAGTACGGTCGCGGCCGGGTAACTTCATCGAATCTTAATCTGGAAGCTCTTGCTCTCACTTACCGCGCATGCTAACTTACCTTAAGTCAGCTTCTCTTATCGGCCGCAAGGCCGATTTTCTTTTTCAGGAAGGAGGTCACTCTTGCACAACTACTTATTTGCCAATTCGATGATTCTACGGCTAAGCGCGATGCAGGAATGCCTGCCTTCTGTGCCAACCCTCTAACTCATCAGTAAGAAGTCTTGTATGCGCTCCCGCGCGTAACTGTGAAGATCGACCAGGCCCTTTCTGGGCGTATCTGATCGTTTTACTTCAAAGACTATCCGCAATCGCATCGATTTGCGCGGAACTGGGGCTTTTGTGAAACAACTGAAAAACGAAATCATATTAATGCCCACGCTGCAGAGGACTTTGGACCAGTTGTTAGCTTCACTCGCGGCGGGCGACATCTTTGTGCTGAAAGCCGCGGCAGGGTCGGGTCGAACCACGGTGCTGCGTCGGCTTCATGCGCAAGCAGGTGGAGTGTTTATTGGCATTCGGGATGTAATCCATTCGCTAGCGGGTCGTGATCCGTTCTCGCTCGAAGAGGCGTTTTTGAGCACGATCGAGCGGGCGCTTGACGGCAACAACCTCGTCATAGTGGATGATCTACACCTGGTGTCGAATGTCGTCAATAACTTTCGCGCAGTCAGACAGCATCTGCTGGATGCAGCGCTCACGTCCATCATGGGCGATGCGGCCGCATGGGGCAAGAAGCTGGTTTTCGGCGTGGAGAATGAAATACCGTGGCCGGTCCGGCGGCGCGCGCACGTGAGCGAGATCGAGACTCTATCGCGGGAAGACTTCGAGTGCATCTTGCGCGAACTGCTTCAGGAACGCGGTCAGAAGAGTGTAGACGCTCGGCAGATACAGCGGTTCGCGCCAAAACTCACGGCGTAACAACTGAAAAACGCCTCCTAACGGATGGCGCGGCAGGCGACGGCCGATACCGCGAGCTTCATTGAGCACTTGAAATCACGTGAATTGGTGAGCAATGTGGAGCTCGAAGAACTCCAAAAGGTGGATTGAAAGGATTTAAAAGGCGTGGACGGCGTAGTGCGCGAGTTGGAAGCCAGGGTGGCGCCCCCTTCGAAAACGACGGATGCCACACAGTCGAAGCTGAAGCCGAAGCGCGGCGTGCTGCTGGCCGGACCGCCGGGAACCGGCAAAACGACAAGCGGACGGGCGCTGGCGCATCGGCTGAAGAGCACATTCTTTCTGATCGACGGCACGATGATCGCGAGCTCCGATGATTTTCACGACGACGTCCATAAGATTTTCGAAGAGGCCAAGCGCAAGTGCCATCGGCGATGTTCATTGATGACGCAGATGTGATCTTCGAGAACGATGGCGATCGCGGCCTGTACCGCTATCTCTTGAGGGTGCTCGATGGGCTCGAAAGCGAGAGCGCGGCGCGAGTGT
>DATAUH010000640.1:0-18744 GCA_036268375.1 Bryobacteraceae bacterium | reverse complement strand
CGGATTTTCCGATGTCTCCTTGAACTTCGGGCCGTCCTTTCCCACCTGGAGGTCGAATTTCGCCACAACTCTCGACTCGCGGTGCGCTGCGAGCTTGAAGCGGTCGATAAGCAGCCTCTGCCACATCTCCCCGACCTTCTCCTTGCTCGCGCCCGCCGGTACCTTCGCGGCAATATCGAACCTCTGTTGCGTCATCCAGTCGAGCGCCGCCAACTGGTCATAGCTCACGTTGTACGCCCGCCCCACCAGCATGGTCAGGGTTACGTTCTCGCAGGAGATCATACCGGGATCTTTGCTACCGGGCCCCCCTTCGCATCCAACGGAAAACCTTCTTCCGTCAGGCGGTGGTGAAGGCTTTATTGATGCGACTTCGAAGTCCAATGGCGCGCCGGTCGATTGTCCATAAGCGCCGATACCGGCAAGGACCGACAGAACGGCCGCTGCAGTTGTCCGAAGCATTTGGTCCCTCCGTTTACTCCATCGTTCGACGAAGTGCTGGCCCAAACGGATAGGCAACTCGGCTATCTTGAGTGCCTAAGGATCGTGCGAGGAGGACAATTATGCCGCGACGAGGAAAATCTTAATCAATTCCGAAGTAACTCTTAACAAGTCAAGATCCAAACCCCAAGACCCAGCCCCAGGTTGTATTCTGACTCCTGACTTCTGACTCCCTCGACTCCCATCCGCAACGGATCAAGGGCGCAGCCCTTGGGCCAGCATCTCGCAGATCTTGTCCATGATTCCATGAATCTCCGCGGAACTGCCGCTATAGTTATTCACCAGAATCGAAAATGCGATCCAGTCGCCCTTCGTCCGCTGCGCGTATCCCGAAAGCGCGCTCACATGCGTCAAGGACCCCGTCTTCGCGTGAATCCGGCCCGCTGCCGGCGAGTTCGCGAACCGCGTTCCCAGCGTTCCGTCCTGCCCGGCCACCGGCAAAATCGAAAGGAAGTTATCCCGCAGCGGCGAGTTATACATGTACCGCAGTAACTTCACCATCGCTGCCGGACTTACTAAGTTCAACCGCGCAAGTCCGGACCCGTCGTTAATGTTGTACCCGCTTGCCGGCACTCCCGCTTCGCTCAGAAAAATCCGCAACTCATCGAGGCCCGCGTCCACACTGCCGATGTTGCGCCGCGCCTTGCCCACTGCGCGCAAATCCAGCTCCGCATGTTCGTTCTGGCTCACCTTTGCGGTGATGCGCAGGTCTTCGATCAATGGCGCCGATGTCCGCTGCGCCAGCGCGACGCCCCAGTCCGCCGATCCACCGCTGCCTTTGCGCGCGCTCGCCGCATCATACGGATACAAGTGGCTCGCCAACGCGCCACCGATCACCGTGATGCCCCGCGCCGTCAGCATATCCCGAAACGCAATCGCCGCGTACCGTGCCGGGTCGTCGATTCCCAATGCTAAATCCTGGCCGCTACTGTCGACACCAATATCGCCCCACAGCTCCAACGTCGTACTCCCCGGGGCGCGCGAGTAGTGTATGTGCCGCTCCGTTCCCGCCACTGTCCGTACGCGATTGTCGATCTTGTAGAATTCCACTGCGGGCCGAAGTTCCAGCGCCGCCAACTCGCCCACGGCGTTCCCCGGCGTAACACGGAGCACGAACGCGTTATCGTTGATGGTCAGCGCCGAAATCGCCGCCCCGTAGTCATACAGCGGGTCGCCCATTCCCCAACCCGCGCCGTACGGTTCCCACACGTAATACCGGTCGTCGCCCACGATATCGCCCGTGATGCGCTTCACTCCCGACGCGGCCACCTGGTTCGCCAAGTCCGTCAACGCAATCAGCGGGTCGCCCGAACTTGCTTTCGGGGTGTAAGGGATTACTCTGCCGGAAAGGTTAGGGTCGCCTCCACCTACCAACCGCACATCGCCGTCGATCACGCCTGCCGCATCCGGCGCACTGGCCGACAGCACCCGTGTTGTGAACGTGTAGTCCGGGCCCAGTCGCTTCAACGCTAGCGAGGTTGTGAAGAGCTTTGTGTTCGACGCCGGCACAAAGAGATGCCCGGCGTTCATCTCATACACCGTGCGCCCGGACGCCACCTCGACCGCGTCGATTCCCCAAGCGGCCGCGCTCGCAACCGGCGAATCTGCGATCATTCGCTCGATCTGCCCTGCAGTGTCCGGACCCGCCGGAGCCGTTCGCGGCCTCGTCTTCCGCGCAGCCTGGGAGTGCAGTAGCCCTGCCCCACACACCGCCAGCAAGAGGTACGAAACAGCGCGCGATTTCATCGGCCGGTGATCTTCGACTCCAACCAGATCAACAATAGCAGAGCCATCACCAGAATGGCGCCAATCAGTGGAATCCCTACGACCACGCCTACGCCCAGCGAGTTCGCTGCGTAACCCAGCGTCGCCGGCGCCACCAAGCCGCCCACCAGAGCCAGCGAAAAGACGCCGTTAAACAGGCCCGGATGATAGTAGGGGAATCTCCGCCCGATCGCCTCCGCCACAAGCGGATAAATGCTGGCGTATCCCGCTCCAATAAACAGTACCGAAAGTGCGGCGCCGAACGCGTTGGTCGTAAAAAACAGAATGATGCACCCCAGCATTGCCGCGAAGCCACTGCCAAACAGCAGCCAGCCGTGCTTCACGCGCGGCAAAAGCGGAGTTGCCAACAGCCGCCCGGCCATCAGGAATAGCCAGTAAAGCGCCAGCGTCATGAGTGCGCCGCTCGGGCTTTGGCCCACCCGCCGGATCAAAAACAGCGGCAGCCAGCCGGCAATCGACCACTCATTGCCGAACTGAAAAAAAAGCAGCATGGCAAACAGCACGGCTCCAGGGCTGCGAAAATCTGCGATCGCCTGTCGCAGAGTTGCGTTCCTCTCCTCGCTGACGTTGCCATAGGTCGTGCGCGAATAAACGAACCCAAAAATCGCGGGAGCCGTGGCCATAAGGGCGACAATCGCTGCCACCGAATACGCGTAGAACGTGCCGGCTACCAGAACCGTCGCGGCCAGGCACCCCAAGCCGTACCAAATCCCGACGCGCGTGATCGTCCCCGCCGCATCGGCCCGATATCGCGCCGAAATCCCCTGAAACAGCGCCACATTCAACAAACCGGCGGCGAATCCCAGGAGTATCAGTCCCGGAAAGCGCCACGATTCGGACCCGGCCGACGTGGAACTCAGCGCCAGAAGCGTCAAGGAAAGGCATGCCAATATGCAGGCGCAAACCAGTTGGAACGTCAGCCCCCGATTTTCCATTAACCGCCGGGAAACCAACGCCGAAACGGTAATTCCGCCCGCCAGGCTCAGAAAGTAGTTGCCAACACGTATGAACTGCGGTGGATCCCGATGATATCCCCACGCCGGCAGCAAGGCCCCCAGCAGCGCCATCAAAAAGCCCGACAACAGGAAACCGGCGAGCACTCGTCCGCCCCCAGGCAGACGAAGCGCGGTGGAGGTCGCGGACGTCACAGCCCTTGATTGTAACCCGCGTGACATCCTCCGGTAGATTCCCGATTGGCCTTGTGAGAATGCGTAGAAGTCCCTACAAGATTTTGAAGAACGTCGGCGCCCATTAACCTGTTTTCAGCTACTTAGCGTGTGGCATTTGGTGTGCAATCCTACCATCGGGTCATAGAGTGTTGTTCTCGTTTTGGTGCGTTGCCTCCCTTTCTAAGGCGATCCGCCGCCCCGCTCGGTCTGCCATCTGCCGATGCGGGGCTTTTTTTTGCCTCCATCCCTCGTCGCGTCTGCCAACCAGCCCGTTTATTGTCGCTAAATGAACAAGTCATGCCGTATCATGCCTTTTCAGTCTACGTTTAGACGCGCGCCGCAGTTTTTGCCTCGCTACAATTAGGACGTTCGAATGGCATCCACCGAGTCATCTCAACCTTTCCGGACCGGTGGCGTGGCGGACTTTCTCTCAGGCGGCGGCGAATTAGGCGCGCTGATGCGGTCCACGGATTGGGCGTCCACGCCACTGGGGCGCGTCGAAACCTGGCCTCAGGCCCTTCGCACCGCGGTCCGCATCGTTCTCACCTCGCGTCAGCCAATGTTCGTCTGGTGGGGCGATCAGTTCGTCAACCTTTATAACGATGCTTACTGCTCCATCCTGGGCGGTAAGCACCCTTGGGCGCTCGGCAAGCCCGCCCGCGAAGTGTGGCGCGAGATCTGGGATCAGGTGGAGCCCCGTGCGCGCGCGGCCATTTCGGAAGACAAAGGCACTTACGACGAAGCGCTCCTGCTGATCATGGAGCGTCACGGCTACCCGGAAGAAACCTACTACACTTTCTCCTACAGCGCCGTCCCCAACCCGGAGGGCGGCGCTGGCGGCATCTTCTGCGCCAATACAGACGACACCCAACGTATTGTCGGCGAGCGGCAACTTGCGCTCCTGCGCGAATTGGCAACCGAAACGGCCGATGCCCGCACAATTGAGGATGCCTGCCGCAGCGCTGCGCGATCGCTTGAAATTGGCGATCGCGACCTGCCGTTTGCGCTTATCTATCTCAGCTCCGATAACTCCCTTTACCGGCTGAGCGGCAATGTTGGCATGGCGCCCGGCCACCCTGCCGCACCCGCCGAGTTGTCAGCCGATTCCGCTATCTGGCCGATCGAAGAAGCCGTTCGAACGAACGCTTCCGTACTCGTCGAGCAGCTCAATCCGGCTTGGAAGGACCTGCCTGCGGGAGCATGGCACAAGCCCCCGGTTAAAGCCGCGGTAGTGCCGATTTCGTCCCTCGGCCACGCCGGCCGCAATGGCGTCCTCATCGCAGGCCTGAATCCCTTCCGCGTCTTTGACGATCAGTACCGCGGCTTCCTACAACTGGTTGCAGGCCAGATCGCCGCAGCTATCGGCAACGCCCAAGCCTATGAGGAAGAACGCAAACGCGCCCAAGTCCTGGCCGAACTTGATCGCGCCAAAACGACGTTCTTCTCCAACGTTTCGCACGAATTTCGTACGCCTTTGACGCTCATGCTGGGGACGCTTGAAGAGCTCTTGGGCCGTCCCGCGGAAAAAGCCGATCCGGCCGATCGCAACCTGGCGGAGGTTGCTCACCGCAACGGCCTTCGTCTGTTGAAGCTGGTCAATACGCTCCTCGATTTCTCCCGCATCCAGGCTGGGCGTGTCGAGGCATTGTACGAGCCGATCGATCTCGCCCGTTACACCGAAGACCTCGCCTCCAGCTTTCGTTCCGCCATGGAGCGCGCCGGCCTCAAATTCACCGTTCGTTGTGAACCGCTTCGCGAACCTGCCTACGTCGATCGCGACATGTGGGAGAAGATCGTCCTGAATCTCCTCTCTAACGCCTTCAAGTTCACGTTTGAGGGAGAGGTCGAAATCTCGCTGCTCGTCTCCGCCGACGGCAAGTCCGCCGAGCTCAAAGTACGCGATACCGGGACTGGCATTCCCGCCGAAGAACTTCCGCGGCTGTTTGAACGCTTTCATCGCGTGGAAGGCGCACTGGGCCGCACGCACGAGGGCACCGGTATCGGTCTGGCGCTGGTACAGGAACTCGTAAAGCTTCACGAGGGCGCTCTGGCCGTCGAAAGCGAGCCTGGAAAAGGCAGCGTCTTTTCCGTCGCCGTACCCTTTGGAGCCGCGCATTTACCTTCCGGGCAAATAGGTTTGCAGCGCCCGCCGGCAAACAACGCGGCGCGTCCCGATTCCTTCGTTGAAGAGGCCTTGCACTGGCTTCCCGAAGACGGCAGCGCGCCTGCCATGCTGCCCGATCTGCCTCCCGCTCCCGCCGCGGCGCCACACGTAAACGACATGCGGCCCAGCGTGATATTAGCGGACGACAATGCCGACATGCGCGAATACTTGAAGCGTCTGCTCTCGCAGTCCTACGACGTGCGCGCATTTTCAAACGGCGCGAGCGCCCTGGCGGCGGCTCGCGAGCATCCGCCCGACTTGGTTCTGAGCGACGTCATGATGCCGGAGCTCAACGGCTTCGAGTTGCTCGACGCGCTCCGCTCCGGATCCAAAACCGGCGCCGTGCCCGTGATCTTACTCTCCGCCCGCGCGGGAGAAGAGGCGAAAGTGGAAGGGCTGGGCGCCGGCGCGGACGACTATCTCATCAAGCCGTTCAGCGCGCGCGAACTGCTGGCGCGCGTCGACACCCACATCCGCCTCGCGGAGGTGCGGCGCAAGGCCGCACAGGAGGTGCGCCAGAGCGACCTGCGCTTCCGGCGCCTGTTCGAGGCCAATATCTTCGGGGTTGCCGTCGCCGATTTTAGCGGACAGGTGTTCGATGCCAACGACGCCTATCTCAAGCTCACCGGTTACACGCGCGGAGACCTCGAAGCCGGTCTCATCAATGGCGTTCGCATGACTCCCGAAGAATACGCCGGCGTCAATCAGCGGGCCATCGAAGAACTGCGCGCCACCGGCGTCTGCACGGCTTTCGAAAAAGAATATTTCCGTAAAGACAGCGATCGAGTGCCCATTTTGATGGGCGCTGCCTTGCTCAGCGAGGGCGAACCCGGACCGAACCGTTTCGTCTCGTACTGCCTCGATCTCACCGAACGCAAAAAGATAGAAACGCAGCTTCGGCAAACGCAAAAACTCGAAAGTTTGGGCGTCCTTGCGGGCGGCGTCGCGCACGATTTCAACAATTTGTTAGTCGGCATCTTAGGCAACGCCAGCCTCGCCTTGGACATAATTTCTGCTTCCAATCCCAATCGCGTTCTGCTCGAAGACGTCGTACACGCCGGTCAACGCGCCGCCGACCTCACCAAGCAGTTGCTCGCCTACGCCGGCAAAGGCAGGTTTGTCGTAGAAATGGTCGATATTTCCGCCCTTGTGCGGGAAATCGCCGCGCTCATTCAAGCCTCCATTCCCAAAACCGTCCAACTCCGCCTGGACCTTCAGGATGACCTGCCCAGTATTGAAGCCGACGCTACTCAGTTGCAGCAGTTGATTATGAACCTCATCATCAACGGCGCCGAAGCGGTCGGCGATCAAAACGGCGGCGTAGTCGTTGTCACCGGCGTACAGACCGTCGATGAAGTCTATCTGCGCAGCACCCACATGAGTAGCGAAATCTCGCCCGGCCCTTACGTTTTTCTCGAAGTGCAGGACAGCGGCTGCGGAATGGATGCGCAGACCATCGCCAAAATCTTCGACCCATTCTTCACCACCAAGTTCATGGGCCGTGGCCTCGGCCTGGCGGCTGCGCTCGGCATTGTGCGCGGACACCACGGCGCCATCAAGGTCTACTCTACGCCCGGCCGCGGCAGCACCTTCAAAGTGCTGTTCCCCGCGCGTCAGGATGCCGCCTCCGCCAACGCAGGCGATTCCGAGCTTAGCGATGTCAGCGGAACCGGTCTCGTGCTCGTTGTGGATGATGAAGAGGTCGTCCGGCGCACCGTAAAATCGGCCCTGCAGCGCTTCGGCTATACCATCCTAGTGGCGGAAAACGGTAAAGATGGGCTCGATCTTTTCCGCGAAACTCACGACCGTCTTGCCGCCGTTGTACTCGACATGACCATGCCCGTCATGAGCGGCGAAGAGGCCCTGCGCGGCATGAAGCTCCTCGATCGCAACGTGCCGGTAATCCTCTCCAGCGGATTTAACGAGGTCGAAGCCGTGCGGCGGTTCACCGGTAAAGGTCTCGCAGGCTTTATCCAGAAGCCGTATACCGCCCGGTCGCTCGCAGCCAAATTGAAAGCCGCGCGCGAACGGCCGCACGAACTTTAAATCGCGCGCAGCCTCAAAGCAGGTCTTCGCGCTTGGCCTTTTCGAGCGCTTTCACTACCTCGCCCACCTGTTGCGCGCGGTCTCGGGTGGTCACCAGCAGAGCGTCCGGCGTGTCCACCACCACCAGGTCTTTCACACCCAACAAGGCCACCATCTTTCCACGTGCATCCACGAAATTGTTGTGCGCATCCAGGCAGATCGAATCGCGCGCCGCCACGTTGCCGCACTCATCCCGCTGTAGCAGTTCGTAGACCGCATTCCAGCTTCCAACATCGTTCCATCCGAAATCGGGCGCGAGAATCCCGCTCACATTCTTCGCCCGTTCCAGCACTGCAAAATCGATGGAGATGTTCTCGCACAATGGAAAGGCCTCCGCCAGTTTCTCAGCGAAGCTGCGCGAGCCGAACTTCGGCAAGGCCGCCAGAATCGTGGCTGTTTTCGGCAAGTGCTGCCGCAACTGGTCCAGCAGCGCGTCGCATCGCCAGAAAAACATGCCGGAGTTCCAGCAGAAGTTGCCCGAAGCCACGTAGCGCCTGGCCTTTTGCAGATTCGGCTTTTCGTGGAACTTCCGCACCTCCGCGCGTTCGCCCTCCTTGGCGCCGCGCGGAAATTCCACGTACCCGTAACCCGTCTCCGGCCATCGCGGCGGAATCCCGGCCACCATCAGATGCCCCTCGGCAGCGTCCTTCATCGCCTGCTTCACCACGCTCCGGTAAACAGCGGGCTTCCCTACCACGTGATCGGAAGGAAACACGCCCATCACCGCGTCCGGATCCTGCGCGCGCATCACGTGCGCCGCCAATCCGATCGCGGGCGCCGTGTTTCGCTGCGCCGGCTCCGCCAGAATCTGGCGCTTCGGCACCTTGGGCAATTGCTTCGCGATCGTGTCGCGCAAGTGCTCGTTCGTCAGCACCCAAATCCGCTCCGGCGGAATCACCGCGGCCAACCGATCCACCGTAGCTTGGATCAGCGAGTTTTCGCCCACGACGTTCAGCACCTGCTTGGCCGTGCGTTTGCGGCTGCGCGGCCAGAATCGCGTGCCGCGGCCCCCGGCCAGGATCAAGCCATAATTATGTCGACTCATTTTCAGTTCAGTGGATAACCGTGAAGTAGACGAAACGAGCGATTCCAACGCGTCTTGGTCGGGAAATGCATCACCATGTCCAGAAGGTGCGACAGGCTGATCCCCCCGTCGGTCAGATCGCTTGTGTCGGCGTCATACGACCAATAAATAATCAGCGGCTTGCCGATAATATTCGCTCGCGGAACAAATCCCCAGTAGCGGCTGTCGAGTGAGTTCTCGCGGTTGTCGCCCATCGCGAAGTAATAACCTTCGGGAACGACCACATCGCCATTCTGCAGGTGATTCTGCAACATCTCTTGTCCGCGCGCCAGCACTCCCACGCCCGCCCCGTTCGGGAAGTTATCGCGATACTCCTCTATATAAGGGCTCTTGTGATAGACATAAGGCTCGTTCACCGCATGCCCGTTCAGAACAAGCTGCTTATCGGCCAAGTGGATGTGGTCCCCCGGAACTCCGATGCACCGTTTCACGAACGTCTGCGTGATGTCCACCGGGTAACGAAAGACAATAATATCCCCGCGCTTTACTTCCTCATACGGTAGGAGGTGCTTTGACAGGCCGTCCGCCGGCGCATACGCCATCTTATCCACCAGCAGGTGATCTCCCACCAGCAGCGTATCTTCCATCGACCCGGTGGGAATCACGAACGCTTGCAATAGATTGGTCGTGCCGAATAGCAGCAAGATGATGGTCACGCACCACTCGGCAATGAATCCGCGGTGCGTCGCGGAGGGCGCCGAAGGCGCTTCCCGGGAGTCTTCTTCTACGGCAACCGGATTTATTTCTTCCACAGATTCATATTCTAACCTGTTATCCTAAAGAGACCCCGATTTTCGAACGAGGCCTCTTTCCCCTTGAGTTCTTCTGTTGTAGTTCCCAAGCCGGCGCACGATCCTCAGGCGCAGCGCCGCGCCATCTATCTGGTTGCATTTGCAACATTCCTCGGCGCCGCCGCGCAGATCCTGATGAAATCCGGGACGAACTACGCGCTCCAGCACCCCGGCTTGATGGGCCTGCTCACCGACATACCGTTAATCGCAGGCTACGCGCTGTACGGAGTGATGACCGTACTGATCGTCGTCGCGTTCAAAGATGGCGAGCTCTCCGTTCTCTATCCGATCATCGCGCTCAGCTACGTTTGGGTAACTGCGCTTTCTTTCGTAATCTTTCATGACAGTTTGAAAGCCGTTAAACTCATCGGGCTCGCACTCATCATCTCGGGTGTCGGAGTCATCGGGCGAGGTTCCAAATCGTGACCTCCACGCCCTTCTCGTCCATCCTTCTGGTCTTTCTGGGATCACTCATTGGTTCCATCGGCATGGTGTTTCTGAAAAAGGCATCGGCCAACCTGCACAAAGGTTTCATCCACATCATCAATCTCAACGCTTTCATAGGCGTCGTTCTGTTTTTGCTCTCTTCGGTTTTCTATCTCAAGGGCATCAGCCAAGGCCAGCTCTCGGTGCTCTATCCCATGGTCTCGATGAGCTACGTCTGGGCGTTGCTGTGGGCGAAGCTATTCTTCCATGAACGCTTCACGACTCAGAAGTTACTCGGCCTAGGCTTAGTACTTGTAGGAGTTGTGTTCGTCGGATTCGGCAGCTAAGCCCAATACTCTTCACTTGCGACATAATTCGGTTATTCTGGTTTAGACAGGAGACCGCCGAAAGGCCCGGACTATTGCCGAATTGCCCTCTGGCTCCCGAATCACGGTTCACATCAGTTTAGGCGTGATCGCCCGGACTTTCCCATAGTGAAGGTCCGTGCCGTGCTGGCAGCCACGAAAACAACGAGCGTGCGAGAGGTGCTGCGCAGCAAGACTCCGGACTTCATCCGGCAGGAGTTCTATAGCCTGTTAATGGCTCACTTCGCTGTGCGTGGACTCATGCACGATGCTGCGCTCCAGACCGATGAAGATCCGGATCGGTTCTCGTTCCTGCACGCCGTCCGGATTTGCGCCGCAAACTACCTCTATTCGGCTCTATTCCCCCCTAACCAGAGGAAAACCTCTCATAAATCCGTCCTGGAGGAGATCCTTCAGGAACACATTGTATCGAGCCGCAGCCGGCGAAATCCCCGTGGCGTAAAATGCAAGATGACCAATTTCCCGCTTCGCCCTCGGCACATCAACCCTTTACCGCCGATCGACATTCGGAAAATTATTAAGATCATTAAGTGAACAGTATTGCCCGTTTAGCCCGGATTCTCAGAGCATTTCTACTGCGGCGCGTGATAAGGCCGCGTCTGCTTCGCTGCGCCTGGTCACCGGGCTCGAGCCGCCGCGCGCCTTTTACCCACAGCCTTCTCACGCGCCTCACAACGAAACAGTGTGAGAAATCCGGGCTGGTTATTGCTTCGTAACTGAGATCCAGTTGTCATCGGCATCGCGGTCGATCAGTTTGTTGAAGGGGTCAATTCCGGCCATGGTTGGCATCTGATCGACCACGATTTCAAAGGTCTGTTCGGGTTGAGTGAGCCACTCCTTTTGTAAGTAGAGCGTTTTCTCCTCGTCTTTCTTGCCGTTGAATACGCCGATGTCGATTAAGTCGTGGAGCGGCATTTGAGTCTCATTGCCGCTGCCATCGGCCTGCAACTTATGCACCTTTACTTTCAGAGTTACTTTGTATTTGTGGTCCGCAGTGGGAGTTACCGTCGCGGAAACGGCTTTGTTGTCGTAGAGGACGATATTTTCAAACGCGTCGGTGACGTAGTACTGCAGTTCCGGCGGCGTTTGCGCGCGTAGCGCCGCTACGAACTGTCGCGTGTCGGGGTACGGGCCGGACTGCGCGTCGTTCGCATTAGCGTAACGGTACTGCATGAGGAAATTGTGGAGGGCAAGATCGAGTTTATCTTCGCCGATGTAATCGGCGAGCGTGTACATGACCTGGCCGCCCTTTTGATACCAGACGTAGGATTCGTTTTGCACCAGCGTTACGGGATGCTCGCGGCGGATCTCTCCGGCGCGGCCGCGAAGGTAGCGATCGAGCTCGTGCTTGAGATAACGGTGCATGTTTTCGCGGCCATAGCGGTGCTGCATGACCATGAGAGCCGAGTATTCCGCCAGCGTTTCGGAGAGCATATTCGACCCTTCGACGCGGCCGCCGATGAGTTGATGGGCCCACCATTGGTGGGCCAGTTCGTGCGCGGTGACGAAGTAGGTGAAATCGATATCGGTAGGTTTTTCGAGGCGGCCGATGAAGCCGATACCTTCGGAGAACGGGACGGTGTTGGGGAATGACTGCGCGAAGGTGCGGTAGCGCGGGTACTCCATGATGCGGAACTGGCGGAACTGGTAGGGGCTGTATTTAGCCTCGTAATAGGCTAGACCGGCTTTAGAGGCTGCGATCATGTCGCCGACATCGTAAATGTGGGAGGGATCGTAATACACTTCTATGGAAATCGGGCTGGCGACGCCCGCGTAGGTGTCGCGCTGTACCTGATAGCGGGCGGATATGAAGGTAAAGAAGTCGAGAGTTTTTACCTGGCCCATGTCATAGGTGAAGTAGTGGCGGCCGTTTGCATGCCAGTCGCGGGTGAGATATCCGGGGGAGATGGCGATTTGATCGTCGGAGGTGCTGACGGTGGCGCGGTAGCCGATCCAATCGGACTGAGGCGTGAATATGTTAGTAACTTCACCCCGAGGATCGCCGCGCGGAGGGAGTAACTCCTGATCGGGTAGCTTCTCTTCTCGGCGGCGGCGCGGATCAGAGAGCTCGATGTTGTCGTCGTAACCGATCGTGGGGAAGTAACTGGAGTCAAAAAACGTGCCCGAGTAGGCTAACTCCGGCCGCTCGTTATTGTCTTTGAAGCCGTGGCTGGCGTATTCGACGCGGAAGGTGAGATCGAGCTTTTCGCCCGGAGCGAGCGGGGTGGCCAGTTCATAGATAGTGTAAAGGGAGCGCGGGCTGCTGGAGACGACGCGAAAAGGCCTATCGAAATGAACGTCCGAGAACGATTGCAACTGGTTGGTCAGATGGATTTGCGAGACCGGCTGGGGTGTTTTGTTCTGAAGTACAAAGTGGCCGCGACCATCGATGGAGCGGCGCTCGGGGAAGATGTCGATATCGGCGTCAACGGCAATAACTTTGGGTTGGGGAAGCTTTTGGTATCTCTTGAAATCGCGTTCATAACCGGCTTGGATGTGGCGGCGATCTTTGGAGTCGAGATACTCATTGAGAACGTGAGTGTTGTAGTAATACCAGCTGCCGCTACCGAGCGCGATCAATAAGAAGACAATGGCGACGGGGATGAGGCGGGGCGAGCGCTGCAGCGCGAGGCGGACGCGACCGCGCCATCCATCATCTGGACCACGGCGCGTGAAAGCGATGGAGATGACGGCGAGGAAACTGGCGATGGACAGCCAGTAAGCGATGGCCCAGAACAGTCCTGGGACGAAGTGGCCGTATCCGTTCATATCGGAATAGATATATGTAGGGGTAGAGCCGAATAAGTAGAGCGTGTTCTCCCACCCGAAGCCACTTAGTATGGGCGTCATAACAGCGATGCCGATGATGATGCCGTGGCCAATGAA
The DNA here is from genome assembly GCA_036268375.1 of Bryobacteraceae bacterium. Taxonomy (GTDB): domain Bacteria; phylum Acidobacteriota; class Terriglobia; order Bryobacterales; family Bryobacteraceae; genus PALSA-243. Next base: position 5,470 of record DATAUH010000640.1, on the reverse strand, counting down.
CTTATTCGAGACCATGGTCTGCAGAAACATGGCCAGAAGGGCGAAGGTAAGGATCTGAGGGAAGGTGAGAACGTAAAGTTCCTTGACATACTCGCCGACTTCGTAGTGGTAGTAACCGGCGATGGTCTGCATGACGATGCCGCAGAGGCCGGCGACGGTAAGTAAGACGAATTCGACGAAGCAGAGGGCGAATAACTTCGAGAACCAATCGACTGTTTCGGAGATGGGGAGCGCGTCGTGGATGCCGGAGAAGTGCGTGTCCCGCTCGCGCCAGATGAGTTCAGCGGCATAGAGAGTGGCCACGATATAGAAGAAGATCATGGCGCCGCCTTCGACGGCCTGAAGCATTAGGTAAGTGACCGGCCAGACGTGTTGGTCGGCTATCTGGCCGGCGTAGTGGCCGTTGTTGAGGGCGATTCCGGCCATCAAGATGACGATGCCCCAGAACGGAATTTCGCGGAGGACGTTGGAGATACGGAGGCGCGTCAGCGAGGCTAGCTGGCTGCGTGTGGTGGACGGGCCGAAGAGGGGCTGAACCAGCGGGAGATTGGCAGAACGCGAACGGCGCGCGGTAACGACATTGAGCTCCTGGGCGCGGGCAAGGGCAGCGCGCTTGTTGCTCGATTGGACGGTGAGGGCTTCGACCGACATCGGAAAGAGCTTCCACAGAACGAGGAGCGCGATGACGCCGAGCGAGCCCCAGAGGATCCGGTTGAACAGAAATACGCCATCGGCGGAGTGCAGGGACAAGGAGTAGAGCTGCGTATTGCGCTCGACGACGGTCCAATAGCGGGTGATGGCGTCGTTGTAGAGGAAGCCGACGGGATCGAGAATGCCGGACCAGAAGTGTTCGAGCGAACGCGTGGCGCTGAAGATGGTGATGCCCATGAGATAGAGCATGAAGATGGCGGCGCCTTGGAGATAGACGATGAAGATTTTGCGAGAGAGCGCGGCCACCAAGAAGAAGAGCGAGCCTAAAAAGAAGATTTGAAAGACGACGATGGAGAAGAACGGCTGCAGGTACCACGCGAGGTGATTCGCGCCGATGCGCGAATGATCCGCCCAGGGCGCAAGCGTGCCGAGGAATTCGCCGAGTAACAGCCCGCTGAATGCGAAGACAGTAGTTACAAAGGAGCCCGCCCACCGGCCGCCGAGATAGGCGAATTTTGAAATGGGTTTGGTGAACAGGATCTGAATGACGTCGCGCTGAAAATCGCGCAAGATGGAGGTTCCGAAGATAGCGGCGATGATGATGACGCCGAAGAAGCTGATGCCGATGTCGTTATAGATATTCGCGTAAGGACCGTTGAGTAGAAGTTTGCCGTTGGAGTTACCAACCGGACCGAAGCTTTCGCTGGCGACATCCAGGAAGTTGAAGGTGAGCCAGACCAAAAAATAGACATAAGTGGAGAGGCTCTTGAAGCGGAACTTAAGTTCGAAGGTGAAGAATTCCCAGAACAGGTTCATGCGTCCTCCTTGCGCTGTTTGCCCGTTGCGAGATTGCGGAAGTAGACGTCCTCCAGGCTGGATTCGACCGGATGGAAGCCGTCGCCGGGGTTGGAATTCGCAAAGATGCGGACTTCATGCTGGCCGGCGATCAGGTGAGTAGAAATGACCTGGAAGTTCTGCTCGAGAGCTTCGAGTTCGGAATCGCTTAGGGCAATCCTGGACCAGATCTTACCGCGAAGGGATTCAAGCGCTTCGGACGGGGCGCCTTCGAGAAGCACTTCGCCGTTGGCGATGATGGCCATGCGGGGGCAGAGTTCGCGAACGTCCTCGACGATGTGCGTGGAGAGGATTACGGTGACGTTGGAGCCGATGGAACTGAGGAGGTTGAGGAAGCGATTGCGCTCGGCGGGGTCGAGGCCGGCGGTGGGCTCATCGACGATGATGAGCTTGGGGTTGGCGAGTAAGGCTTGAGCGATGCCGAAACGTTGTTTCATGCCGCCGGAGTAAGTGCTGAGGGACTTCTTACGGACGTCCCATAAGTTGGTCTGGTTAAGGATAGCTTCGACCATGAGCTTACGTTCCGACTTATTGGCGACGCCTTTCATGACGGCGAGGTGCTGGAGAAGGTCGGTGGCGGAGATTTTGGGATAGACGCCGAATTCCTGGGGGAGGTAGCCGAGGATGCGGCGGACCTGGTCTTTTTGCGTGAGGACGTTGATGCCGTCGAGGTCGATGGAGCCGCTATCGGGATCCTGGAGCGTCGCGATAGTGCGCATGAGAGAACTTTTGCCGGCGCCATTGGGTCCGAGGAGGCCGAACATTTCGTTGCCGATAGAGAGCGAAAGGTTTTTGAGCGCCTGCACTCCGTTGGGGTAAGTCTTCGAGAGTCCGGTGATGGTGAGAGACAAGGCGGCGATACCTCCGTAAGTTTGATCGTTCGATGATACCGCGGGGGCAAGTGGGGTGGCCTGTTCGCTGAGCGGGCGTGAAGTTCGGGCGCACGAGGGGCGTGAGCTCGGGGATGGCGGGGTTGGTGGATGGGATTTTCATGCGTGTCAGGCGGCGGAATTCTCCCTTTTCTGTGGTTTTGAGGAGCGGGCGGGGTGCGTTTGACCGGCCGTAGCGTGCGCGGTGGCCGATTCTGAAAAAACGAACTCGTTTGCAGCGGGTGAGCGGTCGAAATCCGCGCCGTAGGCTTGGGCTGCGGCTGCGGAGCTGACTGGTTTCCTCACTTGGGAGGCTTCTGCTTCGGCTTTAGCGGCCGCTGACTTGCGTTCGGACTGGAGTTTTTCGAGCTGCGCGGTGTTGCGCTCGACCGCGCGCTGCAGGCGGCTTTCGTAAAGCGAGAGGAGTTCGAGGAATTGGATGTGTTGGAGGAAAGTCGCGCCTTCGGCTAGCGCTGTGTCCACTTCAGGAAGGCCGGTGGAGATTTCGTCGATGTGGTCTTCGAAGCCGCGGGCGAAGATGGACTGCTCGGCGGAGTTGCAGCGTTTCAGACGGTAACGGAGGTCGGCGATCTGCTGGACGATGTCGGATTCGACGATGCCGACGGGTTGGAGGGCTTCGGCGTAGGCGGCGCAATGTGCCGTGTAGGTGGCGAGTTCTTCGGCGGGAGCGATCGAGATCTTGCTGAAGATGCCGAACTTTGTCGCGTTGAGGGAGGAGCGGCGCTTGCCTTCGGGTGTGCGGGGGCCGCCGGAACGGGGCTTGGATTCGATTGAGGATTGGGTTTCGGAAGCGGTAGATGGTTGCGGCAGGCCTGCCGCGATGTTTTCTTGTGACATCGAAAATGCTCCGAGGCAGGTAGCCTCAACTTCAGGGTGGCATGAGGGATTTTGGGAGTCGGCCTTTGGTCAGATCAAGTGGTTGAGGCGACTGGAGAAATAAATGTCGAAATGGCGTGAATTGCAAATTGTAATAGTACCGATTGGGGCCGGTGGGGGAGCCGGTGCGTGAAATGGATTCGGGAGTTTAGCGGGGTTGCGGGCGAAATGCTATTGCGTGGGACTGGTTGGCTTGACCAGGGTGAGGGTGTCAATTCTCCGTGGGCGACCTGTCGCAGTGCTCGATGACAAAAAAATCGACCGGCAGCTTCTTCCGCTCCAATCTTAGACCTAACTGCTTTTCAATCGCGCCGAACAGTGACGGCGCGGGGTCGGGAGCCGGCGGCGCGCTGCCCTCGCCGGGAGCCGTGGCGGTCGCAACCTGGTCCTGAGCAAACATCAAGCGAACATCGTATCTTCCTGTCAAACCCGTCTGGTCGATCACTGGCGATCCGGATACGTGCGCCAAGGCGTCGCTCAGCTGAGTGAGCGTAACCCGCGCAAATGAAAATCGGATCACGCCGTCAGTCCTGGAGATCACAATCCCGGAGTAGCCCGGCGGAAATATGATGAAGCCGTCCTTATCTAAGCCGTTCCGGAACCGCGGGGTGTCCTCACTGAAACCATCGGGAAGGGCGAGTGGATACTCTGGCATCTTGATGCCGTTCTTTCCCACGGTCAAAACCATGGCGGCCGTTTCCTTCGACTCGTATCCGACTTTGAGGTGGAACCGCTCCTCCAGGAGGTTCCGCAGCATCGCCTTAAGATCCGTCTTGGTCGCGCCCGCTGGAACTTTCGCCACGACATCGAAGCGCTGATCCCCCATCCACGAGGGGAGGCTTGCCTGCGCAGATTTAATATCGTAGGCCAAATAGAGCAGTTGGGTAAGTGATCGATCGTGGTAGGTTACCTGCCCGGGATCGGGAGTTCCTGGGCCACCTTCGATCGACTTACCAGCAAACGGCGCCGACGGTTTTATTGAGGCTACTTCGAACTGGTACGGAGGTGAAGCTTGCCCTGCCGCAGTCGCACAGGCAAAGACAGCGTAGAGACAGGCATGGGCGACGTATTGCATAACTAGATCTGATACCCTTCGGTCACGGGCGGCGCTAAACTACTGTCCCATATGTTACCTGATTGGCAACATAATTCGTTCCTATCACCACGCTGGCGATTCCCGAGCAGATGCAAGCACGTTCTCCTCCTCCGAAGCGGGAAGCTGGCCGGTCCACTTCCGCAGCACGCTCCCGCGTGAGTCCACCAAGAGGACGGTCTGCGTGCTTAGGATGCCAAACCTGACATAATTGACGCTCGTGAGTTGTCGCAGACCCTGGATTTCAGGGTGCGCTTCGACAACAGAGTCGGGGTAGAGCACAACTGGATACGCTGTTAGATCCCATTTTTCCAGTCATGGCTGACCTTTTCGTAAGAGCCCATACTAGCCTGGCAGAACGGGCAACCTGAGCGTAAAGCCAGGACTAGAGTTGCCCGGTGGCGGGGAAACGTTTTGACGTTTATGCGTTGGTGGTGGGAAAGGGCGGTCCGAAGAGTGGGCAGACGTTTCATCAGGCGCGAGAGGGTGATCCGCGGGCGGCGCCATCGCCGGCAAGATTGGCGGTGCGGGCGTCGATGACGCAGTTCGCGTCAATATTGAGCGTCTACATTAGAATGCGGTACCCGTCATCGGGTGAGTCCGATCCGCCGATGGAAGCGTTGCCGATGGTGGATCGGACGGGGTTGACGGGCGAGTATGATGTGGCACTGGATTCGCGGTCGAATGGGAATCTGGCGGTGGCGGAGCAACTTGGGTTGAGGCTGGAGCCGCGGAAGTTGGAGGTCGAGGCGATTGTCGTAGACTCGGCTGTGATGCCCGCAAATTGACGGGTCGGGCGGCGGGATGGCGGCGTGCGAGGATAGCGATGGATGATTGCAGAGTCATTGATGGCGAAGGTTGAGGAGCAGATTGAGCGGTTGACGCACCTGATTGCGATGCTGCCGGAGGGAGCGGAGGGGTGGGCGCCGCCGGTGGCGGGCGGGTGGACGGCGGGGATGCTGATGGGGCACCTGCTGGACTGTTTGGCGGGGTTTTGCGCGGTGTTTCAAGCGGCGTTTCCGGAGCGGTTGGCCCATTTCGAAGAGCTGCGGCGGTTGCCGGTGAATCGGGCTCGAACGGCGGGCGAGGCGTTGGAGGCGATTGC
>DATAUH010000639.1:0-13676 GCA_036268375.1 Bryobacteraceae bacterium | reverse complement strand
GTCGACGCCATTCAGTTGGCAAGTTTGGATCAGGCTCATGAACGGATCACCCACCATGGCTCCGTTCGATGTCTTATAAAACAATCGCATTCTTGCGATTCAGGATGGCTTTCTTCAAAGCGCGTTCGCACAGACTGTTGTCGAGCGGTGCGCCTTTTTCCCGGAGAAACAACGTCAATGGTTGCCAGTGATTGAGGAGATTCGAGATCGCCTTGCCCAGCCCTGAGTTCGGTTCTGTCTTAGACTCGTTAAGTTGCTCCTCAACCATCCATGTAACTGCTCCACGGGCGGCCCGCTGTACTGCTGATGGAGCCGCAACCGCGCGTCGGCGTCGAGACCTTGCTCCCGCGCCAGGGTGTCGTTGCCATACACCATACCGAGCGCTTCGAACACGTACCCGCACTCCTGTGGAAAGTTTGCGGCGATCTCTACAAACTGGCGTCTTCCGATGCCAGCGCCCACAACGATTCCGTTCTCGGCCGGCGGCCAGTCTGGGAACACCGCCACTGCTCAAATGCTCCCGGGTGAACGCCGCCACGTGCAGATCGAGCTTAGTCCCGCCGCTCGCCAATTTCACCCCGGGGCGCGAATCATCGCACCAGCTGGCCACGTCATTCAAAACCAGCGGCCTCTAGCAGCGTGCTCGCCGGCGGTAAGGAATTGCCGCCCGACAGTGGGCAGGTCGCGTCCGATCCGCTGTTTAGCTCCACAGCTCCACTTTCACGATGTGGCCACCCCCTATTGTGGGCGCCTTCCTTCACCCTGCCGGTCCCGCTAACCCCGTCTATTACAGTTAGTTCCACTATTTTCGATAGCCCGGTTGAGTAACATTTGCAGGGCTGTAGTCGCCTAGACAGTATCATTCACATGCCAGTTCACCGCACTTTCCATTATTTAGGGCGCTTGCTTGCGGCCTGGGTGGCCGTTGCAGCGCTAAGCGCCGCCGAACATCACGGCCTGGTGACGGCCAATGGGATGCCCGTCCCCGGCGCCACGATTACTGCTACCGCCACAGATCAAAAGACTCAAATTACTACTACCGACGATAACGGCGGGTACGCATTCGCCGATCTCCCCAATGGCGTTTGGACGATCACCGTGGAAATGCTGGGCTTCGCCAAGTTGACGCGCGAGGTCGGAATTGCAGCCGATTCCCCCAGTCCGACGTGGGAATTGAAGGTGCAGTCGCTCAACGATTTGAGCGCAGAGATTGCGGCCGCGAAAAAGCCGGCCCAAACACCTCCCTCCAATTCCGCGAGCGCGGCGAATCCTCCTGCGGCGGCGGCCGGCCAAACCGGTAAGGCGGCTGCGGCCGCTGGAACGCAGACGGCGGCGCAGACTGCTCCGTCGGCTACAGCGAATTCGAACGCAAACGCAAACGCTGGTCGCGGCGGTCGCGGCGCAAACGCCAGCGGCAACGGCGCCAATGGCCGTCCCTCCCTTTCGGCGGCTTTGGCGCAGCAGCGCAACGGCGGCAACACCGGCAATGGCGGCGGCTTTCAACGCGTGGATGTAAATTCGACCGGCGATCAAAGTGGAAACGCCGACAACAGCTTCGGCGCCGACACCAGCGCCAATACGAATGCCAATACGAACGGCGACCTGTCGCAGAGCGCTTCGGATGCTCTAGTGGTGGGCGGCAGCGTTTCGGATGCGCTGGGCATGCCGCAGCAAAACGATTGGGGCTTCGGCGGCCGCGGCGGCGATATGGCCGGGGGCCCTGGTTTCGGCGGAGCTGATGGACCGGGTGGCTTCGGCGGACGTGGCGGACCGGGGGGTCCGGGTGGCGCCGGTGGACCCGGCGGTGCGCCGGGCGGCCGCGGTGGCGGCGGCGGTGGAATGATGATGGGCGGCGGTGGACCGGGCGGCTTCGGCGGCGGCGGCCGCGGTGGGCGTGGCGGTGGCGGCGCCCCGGGAGGACGTGCGGGCGGCCGCGGTGGACGAGGCACGACGAATTCTTTCGGTAACGGACGCCGGAATCCGCGTTCGCTCTACAACGGCAACGTGATGTTCACGCTGGACAATTCAGTTTGGGATGCAACGCCTGATTCCGTGACAGGCGTCAATGCCGGTAAGCCCGCGTATGCGAAATTCAGAGCCGGCTTCACCTTCGGCGGTCCCATCAAGATTCCGCATCTGTTTGACGACACCGCCAAGGGCGGAACATTCACGATTACCTACAATCTGAACCGCTCACGCAGCGACCAGACGCAGTTTGGTGAAACTCCGACCGCGGCGGAACGCCTGGGGGATTTTTCGGGTGCGGTAAATCCGACAACGGGGCAGCCGCTGACGATTTACCAGCCGGGTACCACTAGTCTGTTTCCCAACAACGTGATCCCGAGTAACCTGCTGAATTCGGCGGCGGTCGGGCTGTTGGGCTACTATCCGCTGCCGAACATTGCAAATAACGCGCGTTATAACTATCAGGCGGCTTTGCGAAGCACGACGAATACGGATAACATCACCGCGCGATTCAGTCACTCTTTCAACCAGAAGAACCAGATCAACGGCAACATCGGGTGGCAGCGCTCGCAGGCGATCACGCCGAATCTGTTCGACTTTACCGATTCCACGCATAACTCGGGGAACAGCGCCCAGTTGGCGTTTCAACATCGCTTCACCGTGCGCCTTTTCGATCGTCTCAGCTACTCGTTCAGCCGCTCGACCAGTATCGGCAACCCGTACTTTTCTACTTTGGGGCAGAACGTCGAAGGCCAACTGGGCATTCAAGGCGCGCTCGAACAGCCGCTCTTTTATGGTCCGCCGTCGATCAACATGCAAAATTACCTGGATCTGAGTGACGGCGTTGCGACCACCACGCACACGCAGACCAGCTCCATCGGCGATTCGCTCACCTGGATCCGCGGTACGCATAACATGACGATGGGCGCGGATGTCCGTTTCCAGCAGTTCAACTACTTCAACCAGGCGAACCCACGCGGCTCCTTCACGTTCAATGGAACCGCGACCGGCGGCGGCGCAACCAACACTTCGACCTCCGGATACGATTTGGCCGATTTCCTGCTCGGAATTCCGGATACCGCTGCGATCGCGTACGGTAACGCCGACAAATATTTCCGCACTCACTGGTGGGATGTCTATTTCAACGACGACTACCGCGTGTCTACCAAATTCAGTATTCAATACGGCCTGCGCTGGGATTACTCGCAGCCCTTCACGGAGTTGCAGGGGCGGTTGGTGAATCTGGCCACCGGCCCTGGATTCTCCACTGCGACTCCGGTCTGCGCCACTTCGACGGCAACCGGTTGTGAATCGGCGTCGGCTCTCGGTTTGCCCAGTTCGCTTCTGAATCCCGATAAGCGTGGCATCGCGCCGAAGTTCGGCTTCGCTTACCGACCTTGGGTAAAGCATTCCACCGTGATTCGGGGCGGCTACGGCTTGTACTGGAATACGTCGTTCTACCAGAGCATCGTGACCCAGATGGCGCAGCAATCGCCGCTATCCAACACGTTCACGTTGCCCAACACGTTCACGAACCCGTACAACATTCAGAACATCCTGCTGAATTCGAGCACCCTGGAACAGGCCAGCAGCGCGACCGCGAACACGTTTGCCGTAAATCCGGCCTTCCGCAACGGCTATTCGCAGAACTGGCAACTCGTGATTCAGCAGAACGTCACGCCTTCCACCTTTATGTCGATTACCTATGCCGGCGTGAAGGGAACCGACCTGCCGCAGTTGTTTGTTCCCAATACGTATCCGAATGGCGCGATCGGCGTGCCGGTCGGATTGCCGACTGGATACAAGTACGAAACGACGGGCGGCAACTCCAGCTATCAGGCGGGCACGGTTTCCGTGCAGCGGCGCCTGCGCAACGGCATCGGCGCCAATATGTCGTATACATTTTCGAAGCTGCTGGATGACGCGGTGCTCGGTGGACGCGGACAGGGCTCCGCGGTGCTGGCGCAGAACTGGCTTGATCTGTCGGCGGAGCGGGGCCTGGACTCGACCAACCGCACCCACACTCTGAGTGGCGGATTGCAGCTTTCGAGTGGGCAGGGCTTGCACGCCGCGGCGCTGCTGCGCGGCTGGAAGGCGCACCTGCTCAAAGACTGGACAGTGTTGACCAACATCACCGTGGCCAGCGGCGCTCCCGAAACGCCGATCCTGACAAGTACGACGCGGGGCACGGGCATCACCGGTCAGATCCGTCCGGAGTTGGTCGGGCCGCTTTATCCGGCGACCGCCGGATACAACTTCAACATCGACGCTTTCGCCGATCCGCCCGCCGGATACTGGGGCGACGCGGGCCGCGGCATTATCAGTGGCCCGATGCAATTCAGCATGAACGGGTCGGCCAGCCGCACGTTTCGCATCGCGGAGCGCAAGAATCTGGATATTCGCTTCGATGCTACTAACCTGCTGAACCACGTGATGTACACCGGCTACGACGTCACCTTCGGCACGGCGCAGTTCGGGCTGCCGACCGGCATTTCGGCCACGCGTACCTTCAATATGACTGCGAGGTTCCATTTCTAATGAAGAAGCGATCCATTCTCTCCATTTCTCTTTCGTGGTTGATGGTCGCGTCCGCGCAGCAGGCCACGCCGCCGGCTACTACGACACAGGCCACGCCGCCGGCGACAACGCAGGGCGCGACCCAGCAGGCTGCGCCGCCGGAGCAGCGGTTGAACGGCGTGTTGGTGCCGAATAGCGGAGCGTCGTTCAGCGGCGGCACGCAGCTGGTTGTCGAAACCGTCATCGTCAAGGACAAGTCGGGCAATCCGGTTCTTGACCTGAAAAAAGAAGATTTCAGCGTTTTAGAAGACGGTAAGCCACAGGACATCAAGATCTTCGACAAAGAAAGTCTCTCGGAAACGGCGAGCGTCGATAACTCGCTCGATACCGAGCTCACTCTCCAGAAAAAGAAGGCGGCTGACCAGCCGGCTCCAGTTGAAGTAAAGCCGGTCACAGCCAATCAGATTGCGCCCGAAAAGCCCGGCGATCTGAAATACAAAGACCGCCGCCTGCTGGTCCTGTTCTTCGACCTTACGTCGATGCCGATTACAGACCAGGTGCGCTCACAGAAAGAAGCGCTGAAGTTCCTGAAGACGCAGATGACGCCGTCGGATCTGGTCGCCATCATGACGTTTTCAAGTGACGTGCGCGTGTTGCAGGACTTTACCGAAGACCGCGACCTGCTCAACAAAGACATCAAGAACCTGGTGGTCGGCGAAGGTACGGGCTTCGATGAAGCCACCAGCGACGACAGCACTTCAGATGCCGGCGCTGCCTTTACGCAAGACGATTCGGAGTTCAATATCTTCAACACCGACCGGCAACTGTCGGCTTTGGAGACCGCGGTGCGCATGTTGGGCTCGCTCAACGAGAAAAAGGCGTTGGTCTACTTCGCCAGCGGCATGCAGCGCAACGGCCTCGATAACGACGCTCAGTTGCGCGCCACCGTCAACGCCGCAATTCGCTCCAACACGGCCTTCTATACCGTGGATGCGCGCGGTCTGGTTGCCAATCCGCCGCTCGGCGATGCCACCAAGAGTTCCCCCGGCGGCAGCGGCATGTATACCGGCAGTTCGGGTCGCGCGGGACAGAGCAATTTTGCCAACCAGCAGGAAACCCTCTTCACGCTGGCGGCCGATACCGGTGGAAAGGCGCTGCTCGACAACAACGACCTCTCGATGGGCATCCAGCAGGCCCAAAAGGATATCTCCAGCTATTACATTGTCGGCTACTACTCGCATAACGAGAAGCTGGACGGGCAGTTCCGCAAGGTCGATATCAAGGTACGTCCGACAATCAGCGCCAAGTACTCGCTCGATTATCGCCACGGCTACTATGCCGGTAAACAGTTTAGTAAGTTCACCTCTGCCGATAAAGAGCGCCAGCTTAGCGAAGCTCTCATGCTCTCGGACCCGGTGACGGACCTGAACATCGTGGCCGAAATCGACTACTTCCGTTTGGCGCGCGACCGCTATTTCGTCCCGATCTCGGTCAAAATTCCGGGAAGCGAACTCGTGCTCGCCAAAAAAGGCGGCGCCGAGAAAACCTCCATCGATTTCGTCGGGCAGATTACCGACGCCAAGACCAACAAGATTGTGCAGAACGTTCGCGACATGGCGGACATTAAGCTAACCGGCCAAACCGCGGCCGATCTGGCCAAACATCCGATCGCTTATGACCCTGGTTACGTTCTGGCGCCCGGCACCTACAAGCTGAAAATGCTGGCGCGTGAAAACGAAACTGGCAAAATGGGCACCTTCGAGCACACGTTCACCGTCCCTGATCTTTCCGGTCAGCAGCCCAGCCTCCCGATCAGCTCCGTCATCCTGAGCAGTCAGCGGACCGCGCTCAACGAGGCTGTTTTCAATGCGGAAAAGAACAAGCACCTGCTGACGATGAACCCGCTCTTCCAGGACGGCAAGAAGCTCGTGCCAAGCGTGACACGCGTGTTCAAGACCAACCAGGAAATGTACGTGTATCTGGAAGCTTATGAGCCGAACGCAACCGCCACGCAGCCCCTGGTAGCCAGCGTTGCGTTCTACCGGGGCAAGAACAAGGCGTTCCAAACGGACCCGCTGCAAGTGAAAGATGGCTTGAATGACAAGTCGAAGGCGGTGCCGTTACGCTTCGCTCTGCCGCTCAGCAGTATGAAGGCTGGTCAGTACACCTGTCAGGTGAACGTCTTCGATCCCACGAATCAGAAATTTGTGATCTGGCGTTCGCCTGTCATCCTGACTCAGTAGGCGATTACCCCCAAAATCAAAAACCGGCGGAACTGACTTTGCTCTTTCGAGCGCAGCCTTAATCCCGCCGGTTCGCGCCACTTCAACTGCCTATTACCTAGCAACCGCGGCGCCAAATCTCAAAACCGGGGTTTCGGTGTGTGCGCGTTCACGAACCGGCCCTGCTCGAAGCGTATCCCTTACACGCCGCCCGACCGTGGCGCGAAGGAATTACGTAAGCGGGGCAGGCCATGTGTACGGGCGTTATACTGGCATTTCCATGATTCGAGTCCGTTTCGCGCCGTCTCCGACAGGCTTTTTGCACATCGGCAGCGCGCGTACTTTCATATTCAATTGGCTATATGCCCGTAAGCATGGTGGGACCATGATCTTACGCCTGGATGACACGGATGTCGAACGCAACACACAGGAGTCGGTAGACTCGATCTTCGCTGGACTCAGGTGGTTGGGGCTCGGATGGGATGAAGAGTACAAACAATCGGAACGTATCGAACTACACCGCAGAATAGCGAGTTCGATTTTTCAAAAGGGTCTCGCATACCGCGATTTCACTCCCGCTCGCACCGGCGATGGGGATAAATCCGGAGCCGATGGCCCGTGGCTTTTCTACCCGGAGATGCGCAACATGTCATCCGAGGAGAGTGACCGTCGCGCGGCCGCCGGAGAGCCGTTCGCGTTGCGTTTTCGCGTGCCCCGCGATGTAGTGCGCGAGGTCTGTTTTCACGATGCGGTGTACGGCGATCAGGCGAAGTCGACGGCTGACATTGAAGACTTCGCGTTACTGCGAAGTGACGGCATGCCGACGTATCATCTCGGCTCCTGCGCCGACGACGCCGATCTCGGCATCACGCACATCGTGCGCGGCCAGGATCACCTGAGCAACACTTTCAAGCACGTCTTGATTTTTGAAGCCGCTGGTAGCGCGCCGCCTACGTTCGCGCATTTACCTTTGCTGGTTGCGCCCGATGGCGCCAAGCTGTCCAAGCGCAAGCACGGGCCTGTAGTGAGCGTCACCACTTACCGCGACGCAGGGTTTCTACCGGAAGCCTTCATCAACTTTCTGTGCCTGTTGGGCTGGTCGCCAAAGAACGATCGTGAAGTGATGGCGCAGCAGGAACTGATCGATACGTTTTCGTTTGAGGGTATTCACCGCAGCAACGCGGTGGTGAACTTCAAAGAGGAAGACCCATTCGATCCCAAAGCGGCTTGGCTGAATGCGGAATACATTCGCACGATGGCGCCCGCTGATCTTTCAACGCGCTTGCGGCCGGTGATCGAAGCGGCGGGTTTTGAAGTGAGCGAAGACAAGCTGGCGAAGATCACGCTGCTGCTGCAGGAGCGGATCAAACTCCTCCGCGACGTCCTGACAGCGGGCGACTTCTTCTTCCAGCGGGAGCTCGCGCCATATGACGCCGCGGAACTGATCCCGCAGAAGGGCGATGCCGCGATGGCATCGCGCGCTCTGGCTCGCGGACGCGTTGCGCTGGCGGATGCTCCCTTCACACACGACGGTTTAGAGGCTGCGCTGCGCAATGCGGCGACGGAGCTTGGCATCAAAACCGGCCAGATGTTCCAACCGATACGCGTTGCCGTGTGCGGACGCAAGAATGCGCCTCCGTTGTTCGGAACGCTCGAAGCTTTGGGCCGCGAACTCTCGCTCGAGCGCATCGATCTGGCCGCGGAAAAACTGAAATCGCTATGACGCCTTCCAATCCCGAAAACGCCGCGCCTTCGGGCGCGGATTCGCCCTCCCATACCGGCGGGCCATCCAACTTCGTGCGCGAAATTATCCGCGAGGACATGCGCACCAACAAATGGAATGGTCGCGTTCAGACCCGCTTTCCGCCGGAGCCAAACGGCTATCTGCACATTGGCCATGCTAAGGCTATCTGGCTGGATTTCGGTCTGGCTTCCGAGTTCGGCGGCAAGACCAACCTGCGCTTTGACGACACCAATCCGGTCAAAGAAGATACCGAGTATGTCGATTCCATCATGGACAACGTCCATTGGCTCGGCTACGACTGGCAGGACCGGGTCTTCTACGCGTCCGACTACTTCGATCAACTATACGCGTGGGCGGAGCAACTGATTCAGTCGGGCAAGGCGTACGTATGTGACTTGAGCGCCGAAGAAGTCCGTAAGTATCGCGGCACGCTGACGGAACCGGGCAAGGAAAGCCCGACGCGCAACCGATCCGTCGAAGAGAACCTCGATCTGTTCCGGCGAATGAAGGCGGGCGAGTTTCCGGACGGGTCGCGCACACTGCGCGCGAAGATCGACATGGCGTCGCCGAACCTGAACATGCGCGATCCGATCATGTATCGCATCCTGCATGAGCATCATCACCGCACAGGCGACAAGTGGTGCATCTATCCAACTTACGATTACGCGCACGGCCAGTCCGATTCGATCGAGCGCGTGACGCATTCGATGTGCACGCTTGAATTTGAAGATCACCGCCCGCTTTACGACTGGTTTTGCGACAACCTGGGGATTTTCCATCCGCAGCAGATCGAATTCGACCGGTTGAATCTGACATACACGCTGCTGAGCAAGCGGAAGCTGCTGCAACTCGTGCGCGACGGCCGCGTGCGCGGCTGGGACGATCCACGCATGCCCACACTTTCGGGCATTCGGCGGCGCGGATATACGTCGGAGGCGCTGCGCAGTTTTTGCGGCGCGATCGGCGTGTCGAAGACGAACGGCATTATCGAATTGGGACTCTTGGAGCATCACGTCCGCGAAGACCTGAACAAGCGGGCGCTGCGCGTGATGGCAGTGCTGAAGCCGCTGCGCGTGGTGATCGACAACTATCCCGAAGGCGAAGTGGAGTACATGAATGCCGTCAATAATCCCGAGGACGAGAGCGCGGGAACGCGGCAGGTTCCATTTTCGAAGGTGCTCTATATTGAGCAGGACGATTTCCGCGAAGATCCCCCGAAGCAATATTACCGGCTCTCGCCGGGGCGCGAAGTGCGGCTGCGTTACGGCTACTTCATCACTGCACAGAGCGTGGTGAAGAACGATGCGGGCGAAGTGATCGAAGTGCACTGCACGTACGACCCGGCGACGCGCGGCGGCAACGCGCCCGACGGACGCAAAGTGAAATCGACGATTCACTGGGTATCGGCTGAACACGCGGTAGATGCGGAAGTGCGCGTGTACGAGAATCTGTTCACGAAAGAGAATCCCAACGACGCGCCGGAGGGGCAGGACTTCACGGCCAATCTGAATCCGCATTCCCTCGAAATGCTGGAGCACTGCAAACTGGAGCCTGGACTACGCGATGTGAAGCCGTTCGCGAGCTACCAGTTTGAGCGGCTGGGATACTTCTGCGCCGATCCCGATAGCGCGCCGGGCAAGCCGGTCTTCAACCGCACGGTGGCGTTGCGCGATTCGTGGGCCAAGATCGAAAAACGGCAGGGCAAATGATCATTCTGGGCATCGGAGGCATTCTTGGCGATGCGGCCAGCGCAGTTCTGAAGGACGGCGAACTGGTGGCGGCGGTAGAGGAATCGAAGTTGGTACGCCGCAAATTGAATTGGGGCGGCACGGGCGAACTGCCGGAGCGGTCCATCGAAACCTGTCTGCAGCTTGCCGGCGCAAAGCCGGAGCAGGTGGATGCAGTGGCGGTGGCGCGGCCCGTCCCCAAGTCCGACTTCTACCCCAAACTGCGCGCGCGCTTTCCGAACAGCCGCCTGTTGGTGGTAGAGCATCATCTCGCGCACGCGGCATCGGCCTATTATGCTTCACCATTTGAAGAAGCGACGGTGCTGACGCTCGATCGCGGAGCCGATTTTCGCTGTGGATCGCGGTGGCGCGCCGAGGGTTCACGGCTTACGCTCGAATTCGAACAGTACGATTCGCTGGGCGAACTCTACGGCCGTGTCACATCTCTACTGGGTTTTGAAGCAAATGCGGATGAGCACAAGGTGCAGTGGCTCTCGGCTGCCGGCGATGCGCGCTTCATTGAGCTTTTCAACGACATCATTGGCCACGACGGCGAAGGCGCGCGCATCGACCGCTCCTATCTGAGCAACGAGCATTTCAGCAATGGCGGTTTCGGCGAGCGATTCTATGAACGGCTTGGCATTAAGCCGGGCGCGGCGATTCCGGAAACACTGAGGCCGCACATCGCGGCGGGACTACAGAGAGCGATTGAAGCAGCAGTCATACGCATGGCGGGCGAAGGCAAAAATCTCTGCTTCGCGGGCGGCCTCGGTTTGAACGCGCTGCTGGTGGCGGCGCTCGAGCGGCATCGCAATGTATTTGTCCAGCCGGTTTCGGGCAATGCGGGCACCGCGATCGGCGCCGTGCTCGATACCTGGCACGGAGCTTACGGCCAAACTAAGCGAGTGCCGTTGAGGACGCTGTGCTTGGGGCCTGCGTCGAACGCGGGTGAGATCAAGCAGGCGCTCGAAAACTGCAAACTCGATTTCCGCTACATGCTCACGCACGATGAACTGATCGAAACCGCGGTGGCGCAGTTGAGCGAAAACAAAATCGTGGCTTGGATGCAGGGGCGTATGGAGTTCGGCGCGCGCGCGTTGGGCAATCGCAGCATTCTGGCTTCGCCGCTCGATCCGTACTCGACCGAAAACCTGAACATCTTTATCAAACATCGCGAACAGGTGCGCAAATTCGCGGCGTCCGTGCCGGCGGAACTGGCTGCAGAATATTTTGAGACCGGCCCGAACGCGCGATACCTGGCCACGGTGGCCCGAGTGAAGCCTGCGCATCGCGAACAGTTCGCGACGGCGATTGTGGCGGACGATCTGGTGCGCGTGCACACTGTGGATCGCGACGAAAATCCGCTGTACTGGCGTCTGCTGCATGCGGCCGGCAAGAAAACGGGGCTGCCGGTGCTCTACAACACGTCGTTCAACCTATTCGGCGAGCCACTGGTGTGCACTCCGCGCGATGCGGTGCGCAGCTTTTATTCGTCTGGAATCGATGCCATGTTTGTAGGCCAGTTTTTCCTGCAAAAGTAGCGCGGAGCTACTTCAAAAGGTGAATGCTGGTGGCTTTTACGACTGCGGCAATCGGCTGACCGTGGCGCAGATCGAGTTCGGCGGCTGATTGAGCCGTCACCAGCGCCACCACGGGAACCCCGCAGTCGATTTCGACCCGCGCGACAGGGCCCTCGGGCAATACGGAACGCACCACGCCTTCGATGCGGTTGCGCGCGCTCGATTCGCGCGCAGCGGCGCGTGTGAGGACCACGTCTTCGCCACGAAAACAGGCGAGCACGCTGCCATTTTCGCCAACATCGACGCATTCGAGGCGCACCGCGCCGGCGGCGACCGTCACGAGTCCGGCTTCGCGCGAGACTACCTCCGCGGGAATGATATTTTCGACCCCGAGAGATTCGGCGACGCGAGGATCAGACGGGCGGCGGAAGACTTCCCGGATAGGACCGGATTGGCGAATCTCCCCATCGATCAGGACACCGATCCAATCGCCAAGAGCGATCGCTTCAGAGCGATCGTGCGTGACGATGATACTGGGCACGCCGCTCTCCTGTAGCGTGCGGCGCAACTCCTGTCGCGTGCGTGCGCGAGTGAGTGCGTCGAGGGCGGAGAGCGGCTCATCGAGCAGAAGAAGCTCGGGCTCTGCAGCGAGCGCGCGGGCCAGTGCGATTCGTTGCTGCTGGCCTCCGGAGAGTTGGCGCGGATAGTATTTGCGGAGATCGTTGAGGCCGAACTTGGAGAGGAAGATTACAGCGCGCTTCGGATCGCGGGCGCCGAAGAGCACGTTCTGCTCCGCAGTGAGATGTGGGAAGAGCGCATAGTCCTGAAAGACGAAGCCCGCGCGGCGCTGCTGCGGTGGGAGCGTGCGCTGGCCGAACCATTCTGCGCCGCGAAAGAAGATGCCGCCGCTATCGGGGACTTCAAGTCCGGCGATGAGGCGCAGGAGCGTCGTTTTTCCGGAGCCCGACGGGCCGAAGAGCACGGTGCTAGTGGCCGCGCCATCGGCCATCGCGAGCGGCGCTTTCCAATCGGTGGCCAGAGCGAATCCGGAGGCGAAGCGCTTGCTGCAGCGGCAGATCAGTTCGCCTGCCATAGGCTCCAACGGCGGGCGCCGAGCGCTCCGCGCTGCAGCGCGTAGGTGACGGCGAGTGCGACGAATGAGAAAGCGAGCAGCGCGAGCGATGTGCGCCAGGCGGAATCGTAATCGAGCGCCTGAACTTGGTCATAAATAGAGATCGACGCCGTGCGCGTAACCCCCGCGATGTTGCCGCCCACCATGAGGACGACGCCAAACTCTCCCATGGTGTGCGCGAAGCTGAGCACGGCCCCGGCAGCGATTCCCGCGCGGGCAAGCGGAACGATGACGCGGCGGAAGGTGGCGACGCGCGAAACACCGAGACACCACGACGCTTCGATGAGGCGGCGGTCGACTGCGCCGAATGCGGCTGCAAGCGGCTGCACTGTGAACGGCAAGCTATACAAGACCGATGCGACGAGCAGGCCGGCAAAGGAGAATGGAAGAAGCCCACCCGTGATGGAGGCGTACGCTACGCCGAAGGGGCTATGCGGTCCCATGGCGATCAGCAGATAGAAGCCAAGCACGCTGGGCGGCAGCACGAGCGGCATGGCGACGACGGCTTCGACGAGAAACTTCCACGGGCGACGCGAGAAGGCGAGCCAATAGGCGATGGGCGCACCGACAAGCAGCAGGATGGCAGTAGTGGCGGCCGCCAGCCGGATGCTGAGTCCAATGGCTTGCCAATCCATCAATAGAAGCCGTACTTGCGCAGAGTGCGGCGCGCGGAATCGCTCTTCAGGAAGTCGAGAAACGTCCGCGCATCGCTGGGATCCGCCGCGTGAGTGAGAATCACGCCGGCCTGTTCCAGTTTCGGATAGGAATCCTGCGGCACTTCCCAGTAACGGCCTTGATCCCTTGCGGTCGGCGCCACGACGAGCGCCATGGCGACGATGCCGATTTCCG
>DATAUH010000638.1:0-5461 GCA_036268375.1 Bryobacteraceae bacterium | reverse complement strand
GGTGGCGCGCTCGCGCGCTATGGAGTATTGCTCCGGAGTGAGTTGCTGCTTCCACTCGGCATTGGTCTTCCTGACCTTTTCCAGTTGTTCGACGCCGGTGCAGACGCCCGCGGCATTGAAGGCAGCGATGCGCACGGGCTTGGGCGCGGCATTTGCGCGCGACGGACGGAGCAGCGCGGCGGCGGAACCGGCCGCCATGATGAGGCGCAAAACGGCGCGGCGATCAGGGGACGACAGGAACTCGCCCGTGATGCGCGCGATCTCTTCGAGGAAGGCGCGATCAGCGGCGGTGAAGGCCGCGGGGGTGTGGCTATCGATATCGATTTCGCCGATGACTTGGCCGTCGACGAAGATCGGCACGACGATTTCGGAGCGGGTTTTGATGGAGCAGGAGAGGTAACGGGGGTCGGAATGAACGTCGTCGACGATGACGGTGGCGCGTTCGGACACGGCGGCGCCGCAGATTCCCTGGTGAATGGGGATGCGCACGTGGGGAGTGGGTTCACCGACGAAGGGTCCGAGGACGAGGGTGTTGGAGTCGTTGGGGTCGAGCATGTAGAAGCCAACCCAGTTGCAGTACGGCAAGCGAGCGGCGATGAGTTCGACGATGCCGCCTTGCAGGGCCTCGGCAGACTGCGCGGTGGAGGCGAGGCGGCGAATGGAGTCGGTGAGCGAGGCGAACTCTGGGGCCGGCATCGTGGATTAGTTTAGCAACACGGATGCAGATGAGGATGTGCGGGCGGCGCGGCGCGAGCGCGGGGCTGTGAGGGAACGGGCAAATGCAATTAATCTGTAGGTGTACATGAAAATCGGCATAGACCTCGGCACCACCAACTCGGCGCTTGCGTGGATTGATGAGCGCGAGGCCGAAGACCGCGAATTTCCGCCTGTCCATATCTTTGAGACGCCGCAGTTGGTGGCGGCGGGGCGCGTGGAGCCGCGCCGCACATTGCCTTCGTTTTTGTTTCTGGAAGATGGACAGCCGGTGGGCGTTTATGCGCGCGAGCAGGGCGCGCTGGCTCCGACGCGGCTGGTGCACTCGGCGAAATCGTGGCTTTCGAATCCCGATGTCGATCGGACGGCGAAGATCCTGCCGTGGGATTCACCGGAAACCGGCCGAGTGCTTTCGCCGGTGGAGGTTTCGGCGCGATACATCGCGAAGTTTCGCGAAGAGTGGGACCGCGCGCATCCGGAGGCGCCGATTGCGGAGCAGGACATCGTGCTCACCGTGCCGGCATCATTCGATGAAGAGGCGCGCGAACTGACCGTGATGGCGGCGCGGGAAGCGGGGATCGAAAAGCTGACGCTGCTGGAAGAGCCGGCGGCGGCGTTTTATTCGTGGATCGCGAACAACCTGGCGCAGTCGCGCAAGCATTTGTTCGATGGACAGGTGGTGTTGATCTGCGACGTGGGAGGCGGAACCAGCGACTTCAGTTTGATCCGCGTTTCGCGCCAGGGCGACCTGGTGAACTTCACGCGTACGGCGGTTGGAAAGCATCTGCTGTTGGGTGGCGACAATCTGGACCTGACGTTGGCGTGGCTGGTGGAATCGAAACTCAATGCGCAGTTGACGATTCGGCAGCGCAGCGGGCTGCGGCGGCAGTGCTCGGCCGCGAAGGAACGGATGCTGAACGATCCGAGCGTGCAGCGCGTGGAGATCACGGTGCTGGGCACGGGTTCCTCGCTGATCGGAAAATCGCTGAAGAGCGAGATTCTGCGCGAAGAGGCGCTGGAACTCGCATTCGAGGGCTTCCTGCCGGCAAGTGAACGCGGCGAAAAGCCGAAGGATGAAAAGCGCAGCCTGTTCCGCGAGCTCGGGCTGCCGTACGTTTCCGACCCGGCGATCACGCGGCACTTGAACGAATTTCTGGAGCCGACGGGCGAAACGCCCGATGCGATTCTCTTCAACGGCGGCTTCTTCATTCCCGAGATTTTGCGGGAGCGCGTGGCGGACGTAGTCGGGAAGTGGTACGGCAAGCGGCCGCAGATTCTGGAAAATAACGACCTGGACCTGGCGGTGGCGCGCGGCGCGGCTTACTACTCCTACGTGCGCGCCACCGGCGCCGGCGTGCTGGTGCGCGGCGGCTTGCCGCGAACGTATTTCATCGGGCTTGGAGACGTTCGCGAGGGAAAGTTTTCCACGGTGTGCATGGTGCCGCGCGGGGCGGAGGAAGGCTCGTCGGTGGAGGTGGATAACGGGGCGCTACAACTGGTGGCGAACCGGCCGGTGTCGTTCCGTTTGTACAGCTCGCTGACGCGGACGGATGACAAGTTGGGCGACCTGGTGGAGTTCGAAGAGGGCGACGCTTCGCTGCATACGCATGCGCCGCTCGATGCGGTGATTCGATTCGGAAAAAAGGCGGAAGAGCGGCTGATCCCGGTGAAATTGGGGGCGAAGCTGACGGAGATTGGCACGCTTGAAACGTGGTGCGAATCGAAGATCAGCGACAACCGGTGGCGGCTGGAGTTTGCGTTGCGCAAGCAGAAGGCGCAGACGACGGAGCGCAAGGCCGCGGCCGTGGTCAGTGAGCAGGCGTTGAAAAATTCGCTGGAATTGATCGAATCGGTTTTTTCGCCGAGCGCGAAGAGCCCCATTCCGCCGGAGGAGTTGCCTTCGAAGCTGGAACAGACGATGGGTTTGGGCCGCATGTCATGGCCGGTTTCGGCGATCCGGCAGATGGCGGACGCGTTCCTGACGGCAGTCGACGGGCGTCGCAAGAGTCCGGCGTATGAGGCGCGGTGGCTCAATCTCTGCGGCTTCTGTTTGCGGCCCGGGTTTGGCTATCCGGGCGACGATTTCCGCATCGAGCAGGCGCGGCGAATTTATGCGGCGGGGCTGACGCACAGCAATCAGACGCAGTGTGAAATCGACTGGTGGATTTTCTGGGGGCGCGTGGCGGGCGGACTCAATCGGAATCAGCAGAGCGATATTTATCAGCGCCTGGCGGCCTCTCTTATGCCGCGCGGCAACAAGAAACCGCAACGCATCAACAGCGCGCTGCTGCGCGAAGAGTGGCGCACGGCCGCGAGCCTGGAACTGCTGCCGCTGGGCACCAAAACGGAGCTGGGCGAGGCGCTGATAAAGCGCGTGAAGGCGGGCGACTACAAGGAGAGCGAACTGTGGTGCCTGGCGCGGCTGGGCGCGCGCAAACTTTTCTATGGCCCGATCAATCTGGTAGTGGCGCCGGCGGTCGCGGGGCGCTGGGCGGAGGCGCTGTTGAAGGCGAACAATGCGGGAGACGCGCTGGCGTCAATGGGGAGACGGACGGACGATCCGACGCGCGACTTGCCGGCGCCGCTGCGGCAATCGATTCGAGTGAAGCTGGAGGCTTCGCCGCATGCGGAACGGCTGCTGGGCGTGTTCGAAGGCGAAGAGGCCGATGAAGGGACGCTGGGGCGGATATTTGGCGAGGAACTGCCTTCGGGGCTGGTGCTGGCGGAAGAGGCGCTGACTTGACCATCTGTCCGGCCACCGCAGGCTGACTCTCTATGCACCAGCTAATGAGTTATGCCGACCTGGCTCATCATCCAAGCTAACTCGAATGACCGATCTTCCAGCCGATCGTAGCGGCCAGATGCGCCGCCATGGCCAGCGGGGTCCATCTTCATCTTTAACAGCACCGGGTTATTGTCGGTTTTCAGGGTTCGGGCTTTTGCCACAAACTTGGCGGCTTCCCAGTACAGCACCTGACTATCATTCAGGCTCTCCGTCAAAAGCATCGCCGGATAAGCGGCTTTGTGAAGGTTGTCATAGGGGCTGTAAGAGAGGATGTAGTCGTAGACCGCCCGGGTCTCATGAGGGTTGCCCCACTCGGGATAGTCGGTCGTAGTCAGCGGAAGAGATGGGTCCATCATGTCATTCATCACGTCAAGGAATGGAACCGCGAGGTGAACAGCACGGAAGAGATCGGGGCGCATATTCACCACTGCGCCCATCAGCAGTCCGCCGGCGCTTCCACCTTCGATCAGGAGGCGATCTTTCGAAGTCCACTTATCGGTGATGAGGTATTCGGCGCAGTCGATGAAGTCGTTGAAGGTATTCTTCTTGCTCATCAGCTTGCCGTGGTCGTGCCAAGTTTCTCCTAAGTCGCTGCCGCCGCGGATGTGCGCGATCGCATAAGTTATTCCCCGGTCGAGTAAGGGCAGAATGGAGCTTGAGAAGTACGCGCTCGTGTCCACGTCATAAGCGCCATAAGCATAAAGGAAGAGCGGCTGCGTGCCATCCCGTTTGAGTCCCTTCTTATAGACGATGGACAGGGGAACCTTCGCTCCATCCCTGGCGGTTACCCAGCGGCGCTCAGAGGTATATTGAGACGCATCATAGTGGGGAATTTCTTCCCGTTTGAGCAAAGCCGATTGAGCGGTTTGGAAATCGTAGTCCATGGTGCTGCGCGGCGTGGTGAGACTTTCATATGTATAGCGAAAGGCCTTGGATGCATACTCAGGATTTTCGCCGGCGCTCGCGCTGTAGACCGGCTCCGGAAAAGCGATCGTGCTCCACGCGTTGGTTTTGAAATTCAGAACCCGAAACTGGTTGAGCGCATCTTTTCTTTCGGAGATGACGGCATAATCCCGAAACATTGCCATCTCCTCGACTAACGTATTTGGGTCGTGCGCGACCAACGTGGTCCAGTCTTTCGGGGCGACCGCGGTGTCCAAGCAGGTAAGTATTGCAAAGTTGGGACCGTCTTTATTGCTGCGAATGTAGAAGCGGTCGGCGTGATGATCGAGGAAGTATCGCTGCTGCGGCTTGCGCGGCAGAAAAACAGTGAAATTCGACCGTGGCTGGTCGGCGCGCAGATAGCGCACCTCGCTGGTATCGGTGCTGAAGATGTCGATCAAAACATATTTTTTGTCTCGAGTCTTATCCAGGGCTACGGCGAAAACTTCGTCCTTCTCTTCGTAGATAGGATCGGAGTCATGCTGGCCAAGTTTGTGGCGCCAAACGCGGTCGCTGCGCTTTGAGACCGCGTCCTCGGTGGAGAAGAAGAGCGTCTGATTATCGGCCGCCCAGGCGACGAACCCAACTCGCTCTGCCGAGTCCGGGAGAGTGACGCCGGTTCGGAGATCTTTAATATGAAGCGTATATTGACGGTAGCCGACATAATCGACCGTGTAGGCCAGTAAGTTCTGATCGTCACTCAGCGCCAATGCGCCGATGCCGACGAATTTCTTATCGCGGCCCAGTTCATTCGGGTCAAGCAGTATCTGTTCTTTTGCGCCCTGACCGTCCAGCTTGCGGCAGCGTATCGGATACTGCTTACCTTGTTCCGTGCGCGAGTAATACGTATAGTCACCGCGCCGGACCGGTACAGTCAGATCTGTTTCTTTGACGTGGCTCAACAGCTCCTTGTAGAGCGCATCTTGCAATGGCTTCAGGGGCTGGGTCATGGCGCTGGTATAAGTATTTTCGGCGTTCAAATACTTCATGACTTCAGGATTGGATTTGTCCCGGAGCCAA
>DATAUH010000637.1:0-15433 GCA_036268375.1 Bryobacteraceae bacterium | reverse complement strand
GGTTACCCCAATAAATCGGCAGCTTCGGGCCATGCGCGGCGAGTTCCCGTTCGAGTGCGGCTATCAGCGCGCGCACCTGATCGTTGATCGGGCTCTTGCCCGAGAACTGGTAATAGTGTTCCGCCACTTCCAGCATTCGTTCGCGCGGGACATTTCTTCCGCGCAGAACGTTCTCGAGAAACGGCAGCACGTCTTCGTTGCGCTCCGGTCCGCCGAACGAGACTACGAGCAGTGCGTCGTAAGATTGGTCCATGTTTATTGCCGGCTACGGCACGATACGGCTGCGCCATCCACCGCATCCCTTTTTACCGCGAGTAGCGCTTCGTTGGCTTCGGCCAGCGGATACGCAGTCGCTTTGGGACGCAGGCCGATGCGATGCGCAATCTCAAGAAAGTCCCGTGCGTCGGCGCGCGTCATGTTGGCAACGCTGCGAATCTGCCGCTCGCCCCACAAAAGCTTGTCGTAGTCGAATTGCGGAATGCGGTCCAAATGGATCGCATTAATCGCCACTACGCCGCCCTTGCGCAGACTCGCGAGTGCGGCCACCACCACGTCTCCACTCGGCGCAAAGGTCACGGCGCGGTCGAGGGCCACCGGCGGCTGGTCACGCTCCGCGCCCACCCAGGTCGCTCCCAGCGAGCGCGCCAGTTCGCGATGCGATTCACCGCGCGTGGCAACGTACACTTCGCAATTCCAGGACTGCAGCACGGCGATCGTCAGGTGCGCCGAAGCGCCGAAGCCGTAGAGGCCGACGCGGTCGCCCGGTTCCACGCCCGCAACGCGCAGGCTGCGGAAGCCGATGATGCCGGCGCAGAGCAGCGGCGCGGCATGCAGGTCGTCCAAGCCGGCGGGCAGCGGGAAGACGAAATCGGCGCGAGCCGCTGCGTACTCCGCGTATCCGCCATCGACAGAGTATCCGGTGAAGGTTGGCGCGTCGCATAGGTTTTCCATGTTGCGCACGCAGTAGAGACATGTGCCGTCGACGCCGCCCATCCACGAAACACCGACGCGCGCGCCCATCGGCAGTCGATCCGTCGCGCCGTCGGCGATTTCGCCAACGATCTGGTGTCCCGGAATCACCGGACTGCGCTGCGGCTTCAGTTCGCCTTCGACGATGTGGAGGTCGGTGCGGCAGACACCGCACGCTTTCACGCGCAGGAGCACTTCGCCCGGCTTCAGTTGCGGCTCCGGCGCGTTGGAAAGTTGCAGCGGCCGCTCCGCAATCGGCGCCGGTTGGCGCAGCAGCATGGCTCTCACGATATCCGCCTCGCGCGAAAATCTTCTTGCCATA
This sequence comes from Bryobacteraceae bacterium, assembly GCA_036268375.1. Classification (GTDB taxonomy): domain Bacteria; phylum Acidobacteriota; class Terriglobia; order Bryobacterales; family Bryobacteraceae; genus PALSA-243. The sequence continues at coordinate 14,142 of DATAUH010000637.1, read as the reverse complement.
CTGAAGGTATGGCTGGCTCCCGTCGTCTCGTTTTCCCGGCGTGCGGCATAGCTATTTCATTGTGTCTTGCCGCTGCCATGTTCGCGCAACAGGCCGATCAGAAAAAGTCCAGCGACGATGCGATCGCGAACAGTCTGTTCAACCTCGGCATGCCGAAAACCGGACCGGCTCCGCGCCCGGAAGAGCCGCCGCTGGTGTTGCGCCACGCCGATCTGCAGACAATGGTGGCGCGGGCCTACAACTTCGACCGCGCGCGCGTGATCGGCGATGCGCTGAGCGACAAACGCGAGCACGAAGTCTTCATCGATCCGAGCGATGGCGGAATGGCCAAGGCGCTCGAGGAGTTTCGGCAACGGCTTCTGGATTATTTCCAAATCAAAGTTACGAAGGAAACCCGCGAAACGGAAGCGCTCGTATTGAAACCGCCGGTAGCGGAAGCAGCCGGCCTTCATGAACACACCGACAAGACTGAAGGCGCGACAGGCAGCGATTCATCAAATCTTCAAATGCATAACGTCACGCTCGCCATATTCGCGAATATGCTGGAAAACCAGACGCACACAGTGGTGATCGATGACACGGGCTTAAAGGGCCGCTATGACTTTCTCTTTCACGCGCCCTCGAAGCCGGAAGAATTGCCAGAAGCGCTTGAGCGGCAATTGGGATTGGCAGCCGCTTGGGAGAAACGTCTCGTATATTTGCTTGTGGTCACGAAACGATAGCGCACTTATTGCCCGGCCTGCTGTGCAAACACCTGTGCGGCCGCTAAGACGGCCGCGAGTTCTGCCGGCAAATTGTGCCGATGGCGCAGGTACTCCGGCGTGTTGAAAGAGATCGCGACGCGGTCTTCGCCGTGTTGCGCCACCAGAATTTTCAACGGCAAATCGAGCGCGATGGAAGGCGACGCCAGCATCAGCGGGGTTCCGCCCTTCGGATTGCCGAAGATCAAGACCTTCGTGTCTGGCATTTCGAGACCGGCCTTGGCGGCCTCGCCCGAATGATCGATTACCGCGAAGAGCTTTACGCCTTTTGCCTCGAGCAGGGCCTCGACTTTCCGCACGATTTCGTCCACACTGCCCTGCGCGTGAACGGTCATGATGCCGTTATCGGGGCTGGCTGTCATAGCTCTCCTTCTGGCCCGCCCGGCCTGCCGGCGCGCGCTCCATCTCGTCCAGCAGCGCCGCAAGCTGCGGTCCCTGGCTACTGTTTCCGAATCGAAGCGCGTTGTACGCGCTCGTAAACTCGCCCACCACGCCGCCGAAGCGATCGGCCGGAAGCGAGCGCGCGAACTCCGCGGGCGTAAACCATGGCGGCTTCTGGTAACCGCGGCGGCGCGCCAGGCGCAGCATGCGCCGATAGAGCAATGTCGCGTCCTGCGCCGAAGCCTGACCGCGGCGCGCGCGCGCAAAATGCAGGCGTGCGCGAAGCCGGCGGAAGAGCCAAGGGCCGGCGAGCCACGCCAGTATCGCGATCGCAACAGCGCTGACAAACCATGTACTGCGCAGGTTCAACCACGGCGCGATTGCGGCAACCTGTCGATTGACGGCGTGCCACGCGCTGCTCAGCCAACCCGCGCCCAGAAATCCAGCGCTCGATTGCAGGCGTCCGGCGAGAGTGCTCTGGCGGTGCGGATCGTAGCCGACCACCCAGTCCTGCCAAAAGCCGCTGGCCGCATCCAGATACAGATTCAATTTGGACATCCAGCCGAACGCGCTGCCTGCCGGGGCCGACGGCGTCGGGTCGAACGTGGTCCAACCGTGACCGGGCAGCCAGGCTTCCACCCACGCGTGCGCGTCCGATGCGCGCACTACCCACAGGCCCGTAAGGTTGTTGAAAATGCCGGTCTCGAATCCAGTTGCCAGACGCGATGGAATGCCGATCGACCGCAACATCACGGCCATCGCGGAGGCGAAATATTCGCAGTAGCCGCGCCGCCGCTCGAACAGAAAGTTGGCCAGCGGATCGCTGGGCGTGTACGCCGGCATGTCGAGCGAATATGTATATTCGGTGCGCAAATAGTGTTCGATAGCGCGGGCGCGCGCCAAATCCGAAGACGCGGCGGCGGTTACGGTTTGGGCCAGCGTGCCGATGCGCGGATCGAGGCGCGGCAGTTCCAGGTTGCGCATGCGCGATGACGGGCTCAAAACCCACGTCTGATAGACCGCCTCGTCAGTCTCCGGCGGATCTTCAAGCAGGCTGTAGACGCTGTATTGGAAGCCTGGGGGAAGGCTCTCTGGAATGCGGTAGCCATCGGTTTCGGACTTATCGAGCGCGTTGTACTCGTAGTCCATGGTGACTACCTGCGGCGAACCGGCCATGAAGAGCGCTCTCGTCCCGCCGCTGTCCAGGCGAACCTCATAATTCACATAACGGCCCGCCGGCCGCTGCGCGCGCCCTATGGGATTAGGCGTCTCGCCGGCATAGCTGGGAATGGGCGCCCAATTAGGCGAGGGGTTCACCCATTGTCTGCCGTTGAAATACGTGAGCGCATCGCCGCGCCACTTCACGCCGGCGAGTTTATCGGGCCGCAGACTGGACACGTGCATCACGGGACGCGAGTCGAGGATGAGTCTTCCGGTGCGGGCAAGCGAGACCAGGTTTGTATAGCCCGAAAAGGTGCGGTGCGGCAGCAGGTGCGCCAAGGCTGCATCGGCGGTGCGAGGCAGAATGAAGAACAGGCCCGCGGTCAGGATCAGAATTCCGACGGAAACTACGGTCGTCAGAACTGCGAGGCGGGGATGAAAGCCGCTTTGGCCGCCCCGGGCGCGAATTCCCGCGCGACGCATGGATCGCCGGATCTCGCCGCTGGTGAGCGAGGCGATGGCGAAGAAGAGATAGAGCGCCAGGAACGCGAAAAAGTTCACGTTGATCGAAAGCACCGCCCCCGCCACCAGCTCGGCGAAGGAGATCAGCGCTAAAAACCAGCGGTCGCGCCGGTTGCTGGTGGTGAGTATCTTGAGCGCCGCGAGGAAAAAGACAAGGTGAACTGTAGCGGCGGCCACGGTGCGCGAGTAGAACTCGTAATCGGCCAGAAAAACCGGAACGTACGCGACGCACGCCAGGCTCACGGCGCGGTTCGAGAGATTGAGCGCGACAAAATCGGCTATCGATAGCGCGCGCAGCAACAGTACGGCGGACGTAAACGCGATGGTTGGGGTGTCCAGGTACCCCGAGCCTGCCACTGCCAGGAAACCGCACGCAGCGAGGCCCAGGAGAGCGAAGTCGCAGAAGCGCTCCACTGAGAGCGCGGCTTCGTACCGGGGCATATAACTTCTATTTTAGATGCCGGAAGACGGGCGCGCGTTCCCGTCTGCCCGGATCGAGCGCGAATTACATCGTGCCGCGAACTGCGTTGTCGTAGGCGATGTTGTTGTCGTTCACGATGGAGGCGGTGGCGCGCTGCAGGGCCGCCTTCGCCTTCACGTAGCTGCTTTTGGCCGCGACTTCGGTGGATTTGGCTTGCGCCAGCAGGCTTTCGTACTGAATCACGAAAAACGCGGTGGAGGCGCCGACTTCAAACTTTGCCTGCTCCGCCTCGAGCGATTCCTGCTGGAACTTGCGTGCCTGAACGGCGGCATCGTAGGATGCGCGTGCGCGCTTGAGCGCGATCAAGGCGTCTTCCACTTCCAGGCGCGCCTGGTTTTGCAACTGCGCCACGCGGATTCGCGCCTGCTTTGTGTTGATCTCGTCACGCGCCAGATCGGCTTCGGCGATGCGGTTGTGAATCGGCAGCGTTACTTGGACGCCGATGCCGTAAGTGGGGTAATCGCGCGAGAATACTTGGCCTAATGCGCTTCCGTAGCCCCCGGAAAACGGCTGATAAGTAGTGCCAGCGAAGCCGGCGCTGGTGGGGCCGGCGAGCCCGTTGTTTTGCGCGACGCCAACCAAGTCGACCTCAGGGAGAGTGGCGTTCTTGGCGCCCGCAAGACCGATGACGTTGTTCTCAACCTGCAGCCGCGCCTGTCCCAGGTCCGGCCGCTGCGCGTAGGCCTCGGCGATCAAGTCCTGTATGGGCCGAACTTCGTCGGTCGCGGGGATGTCGAGCGTGGTGGTGGGGACGATGCGCGCGGAGCGGATGCTTTCATCGACGTTGCGCGTCAGCACGTTCTTCAGGATGGCCTCTTGTTCTTCAAGAAGGCCGCGCGCGTTGATCAGGTCCTGCTGTGTGGAGAAGACTTCGGCATTGGCGCGCGTGGCTTCGACTGGCGCGAGCGTGCCCTCTTCGACCTGCGCTTTGGTATCGGAGAGCAGCTTCCCGGCGGCGCGTACGGTTTCCTCTTTCACCTTTTCGTCTTCGTAGAGCGCGACGAAATCGGTGTAGAGGCGGACGACGCCGTAAACCGTGGCGATCAATTGCTGCTGAAAGAGCATGCTGGCGATGCGGCGTTCGTTGCCGGCGATGCGTATGAAGCGGCGGTTGAGACTGAGTCCGAAGCCACGCAGCAGCGGCTGCGTGAAGGTCAGGCCAAGGCTCGATCCGGTGTATGGGTTGTAGTTGCTGTTGAGCGAATTGACGTTGGTGTGGTTGTTGTCGAAGTTGAGGCTGGCCTGGCCGCCGGTGGCAAAGCCTTCTTGAATCCCGGCATTTGCGATCAAGCCGTTGGTCACCAGCGCCGGTTGTCCGTAAGACAGCAGGTTGTTTTGAGGCGTGGTGGTGTGCGCCCAATTCAACTGGCCTACAATTGCCGGGTCGAAGATGGGCACCGCGGGGCCTGTGGACTGCGGGATAGTGCCCTGCATCAGGTAGTTCGTTTGCGGCTCACCGAGCGTACCCAACTCGAGCGCGTTGGTGGGAACTGAGGTGCCATTCGTGGCTGCGCCGGTGGCGGCGGGGTTGGTCACCAGCGGGCTGAGCGGGCCGCCGACGCCGGTGGGGACTTCGGACAGCGTGTAGTTTAAGCCGCGGGTGAGGCCGCCGCCTTGCGCGCGCAGATATTCCGAATCGCCCTGCGGAATGGTGAAGCGCTGCAGTTCGATATCGAGATTGTTTTCGATCGCCAGAGCCAGCGCGTCCTGCAAAGAAAGATACAGGCTGCCGGCGCGCATCAATTCGCGAATGCGCGGCGAGTTATCGAGGCTGACGGGACGCGACATGCTCGGCAGCGGCGGAAGTTGCTGCTGCTGAGCCGGAAGAATGGTTGCGGTAAGAAGAAGGCAGAGGCCTGATCGAAGGGCGCGCGAACGCGCGCTGGATACAGATACGATCACGAGCGCGATTCCTTTGTCTTAGAGGCGGGCTTCACTTTGATGCCCTCGCGAACCGCGTCGCTGGGGTTCACGACCAGTTGGTCGCCTTCACGCAAGCCGGCGAGCACCTCGAGTTTGTCGCCGAAGTCGCGGCCGAGCTGCACTTTCTGATAATGTACGCTGCCGTCGGGCGATACGACTGCGACCTGTGGCCCATCGGCGCGGACCACGAGCGTGGAGCCGGGAATGGAGAGCGGCGGATCTTTGCGCGGCACGGCGAGATCGACGAGCGAGTACATACCTGGAAGCAGAAGGCCGTTGGTATTGGCGACTTGAACCTCCGTGAGCAAGGTTCGGGTGTTGGAATCGAGCGCGTTGGCGGTACGGGTTACGGTGGCTGCGAACTTGCGACCCGGCAGATCGGGCAGAGTGAGCGAGGCTTTCTGACCGACGCGAACGGAACCCGCCTCGGCTTGCGGAACGCTCAGATAAGTGCGCATGCGGTCGGTCTGGGCGACGCGGTAAAGCAGGGTGTTGCCTTCGGTCACTAGCACGCCATCGTCGATATTGCGCAGCGTGATTACCCCAGCGAAGGGAGCGTGCACCGTCAGGTAGCTCTCGAGACTATTCAGGCGCTCCAGGTTGGCCTGCACGGCGGCGATGTTGCTTTTGGCGGCGTTGGTGGCCTTTTCGAGTGCCTGCACGTTGGACGTTTGCGCCTGCCACTGCAGGTTGTAAGTATCGTTATCCTGCTTCGAGATCACGCCCTTGTCGGCAAGCTTCGCGAAGCGGTCCTTAGTGACGCGGGCGAGATTCTCGTTGCTGTGTCCCTGTTCCAGGCTCGCCTGGGCCTGTTGATAGGCGGCATCGGCCTGGTCGACGGCGGCCTTGGCCTGCTGGATCTGCTGGTTCAATTCGGGAGCTTCGATTTCCGCGAGCACCTGGCCGGCCGTTACATGGTCGCCGATATCGGCATAGCGCTTCTTAACGTAGCCGCTGGCGCGTGCGAGAATGGGCGCTTCTGTAACGGCTTGAATATTACCCGGCAGCACCAGACTGGCCACGCCGGAAAAGCGCTCCGCGGGAACGACGTTCACGATGGGCAGGGATTCAGCCTGATTCTGCGACTCAGCGGCCAACACGCGTTCGCGCTGTTGACGCGGCAGGTATCCGAGATAGTAACCCGCGAACGCGAGACCGGCGATTAGCAGGACGACTACGAGTCCGGTCCAGCCGGTGGGCTTCTTGTATTGTTGCTGGTGCTTCTGTTCCTCCAGTTGCCGGCGGAGGCTATCTACTTCAGCGCGAAGTTGATCTTCAGTCGAGTAGGTGTGGTTCATTGTAGGTCCCCGTTGAGCAGCATCTGTTCCTGCAGGAATTCCTGTTCTTCTTTTTCGAGTTCCTGTTCATGATTGACAGGTGGTTTGGTGCGCAGCAGGCTGTACACCATGGGGACTACAAACAGGGTAGTCACAGTTGCGAGTAACAGGCCTCCGATAACCGCGCGGCCCAGCGGGGCGTTTTGTTCGCCACCCTCGCCGAGTCCCAGGGCCATGGGCAACATGCCGATGATCATGGCGGTCGCGGTCATGATCACAGGGCGGATGCGGGTGTGTCCGGCGGAGAGCGCCGCGGAACGCGCATCCATGCCTTCGAGGCGTTGATCGTTGGCGAAGACCACCATCAGAATACTGTTGGCGGTGGCGACGCCGATGCACATGATGGCGCCCATCAGCGACGGTACGCTGAAGGTGGTTTGCGTCAGGAAGAGCATCCAGACGATCCCGGAGAGCGCGCCGGGCAGTGCCATGAGAATGATGAAGGGGTCCAGCCACGATTGGAAGTTCACCGCCATCAAGAGATACACAAGGACGACGGCGAACAACATTCCGACGCCGAGGCGGTAGAACGAATTTTCCATGGTCGTAATCTGGCCGCGAACTTCGATGGTAGTGCCGCGGGGCAAATGGGCTTCGGCCTCGTGCGCAATCTTTTCCACGGCGTTGCCGACTCCGCCGAGGTCACGCCGGTCGACATTGGCGTAGACATCAAAGACGGGCTGCACGTTGTAGTGATTGACGATTTCGGGAGCTACGCCGCGCGCGGTTGATGCCATGTTGGCAAGTAACTGGGTAGCGCCGGATCCGGTTCCGGGGTTGCCGAACGCGAGAGAACCCTGACTGGGAGCGGCCGCGCCCGGCAGTTGCAAAACGCCGTTGCCGATCGGCCCCTGTGGGGGCGAAACCGGGGTGCGGAGCATGGCGGCCATGGAATCCAGCTTGTATTGCGGCGTTTGTACGGCTACGAAATAGCTGACGCCGGTTTTCCAATCGAGCCACTGTGTGGGCGCCACCTGGCCGCTCGATGCGAGTGAGACCAGTAAGCTGTTGGCGGCATCGCGCTGCGTAAGGCCAACCTGGGCGGCTTTGGCGCGATCTATATTGATGTCGATTTCAGGCCAATCCACCACTTGGTGGATATGAACGTCGGCCGCTCCTGGAATGCGTTCCACTTTGCGCTTGATGTCCTCGGCGATCTGATAATTGCCGGCGGCGTTGCGCCCCACCACCTGCACGTCAATGGGCGCCGGGAGTCCAAAGTTCAGGATCTGGTTGGTGATGTTGGCAGCTTCAAAGAAGAAGGTGACGTCCGGGAAGCGTTCGTGCAGGCGCTTACGAAGTTGATCGGTGTAAGCCGCGGTGGGCCCATGCTCCTCAGGATTCAGAGATATGAGGATGTCGCCGTCGCCGGTGCCGATCGTGGGGCTATCGCCGAACGCGAGGTTGAAACCGCCGTTGGGAATGCCGATGTTGTCGATGATGGTAGAGATTTCGCGGTTCGGAATCGTCTGCCGAATTTCGTTTTCGATGTTCGCAAAGGCGACTTCGGTCTGTTCGATGCGGGCGCCCGCGGGCAGGCGGGCATGGAGGCGCATCTGGCCGGAATCGACCGTCGGGAAGAAGTCGCGGCCGATGAAGGTGGCGAGACTCAGCGAACCGATGACGAAAATACCGAAGCAGATGAGAATCGGCGTGCGGAAATCGAGAGACCAGTGCAGCAGCGAGGTGTAAGAAGACCGCATGATCTCGAAGCGGCGGTTGAACATGTAGTGGACGCGCCAGATCAGGCCGGTTCCGACTTCGGCATGCTCACCCGCGGCGTAGATCTTGAGCTCCGGCTTCAGCATGTAGTGAACCATCGTGGGAATGATGGTTCGGGAGAGCAGATACGATGCGAGCATGGCGAAGACGACCGCGCCCGCGAGCGGCGTGAAGAGGAACTTGGCAGCGCCGGTGAGCAGCAACACCGGGACGAAGACGATGCAGATGCAAAGCGTGGAGACGAACGCGGGAGCGGCGATCTGTTCCGCGCCATCGAGCACCGCGCGCACCAGCGGCTTCTTCATGGCCATGTTGCGGTGCGTGTTTTCGATTTCAACTGTGGCGTCGTCGACCAGAATACCGACGGCTAGCGCAAGTCCGCCGAGCGTCATGACATTGGTGGTTTGACCCATCATGTGAAGGACGATCAACGAGACCAGGATGGAGAGCGGAATCGAAATACAAACGATGACGGTGCTGCGCCAGCTTCCGAGGAAGAGCAGGATCATCAAGCCGGTGAGGACGGCGGCGGTGATGGCTTCGCGGACCACGCCGGCGATGGCGGCGCGAACGAACAGCGATTGATCGAACAGTTGGCGCACGTACAATTCGGGCGTGAGGCCGGCAAGAATTTTGGGCATCGCGGCCTTGACGTTATTCACGACGGCCAGCGTGGATGCCCGGCCGCTGCGAAGCACGGTGAGCAGCGCGCCTCGGGTTCCGTTGGTGCGCACGATGCTGGTTTGAACCGAGTAGCCGTCGCGCGCGGTGGCCACGTCGCCGAGGTAGACGGTGGCTCCATTCACTACCTTGATCGGGAGCTTGTTCATGTCGGCCAGCACGCGCGGGCTGCTGTTCAGCTTCACCTGATAATCCTTGTCGCCGATCTTGACGTCTCCGGCGGGCAGGATCAGGTTCTGCGCGGCGAGCGCGTTCGAGACATCGACCGGTGAAAGCTGCTTGGCATAGAGCTGGTCGGGGTTGATGTCGATCATCACCTGCCGGAACTTGCCGCCGTAGGGCAGAGGAATGGCCGCGCCTTGAATGGTGGCGAGCTGAGTGCGGATGAAGTTCTGGCCGAGATCGAAGAGTTCCTGTTCACTGAGCGATTTGCTCTCGAGACCGAGTTGGATGATGGGAACGCTCGACGCATCGTATTTAATGATGCTGGGAGGAGTGGTGCCGGGAGGGAAGATCTTCAGCAGGGTCTGCGAAATGGCGGTGATCTGCGACAGCGCGACTTCGATTTTCGCGTCCTGTTGGAAGTACACGCGAGTGACGGAAACGCCGCTGTAGGATTGCGATTCGATGTGCTCAATATCGTTGACGGTGGTCGTCATGGCGCGTTCGAAGATGGTGACCATGCGTTTTTCCATCTCGTCAGGCGCAAGACCGGAGTAATTCCAGACGATGCTGACCACGGGAATGTCGATGTACGGAAAGATATCGACGGGCATCGATATAATTGCCGACACGCCGAGAATGGCGATCAGCAGCGCCATGACTACAAATGTATATGGCCGCCGTAAAGCTAGCCGAACTATCCACATAGGTTTAAGAAGGGGCTTGTTTCAATGATATTCGAAGGGACTTGTAGTTTGGATGACGAAGCATGGCTGACAGGACGTAGCTCTTTGGAGCTAACCAATTCTATCGAAAGGATTAGAGGAGGAATAAAACGCCCTTTCTCGCCCAATTTTCAATGATATACTCTTGGCCGCGGCATCTATGTGTTGCATGGCCGCTAATTGACGGTAATTGTTGGGTTTCGCGAAATCATAAGGGGGTATCTTCTTGCTCGATCTGGTGATTGTGCGCGCTATCTTTGTTCTCGTTCTCGCGGTATCGGCTTACTATTTGCATCCGTTTTCGCTTTCCCAACCTATTTCCGCCGCGCTCGGACTTGGGATTGGTTGCTGCATTATTCTTTTTGAAGTCCGATTGGAAAAAGTAAGTCTGAAACGCTTAATCGGGGCGGCTTTCGGATCTCTTCTGGGAATTCTGGGGGCGTTTTTGATGTCCCTGGTGGTGAGCAAGGCCTCGCCGGAGCCGTTTTTACAGGTCTGTCTGTTGCTTCTGATGGGCTATGTGGGCCTGATCGTGGGCGCGAACAAGGGCGACATGCTGAACCTTTCGGCGCTGGGCGGAGTCTTCGGGGTGGAGAAGACCTCCAAGAAATCGTTCAAGATTTTGGACACAAGCGTGATCATCGACGGGCGCATCGCGGACATCGCGGAGACCGGTTTTCTGGACGGCGTGCTGGTGATCCCGCAGTTTGTGCTGCGCGAACTGCAACTGGTGGCGGACTCGGCGGATTCGATGAAGCGCAACCGCGGGCGGCGCGGACTGGACATTCTGCAGCGGATTCAGAAGATGGCTCACCTCACCGTGCAAATCGTGGAACAGGACTTTCCGCAGGTGCGCGAAGTGGACATGAAGCTGATTGAGCTGGCAAAGGTGTTCGATTGCAAAGTAGTGACAAACGATTTCAACCTGAACAAAGTTGCGCAGCTTCATGGCGTGGAGGTTTTGAATATCAACGAACTGGCGAACTCGCTGAAGCCGATCGTGCTGCCGGGCGAGACGATGCGCGTGTTCATCTTGAAGGAAGGCAAAGAGTTCAACCAGGGTGTCGCGTATCTGGATGACGGCACGATGGTGGTGGTGGACAACGCGAAGAAGATGATTTCGAAAACGATCGATATCTCCGTCACGAGCGTGTTGCAGACCACCGCCGGCAAGATGATTTTCGGCAAGTTCGATGAGCGCACGCATGCAGGCGCAGGCACAGAGCGGCACGACCGGCCGGTGCGCAAGAGCGATCCGCAGCCAATGGGCGTCGCGGCTCCTGAAAAAACCACGGTAGAATCGTAAATTCGTCATGCAAGCCGCCGTCATACTGCCCGCCGCAGGCCTGGGCACACGCATGGGCCGCGCCGCCGCGGAGAGGACTGGTACCAGCCGCAAGCAGTTCATGCTGCTGGAGGGATCGCCGATTCTGGTTCACACGGTGCGAAAGTTTGCAGGAATCGACCGGGTGAGCGAGATCGTGATCGCGGTGCGCGCCGAGGACATAGACTGGGTGGCGGAGATGATGGGGCGCGAAGTGGCGCCGGGGCGCGTGCGCGTGGTGGAAGGCGGCAACAGCCGTCAGCAATCGGTATCGAACGCGCTCGAATCGTTGGAGCCGGAGACGCAACTCGTGGCGGTGCACGATGCGGTGCGGCCGTTCATCGATATCGAGACGATCCACAAGGTGTTTGACGAAGCTGCGGCCACGGGCGCGGCGATTGTGGGCGTGCCTGTTGTGGACACAGTGAAGCAGGTGACGCAGGGCACCGGCCACGTGAAGATTCGCGGAACGCTGCAGCGCGAAAAGCTGGTGCTGGCGCAGACGCCGCAGGTATTTCACTACGAGTTATTGCGGCGGGCATTCGCCACCGCGCAGCGTGACGGCTTCACGGGAACGGACGAATCGAGCCTGGTGGAGCGGCTGGACGTGGAAGTAAGCGTGGTGCTGGGTAGCGACCGGAACATCAAGATCACGCGGCCGGGCGATATGGATTTGGCGAACCTCTTCTTTCAACAATGGGCCGCGAAGCCTGTAGCGCACGAATGACTATTCGCACCGGGCTGGGCTGGGACAATCACAGAATTGCGCAGGGGCGTCCGCTGATTTTGGGGGGCGTGACGATTGCGAGCGAGTTCGGACTCGAAGGACACTCTGACGCAGACGTGCTGGCGCATGCGATCACGGATGCGATTCTGGGTGCGGCGGCGCTTGGCGATATCGGGATGCACTTTCCGGATACGGATCCGCAGTGGAAGGGCTGCGATAGCCTGGTGTTTCTGAAGCATGCGCGAACGCTGGCGGAAGAGCAGGGCTACGCCATTGCGAACGTGGATTCGTCCGTGATTCTGGAGCGGCCGAAGTTGAAGGACTACCGGATGGCGATTCGCGAACAGTTGGCGCGAACGCTCGACCTGCCTGTGGACGCGGTCTCGGTAAAATTTAAGACAGCGGAGCGCGTGGGGCCGGTGGGCGAAGGCCGGTCGGCTGAAGCGCAGGCTATCGTCACGTTGACTAAGGCGTAATCATGAAACTACAACGCGAAGATTTAATCGTTAATCGAGCGATCGTGGGCGGCGCGCGTGTGGGCGCGTCCGACGGGCGCTGTCTGGCGGTAACGAATCCGGCAAACGGGGAACAGATCGCATGCGTTCCCGACTGCGGGGCGCAGGAAGCAAAAGCAGCCGTGGATGCGGCGCTGAAGGCTTTCGGAGAGTGGAAGGCGCGCACCGCGAAAGAGCGGGCCGCGGTGTTGAAGAAGTGGTTCGCAGCGCTGATGGCAAATCAGGAAGACCTGGCGCGGCTGATTTCGCTGGAGCAGGGCAAGCCGCTGGCGGAAAGCCGAGGCGAGATCGGGTACGGCGCCGCGTTCGTGGAATGGTTTGCGGAGGAGTGCAAGCGGTCGTACGGCGAGGTGATTCCGGAAAATCTGCGCGGGCGGAAGCTGTTGGTGACGAAGGAGCCCGTAGGCGTTGTAGCCGCGATTACCCCGTGGAACTTTCCGTTTGCGATGCTGACGCGGAAAATTGCGCCGGCGCTGGCGGCGGGTTGCACGGTGGTCGCAAAGCCGGCGGAGGATACGCCGCTGAGCGCGCTGGCTGTGGCGGTGTTGGCCGAAGAGGCGGGCGTGCCGGCGGGCGTGATCAATATTGTTACGGCGTCGCGGGAACGCACTCCAGAAGTGGCTGGGGTGTGGATGAAGGATGCGCGGGTGCGCAAGATTTCGTTCACGGGGTCGACGGCGGTTGGCAAGAAGCTGATGGAACAATCGGCGGCGACGCTGAAGCGGGTTTCGATGGAATTGGGCGGTAATGCGCCGTTTCTGGTGTTCGACGACGCGGATTTGGACGCTGCGGTGAAGGGCGCGATCGCCTCCAAGTTTCGCAACACGGGGCAGACTTGCGTGTGCGCGAATCGGATTCTGGTGCAGGACGGCGTGTACGACGCGTTTGCCGAGAAGCTTTCGGAAGCGGTGAAAAAGCTGCGCGTAGGAGCGGCGGCGACCGGCGATTCGGAGCAAGGGCCGCTGATCAACGCGCGGGCGATCGAGAAGGTGGAGCATCACGTGGCCGACGCCTTGTCGAAAGGCGCGCGCGTGGTGACCGGCGGCAAGCGGCATGCGCTGGGACAGACGTTCTACGAGCCGACGGTGCTGATCAACGTGACGCCGGATATGCAGATCGCGACCGAAGAGACGTTCGGGCCGGTAGCGCCGCTGTTCCGATTCCATGACGAAGCCGAAGCGATACGGATTTCGAACGACACGCCATACGGCCTCGCGGCATATTTCTATTCACGAGACGTTGGCCGCGTGTGGCGCATGAGCGAGGCGCTTGAATTCGGGATTGTGAGCGCGAACGAGGGCGTTTTCAGCACGGAAGTGGCGCCGTTCGGCGGAGTGAAAGAATCGGGGTTCGGACGTGAAGGCGCGCGGCAGGGGCTGGAGGAGTATCAGAACCTGAAGTTCGTGTGTATGGGTGGACTGGGGTGACCAGGAGGTAGGAGTTAGGAGCTAGGGGTTGGGGGTTGGGAGTTAGGAGTTAGGAGTCAGAATAGAGGGCTCCGCCCTGTGCTATTGGCTTCCGGTTTCTGACCTCCGGCCGCCCTGCGTCCTTACGTGAATACACCTGCGGCGGGTGCTGCGGATCTAAGGGCTGATTGTCAAAGATCGGTGGCGACCTTACTTACCAGGCCTTGGCGGCGGGTGAGGGTCGGTCCCGGTTGGTCGCGGCTTGCGGCTGCGAATGGTGATCACGCTTCGCGCTTTTGGGCGCGGCTTTCTTG
>DATAUH010000636.1:0-24194 GCA_036268375.1 Bryobacteraceae bacterium | reverse complement strand
AGCTTCCGCATCGCACTGCCCGCGATGTCGGTAGCGACTGTCACGCTGAACCTTTAGAAACCGGGGAGCACGCGAAGTGACGAGATTGATGCGGCCGTTCCGCGATGCCCGAGGCGTTCTTGCGTTTCTTTGCGAGCTTTGCGTCTTGGCGAGATTTAAAAAGCATTAATCACGCAAAGCCGCAAAGCTCGCAAAGAAGCATAGGGCCATCTCGTCAACCTCTCCTCGGCATTTCTAAAGGCCTGCACGCTTTCCTATTTATAGACGCACCTACGATCCGCCCAACATCTTGAGCGCGCGATCCAGACTGCGGCGCATGCGGTTGAACGAATCCGCAAGCACCGAGATTTCGTCTTTGCCGCGCACCGGCAATTCCGGCATGTCCATCTGCCCTACGCTGATCTGATCGGCCATCTTCGAAAGTTGACGCAGCGGGCGTACGACCGTGAAAATCAGCGCGAGATCCAGCAGAATCATGCTGGCGATGAAGACTCCGGACAAGTTGATCACCAGGATGCGAAAAGCATCGGCGGCCATCTTCTCCGGTACCGCCATCGGCACGGACACGATTTGCGCGCCCACGACTTCGTTGAGTTGCCATCCGAAGCCGTTGTTTTTGCCGTAGTGGCGAATCATAGCGGCAGGCGCGACCGACGGGGTGCTATGGCACTCCAGGCAAGGCTGATTGGCGGTGATCGGGCGCGCAAGGTAAAGAGAGCGTCCAGTCGGCGTATCGCGCTCCGCAACCAGTTCTTTTTGTTGTGCGCCGCGGTTGCGGAAAATGTTGATCACGTCGGCTTCCCAATCGACAGCGCGATCGCGCAGATTGGTGGGGTTCAGCGTTGCTTCCTTATAAGCGTAGTCCGGGTAGTGGGCTTTCAAATAAGAAAAGTCCTCGGTGGCTGCGAATGCGGGCACGGTTTGCGGCAGAAAAGAACGCTGGTGTTCCTGTTGGTTCACCAGAAGCGGCTGGATCTGATGAGTAGTGTAATTGCGGGCGGCGAGCATGGCCTCCATCATGATGCGCGCCTGACGCACAACTTCCGCGCGCGCGTCGTCCTGCAGGAACGAGTGAGAAATAAAGGCGGCGATGGCCAGTCCGGCGCCCAGCACCACTCCCAGAATTAAATTGAATTTCGCAAGCAGTTTCATTGGCGCTTTAGTGTATCTCAATAGACTCAAATTCGAATAACCTGTTGCTAGAATGTGGACAGATTGGCCGTGAACTCTCCCACCTCTCCGTTCCAAGGCATTGCCGATAAGTTTGCCGCTGAGGCGGATAACATCTGCCAGGATCAGCGGGCGCAGGCGCGGCGTGAGTTCGCCGGGCAACTGAATCAGGCGGTGCGGCGCATACGGCAGGCCGAAACGCGCGAACATCTGGGAGATACCGTAATCGACATTGCGCGCACGCTGGCGTCGGGCGCGATTTGGTTTCAAGTCGAAGACGGGATGGCGCACTCGGAAAAACTCAGGGCCACCATTCCGCTGAAGGACGCGGCGGCGCTTCAGCAGGCGATCGACACAAAAGAGCCGGTGGTTTCGATGGCCACACCGAAAGAGGTTTCGCCACAATTGGTGGAGCGTTTCGCGCACTCCTCAGAGAGCCGCGCTTTCGTTTATCCGGTTTTCTCGGCGGGTAAGCCTGCAGCGCTACTGTATGCGTGGGGAGACCGCGCGAGCGATTCGCAAACAGAGGCTTTGGAACTGCTGGCGCAAGTGGCGTCCGCGGTGTGGCAAAACATGGAACGCCCCGCGCCTCCAGCGGCCCAACCTACATCTCCTCCGGTATTTGTGCCTCTCGCGCCGGCCCCGCCTGTGACGCCAAAACCGGCGCCGACGGTGTTTGCTCCACTGGCGCCACCTACTCCGATGCCCACGACGCCACTGCCGTTCGCCGCCGTACTTGCGTCAGTGACTTCCCAATCTGCGTCGTCCACCCCTGTCCCAACCTCGACGCCGCCTCCCGCGACGACGACGGCCGCTCCGGTAAAGACCGCCGACCCCTGGGATGCCTTGAGCGTGCAGGAGCAGGAACTCCATCTTCGCGCGCAGCGATTCGCCCGCGTGCAGGTGGCGGAGATGCGGCTGCGCAAGGCGGCGGCAGTGCAATCGGGACGCATGCGCCGCAATCTGTATGCTTCGTTGCGCGATTCAATTGACGCCGCGCGCGACACTTTCCGCAAAGAGTTTTTGGTGAAGTCACCCAGCATGGTCGATTACTTGCACTTGGAACTGACGCGAACGCTGGCCAACGATGACGCCGCACTCCTCGGCAAAGAGTATCCCGGCCCGATTGTGTAGCGCAGCCGCGCTGTGCGCCGTCTGGGTGCTTTCGTCTGCGCCCGCGCCCTCCGCGCTTGCGCTGCTGGTTCGCGACTATCGCGCAGCGCCCAACCCTGCACGCAAGGCCGCGGTGGAGGCGTATGCCGCAGCTCATCCAGAAGAGGCCGCGTCCGCACAGTTGGCGCTGGGCGTCACCGCTTATGAGCAGAAGGATTACGCCGCTGCGATTGCGGCCCTCGCGCCGCTGCCTGCCAAGCTGCCGCTGATTTCGGATTATCCGGCGTACTACCTCGCAGCTTCGCGCGTGGAATCGGGCGATTTCGACGGCGTTCCGAAGGACCTTGGACCGGTGCACACCGGCGCCCCTTCACCATTGGGCGGCAAGGCGTGGATTCTGGAGGCGCGCGCGCTCGAACCCACGGCCGCGGCGCAAGCCGTGCAAACGCTGCGCGATCACTACAAAGAGTTGCCGCAGCCGGATGGCGACCTGACGCTCGCCGAAAGCTATCAGGCTGCCAACGACTCTACGAACGCGGCGGAGTTTTACCAGCGCGTCTACACCGAATACCCGCTGGGGCAGGCCGCGGATAAGGCCTCAGCCGCGCTGTCGGCGCTCGCATCCAGCATGGGCGCAACGTTTCCGCAGCCTATTCCCGAACAACTGCTGCGCCGCGCCGACCGTTTATTTGCCCTGCACGCCTATTCGCAGGCGCGCGCGGAATATGAGGGCGCGATCGATAAGTTGGCCGGCTATCAGCGTGATGAAGCGCGCGTGCGCGTGGGCGCATCGGACCTGGCGGCCAACAACGCGGCTACTGCCTATTCGTATCTGGGCGGGCTTGCGGTCCCGGAGTCGGACGTCGACGCCGAGCGGTTGTATTACGTGGAAGAGTGCGCGCGCAAACTGAATAATGACGACGGCGCACTGGCGGCGCTGAAACATTTGTCGGAGAAGCACGCGAAATCGAACTGGCGCGCGCGGGCTTTGTATTCGTTTGCGAATCGCTACTTGCTGTTGAATCGCACGGCCGATTTTCTGCCGCTCTACAAAGCGCTCTACTCCGATTTTCCAAAGGATGGCAATGCACCCACCAGCCGGTGGAAAGTGACGTTTCAGGCTTATGAACGCAATTCTGCCGACGCCGAAGGCCTGCTGCGCGCGCATTTGGAAGCGTATCCCACACACGGCACCGCCGGCGCCGCCATGTATTTTCTGGGCCGCCATTACGAACGCAAAGGGCAGGAGGTGGCGGCGCGCGTGTGTTACCTCAAAATTGTCGAACGCCTGCCGAACAGCTATTACGCGATTCTGGCGCGAATGCGTTTAAACACCCCGGAACTGTCGGGCGCGTCCGGCGGTTCGGCGCTGGCGGCGAATACGTCCGCCTTTCTAAACTCGCTGAAAGTTTCCGCGATTACTCCAGTGCCCACGCAACCCACCGCCACGACGACGGCGCGCATCGACCGTTCCCGAGCCTTACGCGCCGCGGGGTTGACCGATTTTGCGGATGCGGAGCTGCGCTTTGGCGCGCGCGCAGACGCGCAGCCCACGTTGATGGCGATGGAAATTGCAGCCGCAGCCGACGCTCCTTATATAGGCGTGAAGGCGATGAAGGCGCTGGCGTCCGACTATCTCAACCGGCCGTTGGCGAGCGCGCCGCGCCAGTATTGGGAGTACCTTTATCCCATGCCGTTCCGTGACGACCTGGTGGCGGATGCACGCGCGCACAATCTGGATCCGTACTTAGTGGCGGGTTTGATTCGCCAGGAATCGGAATTCAATCCGGCGGCGATTTCATCAGCGAAAGCGAATGGGCTGATGCAACTGGAGCTCGGGACGGCGCGCGATATGGCGCGATCGCTGGGAATCCCGCGGGTGACGCTGCCCACGCTACTGGAGGCGGCGCCGAATTTGAAGATCGGGACAGCAGTGTTTCGACAGATGTTGGATCAGAATGGCGGCAACGTGGAGCGCACCATCGCCGGCTATAATGCCGGGCCGCGGCGCGCGGCGGAATGGTCGACATGGAATAGTTTTCGCGAACCGGCCGAATTCATAGAAACGATTCCATTCAGCGAAACGCGCGAGTACGTGCAGGCAGTGCTTCGCAATGCGGATATGTATCGCCGGCTGTATGCGCAGTAAGCGCGCCTGGAACGTGCGCAATCGTTGCAAACTCGGGCGTATCCCTAAGATGCGAAGACACTTTTCACTTGTTACGCCCCCTTGACTCCGGCATCCCGGATTACTATAATTCGACCCAAGATGGATCGGTGTGCCGGACAGCAATCACGTCCGGTTCCCGCGTCTCTACGTCGGAGAGCTGGATGAAGAAACGAATTACGGCCGGATTTTTATTTTTTGCTTTTTCCGCTCTCGCACAACCAAACACTTCGACAACGAACGCCAGCTTCGCGACGGAGGCGTCCCAGCGCGCATTTTTAACTCAGTATTGCGCCTACTGCCATAACGACCAGAAACAATCGGGCCAGATGTCGCTGTCGAAGCTGGATCTGGTGCACATCACCAAGAACGGCGACCTGCCGGAGAAGATGATCCGCAAGCTACGCGTGGGGCTGATGCCGCCGCCGGGCATGCCGCGTCCGAAACCGGCGGTATTGAACGCGTTTGCGGCGTCCCTCGAAACTGCCGTCGACCGTGAGGCCGCGTTGCACCCGAATCCGGGACGCCCGCCGCTCCACCGGCTCAACCGCACGGAGTATGCGAACTCCGTGAAGGAACTGCTGAACGTCGCCGTCGATGTTTCGGCGGTGCTGCCCGCGGACGACATGAGCCACGGGTTTGACAACATGGCCGACGCGTTGGGCATTTCGCCGGCGCTGATGGAAGGCTATATTCGCGCCGCCGGGCGCATAAGCCGCGAAGCCGTGGGAGATCCGCAAGCGCGCGCCATTACGCAAACGTACTCGCTGCCGCGCGTGGAGTCGCAGACGCGACACGTGGAGGGTACGCCGCTGGGCACTCGCGGCGGAATTTCTGTCGTACACGATTTTCCGGCCGATGGCGACTACGTTTTTAAACTCGGCTTCTACTATGCCGCTACCGGTTCGCTGTATGGGGCCAATCAGGGCAAGGGTCAAAAGATTGAAGTATCGGTGAATGGCGCGCGCGTAGCGCTGATCGATATCAATCCAGGCTGGACGCTCGCGAAGGATGGCGTGAAGACCGATCCGATCCATGTGAAGGCGGGCCCGCAGCGAATTTCGGCTGCGTTTCTGCGGCTTTCCGACGGTCCGATCGAAGACGAATACCGCATGGTGGAGCAGACGCTGGTCGATACGCAGGTCGGCGCGCTGCCCGGCATGACGACAATCCCGCACCTGCACGAATTCAGCGTCACCGGCCCGGTGAAGGTGGCCGGCATCTCCGACACGCCCAGCCGCCGCAGAATCTTCACCTGTCATCCGGCGGATGGCGCAGACGACTTGCCCTGCGCCAAGCAGATTCTGGCGGCGCTCTCGCGTCAGGCCTGGCGTCGTCCGACGAACGCCAACGATATGGAGGCGCTGCTCAATTTCTATCAGAGCGGCAAAAATGAAGGTGGCTTCGAAACCGGCGTGCGCACGGCGATTCAAGCAATTTTGGCCAACCCGGAGTTCGTCTTTCGTTTCGAGCGCGTTCCGGCGAGCGTAACCGCGGGCCGCAACTATCGAGTTTCCGATCTCGAATTAGCATCTCGGCTTTCATTCTTCCTATGGAGCGCGCCCCCCGACGATCAACTGGTCACATTGGCCGCCGCCAATCAACTGCATGAGCCGGCGATGCTCGAAAAGCAGGTACGGCGCATGCTGGCCGACCCACGCTCCGCGGCCATGACCAGCAACTTCGCGGTTGAGTGGCTGCACCTGCAGAATCTGAAGGGCGTGAACCCGGATCTCTTCCTGTTCCCCAACTTCGATCGCACGTTGACCGATTCGATGCGGCGCGAAACGGAACTGCTCTTCGACAACGTGATGCGGCAGGATCGGCCCGTAACCGAATTGCTGACTGCCGACTACACATTCGTGAATGAGCGCCTGGCGAAGCACTACGGAATTCCCAATATCATGGGCAATCGATTCCGCCGCGTCCAGATTACGGACCCGAACCGCTTCGGCCTGCTTGGTCAGAGCAGCATTTTGACATTGACATCAACTGCCATTCGCACCTCGCCGGTGCAGCGTGGCAAATATGTGATGGAAGTGCTGCTGGGTACGCCCCCGCCGCCCGCGCCGCCGAATGTTCCGGCGCTGCCGGAGAATTCAGACAGCCGTACGGGCCACGCGGAGAAGTTCCTGTCTGTGCGCCAGCGCATGGAAGAGCATCGCGCCAATCCCGTGTGCGCGTCGTGTCACAAAATGATGGATCCGATCGGCTTCTCGCTGGAAAATTTCGACGCCGTTGGCGTGTGGCGTACGAACGACAGCGGCTTCCGCATTGACTCCGCGGGTGAGATGTTCGATGGCGCAAAGCTGGATGGTCCGGTCAGCCTTCGTCAGGCGCTGTTGAACCATTCGGACGCGTTTATCAGCGCGTTCACGGAAAATCTGCTGGCCTACGGATTGGGCCGCGTGATCGACTACAAAGACATGCCGACCGTGCGCACGATCGATCACGCCGCGGCTGCGCACAACAATCAGTTTTCGTCATTCGTGCTCGCGATCGTAAAGAGCGAGCCGTTCCAGTTCCGCCGCGCGGAAGATGCAGTCGCTGCAAGCCCATTGGCGGAAGCTAAACCCACGGGATCGACGCCGCAGGCCAAACCCTCGGGATCTCCATCGCAAGCCCGTCTCAATAATTAGGAGGCTCCATGCAATTTCTCACTCGCAAACATCTCTCCCGCCGCGCCGTCCTTCGCGGTTTGGGTGCGACGCTATCGCTGCCGTTACTGGACGCAATGGTGCCCGCGCAAACGCCGCAAGCGAAGACCGCCGCGGCTGTGAAACCGCGATTCTGCGCTATCGAAATGGTGCATGGAGCAGCCGGAAGCACCGGCGAGGGAACAGAGAAGCACTACTGGTCACCCGCCAAAGAGGGTTCGGATTTCGAATTCAGCCAGACGCTGGAGCCGGTAGCGCCCTATCGCGACTACATCACCATTGTCAGCAACACGGACCTGCACCCCGCCACGGCCTGGGCCGCAGCGGAAGAAGGGGCCGATCACTTCCGTTCGAGCGCCGTCTATCTGACCGCCGCGCATCCGAAGATGACGGAGGGCTCCGACTATTTCGTCGGCACGTCAATCGATCAGTTGTACGCGCAACAGCTCTGCCAGGACACGCCGCTGCCTTCGATCCAGCTTTGCATCGAAATGGTGGACGCGTCGGGCGCCTGCGATTACGGTTATGCGTGCGTGTATGCGGACACCATCAGCTGGGCCGACCCGACCACGCCGCTGCCGATGACGCTCGATCCGCGCATGGCGTTCGAAAATCTCTTCGGGGAAGGCGGCACGCCCGAAGAACGCGCGCAGCGGCAGAAGGTAAATCGCAGCATTCTGGATTGGATTTCGACCGACGTCAACCGCCTGCAGAAAAATCTCGGCGCCTCCGACCGCGCTCGCTTAAACAATTACCTGGACGACGTTCGCGAAATCGAACGCCGCATTCAGCGCATCGAGAAGTACAACTCGAGCGGCGAAGCGCGCGCGCTGCCGGAAGCTCCGCTAGGCGTGCCCGACAAGTACGAAGAACACCTGAAGCTGATGTTCGACCTGCAGGCGCTGGCGTTCATGACGGAAACCACGCGCGTGGCGGCCTTTAAGATGAGCCGCGACGTCAGCGGACGCGTCTGGCCGGAGAGCGGCGTGAAGACACCGTTCCACCCGTGCTCGCATCACGGCGAGACGCCCGCCAAGGTCGCGGAATTCGCCAAGCTGAATCGCTATCACGTGAGCCTGCTGCCCTACTTCCTGGAAAAACTGAAGAACACTCCAGACGGCGACGGCAATCTGCTGGACCATTCGCTGGTGATATACGGCAGTCCGATGGGCGATTCCAACGTGCACAACCATAAGCGCGTGCCTGTGTTCCTGGCGGGCCATGCGTGCGGCGCGGTTAAGGGCAATCAGCACATCGTAACCAAGGATGATACGCCGATGGCGAACCTCCTTTTGACAGTCGCGCAAAAGTTGGGCGTGAAGACGGAAAACTTCGGCGACAGCAACGGAACCATCGCCATATGAAACTGCTGTTTGCGACTGGCGCGGCCGCACTGCTGAGCGCGGCGCTGATCATTGCGCAGGCTCCCGATACGCGCGTGGCGGATGCCGCCATGACGGGCAATCGCGAACAGGTGCGCACGCTGATCCAACAGAAGGCCGACGTCAACGCGGCGCAAGGCGACGGCGCCACCGCCCTCCACTGGGCGGCGCAAAACGAAGACGTGGAGATGGTGAAGACGCTGCTGGCGGCGGGCGCGAACGTGAATGCCGCTACGCGCGACGGCGCCATTACGCCTCTGTTTATGGCCTGCACCAGCGGCAACGCGGCTATTATCGACGCGCTGCTGGCCGGTGGCGCAAGCGCGAATTCCGTAAAGAACAACGGCACAACAGCTCTGATGATCGCCGCAGCCTCCGGCAGCACTGCCGCAGTAAAAACGCTGCTGGACCACGGTGCACAGATCGACGCGAAGGAATCGGCGCACGAGCAGACGGCCCTGATGTTTGCGGCGGCGTTGGATCGCACGGACGTGGTGAAGTTGCTCGCGTCGCGGGGGGCTGACGTCAATATCGCGAGCAAGGAGAACAAGCTGGAGCGCGTGCGCTTCGACCAGGACGGCAACGTAGTGGAAACGCCGGCCGCCGGGGCCGCCGCGGGTGGCGGAAGAGGCGGTCGTGGCGGGCGCGGCGGACGAGCGGGCCGCGGCGCGGAAGCTGGCGCTGCTCCCACAAAGGAACTGACGAAGGCAGAGGCGGATGCGCGGGATGAAGCGGCGGATGCAGCCTCTGCGGCGGATGCGGCCAAGCGTGCCCATGACGCTGCGGTCTCCGATCTGGATCTGCTTTCACGGGCGTTCGGACTGAACGGCGCCGAGGCACGGTTTGCAAAACCCAAAGCTGTGGCGGGCGATGTGGCGGCGCGTGCCCCACGCCGCGCAGGCGCTGATGTGATGGGCGGTATGACGGCGCTCCACTACGCCGCACGCGAAGGCCACCTGGAGTCGGCCAAAGCGCTGGTCGAGGCGGGCGCCAAGCTCGATTTGCAGAATGGCGACAAGTACACGCCGCTGGTGATGGCGATCACCAACGGACATCTGGATTTGGCGCAGTATCTGGTGAACAAGGGCGCGGATCCGAACCTTTCGACCAATGCCGCGTTGCCGGCGCTCTACGCTGTGATCGACGTGCAGTGGGCGCCACACGCATGGTTCCCGCAGCCGAGCACGGAGCAGGAAAAAACGAACTATCTCGAT
This sequence comes from Bryobacteraceae bacterium, assembly GCA_036268375.1. Classification (GTDB taxonomy): domain Bacteria; phylum Acidobacteriota; class Terriglobia; order Bryobacterales; family Bryobacteraceae; genus PALSA-243. The sequence goes on along the minus strand of DATAUH010000636.1, from coordinate 14,491 downwards.
CTGATGAAATCGCTAATCGAGCATGGCGCGAAAGTAAACGCGCAGATCGATGAGAAGCTGTGGTTCCGCTCCTTCACCAACGACTTCTCGTGGGTGGATCCTGCGGGCGCGACGGCCTTCTGGCGCGCGGCGCAATCGAGCGACACAGCCGCCATGAAGCTGCTGGTCGATCACGGCGCCGATCCGAAGCTGCCAACCAAGTCCGGCGACACGCCGCTGCATGCCGCTGCGGGAATCGGCTGGGCGGCCAACTGGACCGTGAATGCGCCGGTACCGCTGATCGATGCGGTGAAGTACTGCGTGGAATTGGGCAACGACGTGAACGCCGTCGATAACCGCGGCTACACTCCGCTACATGGCGCCGCGTATCTCGGCAACAACGACATGATTAACTACCTGGCCGGCAAAGGCGCCAATGTGAAGGCGAAGAGCAAAGCCGGCGACACAGTTGCCGATATGGCGAATGGGCCGACGCGCTTCGGCCTGCCGCATCTGGAAACGGTGGCGCTGCTCGAGAAGCTGGGTTCGCCGAATTCACACAACTGCCGCTCCGATCAATGCGTGGTGGCGGCCAAAGCGAACATCTACAATCGCCCGTTGACGCCGGCGGAACAGGCCGATAAAGACGCTCTGGATCATTTTGCAACCGCGTTGGGTATGCAGGAAGCGGTTTATACGCCGGACGTGCCTGCCGCAGGGCGTGGCGGGCGCGGCGGCAATCAGTAGTTTCGTGAGGGCGGTCGGGCAAAGTCGGCGAATGCGACGGCCGCTTCTTTCCACCTCAGTCAGCTTAGGACTCGCGGCCCCAATCGTTTTGGCCGCGGCCGCAAGCTTGTACGCAGCAGCTGCCAGCATATACAAAGTCACGCTCTCGGGATCCGATCCCGCCATTCAATATGACGCAACTTCCAGCGCCGACCGCGCCGCGCCGCTGGTGAACAGCGACGCGCGGCTGGATCTGCGCGGCGTGCTGGACCGCTTGTCGATCGACCCGTCGTCGCAGATGCTCGTCTTCTCGAAGGACAGCTTTCAGGCTACGCGCATCTCGCCGCGCAATCCGCGCGCAATCTATTTCACCGACGATGTAGCCGTGGGTTGGGTGAGGGGCTCGCGAGATCTCGAGATCGCCGCCACTGACCCCAAACTCGGACCGGTGTTCTACAAGTATTCCTCGGAAACAGGCCGCGCGACGCGCGAGACCGTATGCATCAAGTGCCATCAAGGCAACGCCACGCTGGGCGTCCCGGGGGTGTTCGTGGGTTCGGTTTTTCCGGACGCCTCAGGCGCGCCGGAACGCGATGGCGCCATCATCACCGACCATCGAACACCCTTCGCGGATCGTTGGGGCGGCTGGTACGTGACCGCGCTACATGGCGAGCAGGTAGACCGCGCCAACGGCGTTGCGCCGGACCCGGCCGACCCGCACGCGATCGCGAATCAGGGCAAGCGCAATCTCGCAAGCCTGATCAAAGAGGTCAACCTGACCGGTTATTTGGAACCGACCAGCGACATCGTGGCGCTCATGACGTTCGAGCATCAAACGCAGATGACGAACTACATGACGCGTCTGAATTGGGAATCGCGAATCGCCGCGCGCGAAGGCAAACCGCAGCCTGACGTGCGCGAAATTGTCGATTACATGCTGTTTCGCGATGAGGTGAAGCTGACCGAACCGGTGGAAGGCGTCTCGCGCTTCACCGAAGATTTCGCCAGACGTGGTCCGCGGGACAGCAAAGGCCGTTCGCTGCGCGAATTCGACTTGAAGACGCGGCTGTTTCGTTACCCGCTCAGCTACATGCTTTATAGCGCGCAGTTCGCGGCGCTTCCCGAACCGATCAAGAGCGCGATCTACCGGGGAGTGTATGACGGTCTTAAAGAAAATTCGCCAGAGACGGTCGAAATTGTGCGCGAAACCGTGCCCGATCTGCCAGACTATTGGAGAATCCATGAGTAACGTTCGAATCCCCTTGATCGCGCTGAGCCTTCTGATTGCGTCCGCCTTTGCGCAAGACGCCAAACAGGAGACGGCCAAGAAGGGGCCGCCCCCGGCGCCTACAAATCTGAAGGTGCTCAAGGTGACGAGCGGCGCGGAAGTCGGGCAGATCATGCGGACGTTTACGGCCGCGCTGGGAGTGCAGTGCACGTACTGCCACATGGCCGGAAACTACGCCAGTGACGAGAACCCGAAGAAGGACGTAGCGCGCAAGATGATTCACATGACGCAGCAGATCAACACCAATTTTCCCGACAACAAGCTGTACGTGTCGTGTTACACGTGCCACCGCGGGGAGGCGCAGCCAAAAACCGCGCCGGAGCCGAAAGCGGGCTTGTAGTTCCTCAAAGAACCTTCGAAGCGTAACTGAGGCGCCGTATCAGGCGGCCTGATCGCTTCCCGGGCAGAGCGTTTCCAACGTCTGAAGCAGCGCCTTGACTTGAATGGGCTTCGAAATGTAGCCATCCATTCCGGCCTCGAGACAGCGATCGCGATCTTCCTTCAGCGCGTGCGCCGTCATCGCCACGATCACAGATTTTCGAGCGCAACCGGCTTCGCGGCGGCGGATTTCGGCCGTGGCTTCGAACCCGGTCATCACCGGCATCTGCAGATCCATCAGCAGGACGTCAAATTCCGACGATTCGTTATGCTCCACGGCCTCGAGGCCGTTCGAAACGACCACCACCGCATGTCCATGGCGCTCCAGGAGACGCTGTGCGACGCGTTGGTTCACAGGATTGTCTTCCACCAGCAGAATTCGCAGCCTGCGCCCGCATGGCTCGCCCGCTGGAGAGACTTTTTTCGCGACCGTAAGCTCCGGTTGCGGGGCCGCGTGCGCCGCAGCCTCGGCGAGGATGCTGAAACTGAAACGGCTGCCCTTGCCGGGCTCACTCTGAACCGAGAGGCGGCCGCCCATGAGGGCGATCAGCCGTGAACTGATGGTCAAGCCGAGGCCGGTACCGCCAAAGCGCCGCGTCATGGATCCATCGGCTTGCGAAAAGGGTTCAAAGATCGCTTTCTGCTTGTCCGACGGTATCCCGATGCCGGTATCCTGAACTGCAAATTCCAGCTCAATCCCGTTTTCCAGAGTGCGCGCGGACAGACTTACTTCTACGCTTCCCTGTTCCGTAAACTTCACAGCATTGCCCAGCAGGTTGAGCAGCACCTGACGCAGACGCGTGGGATCCGCACTGACAAATTCGGGCACGACCGGATCGATAGACGCGCTGAGAGCGAGGCCCTTTTGGTTCGCGCTCCAGCTAACCAGCTTGAACGAGGAATCGATGAGCTCCCTGGGGCTGAAGGCAACGATTTCGAGCTCCAGCTTACCGGCCTCAATTTTCGAAAAGTCGAGAATATCGTTGATGATCGTCAACAGAGATTCGGCGGAAGCCTGAGCCGTGGAGATGTACTCGCGCTGCTCCGATTCCACTTTGCTCGCGAGCGCGAGTTCGGTCATTCCGAGGATGCCGTTCATCGGCGTGCGGATTTCGTGGCTCATATTCGCCAGAAACTCGCTTTTCGCCCGGCTGGCCTGCTCGGATTTATCTCTCGCTTCCACGAATTGAGCGGTGCGGACCGCTACTTCTTCTTCCAGCATGTCCTTGCGGCGCGCCAGTTCGTCATCCCGGCGCTGGATCTCCGCGATCATCTCGTTGAAGCAATCGATGAGCATCCCGAGTTCGTCATCGGTGGTCTTGCTGGCGCGTATAGAGTAGTTCCTCTGCAGGGTCACCGCGGTTGCGGTAGCCGCCAGGTGCACGATGGGTTTCGAAATGAGCCGCTGGAGGCGCGACGCAAAAAGAAACGCAATCCAGCCCGAAAACAGGAGCACTGCGGGAACGACCATGGCAGCTTCCAGAATGCGGCGCTTTACATCCCGCAGGTCTGCCTCAAGATAGAGAGCTCCGACCACTTGACCGTCAACGACGACCGAACGATGGACCACCAGAATACCGCGCTCAAATTCGGTGCGATACTTGCCCAAGCCGACGGCCGCGCTATCTTTCGTTCCCGTGCGCACAAATTTCGCCAGACGCATCCAGCGGGGCGTGTACAAAGACGCACGCATGATCGACGGATGCGCTCTGAGACCCCAGAGCAGTCCTTGGGCTGCTGTTTGATCTTCGAAACAAAGCACGGCCGTACTGTTTTCGGCGATCGTGCCCGCCAACAGATCCAATTCCGCCTTCAATTCCTTTCGGGCGTCGGCGATATTCAGGGCCACGAGCGCGCCACCTGCCACAAGCAGCGCAACCATCGCGCTGATCATGCTGATAACCATCAGCTTGCGGCCTATCGAGACTCCTTTGAGCGTCTTGAACATGCTAACGCTCCAGACCCCGCGCATTCACCGCTGCTTCCGGCCAGACGCGGAGCGAATTGATCGTCGCCGCGCGCAGTTTGCGTCGGAATGCCTGGGCGCGCGCCCGGTGAGACGTCAGAACCGCCACGTGATTTTTCCGTTCAACACCCGCGGACTTGCAGTTCCGATCACGGAGCGGATATCGCCGAACTCCATAAAATCGGGGCGCAGCAGGTTCTGACCGGTCAAACTGACTTCGACAGATTCGCTTGCTTTCCACGCAAGCCGCACATCCACTCGTGCGTGCGGCCCGATCGAAGCATTCGCAAAGCCTTCGGTCCAATACACGGTGGGATCAAATTCCAGCCGCCGCGTCAGGTTTACCCACGTGCGCACCTGAAACGTATGGCGCGGCGTGTTACCAGCAAGATAAGGGCTGAACGTATCGCCCGAAAGCGGGTTGTTCTTAAAATTAATCGCGGCCATCGAGTATCCGGGCGCGATGCGAATGCGCGAATTCGGGCGCCACGTTAGGGAAGCTTCCCCGCCGTAATCGACTGCGCGGCCGCCGTTGCCATAAACGATCGGCGTCAACACCTCCAACACCGGACCTGGAGCGATGACGGTCGGCTGGAATTCGAAACTGGAGAGGTCCCGGTAGAAACTGAGGAAGCTGTCGACGTCCAGGCTAAGACGCTCGCTCCATTGGCGGCGATATCCTACTTCGTAATCGTTCAGGCGTTCCGGCTGCTGGTGGGGATTTCCACTCAGAGTTGACACTTGCTGTATGCCCGGAAAGGGTGAATACTGTTCCAGAATGGCGGACACGCTTGTCTCGGCGCGCGCAGGCTCGCGAATTCCTTTGGCGGCTGATGCCCAGAAGGTCTGTTTCGAATCCGGAGTCCACGCTATCCGCGCGCTCGGCAGGACCGCTCCCCCCGAATACGAGTTGTGCTCAAGTTTGGCTCCCACGGTTACCCAAACGTGAGGGCTGAGCTGAATCTGATCCTCCACGAACGCGCTCAGGATACGATCGGTTTTCAACGCGGCGCTCAATGTGTACATGCTGCTCGAGGTCTGCTCCGCGGTCTGCGACCGGAAGCCAAGCCCCCAGACGATGTCGTGCCGGCGGGCAACGCGAAGGTGATGTTGGAAATCGATGTCGAAGGTACGCGCGGTTTCCGGGATCGCGGCGCTGCTGCGATGGAACTCGTCATAGTATGCCTGCAGCGTTGTGCTCGACCCATTAGCGAAGGTGTGGGTCCAGCGAGTCAGCAGGTCGGCGCCGTCGGCATTCGATTTGAACCGGAATGGCACATCGCCCGGCAACGGGATGTACCACTGATTGAGATACTGATCCTCACGATTCAGGAAGATGGAGCCTTCGGTCGTGAGCGAATCGTTCGGGGTGATGTCCCAATCGGAACGCAGCCCGCCAACACCTCGCGACCAGCCATCGAACCCATCCTCACCGCTGGCGAGCGCACCAGCCGGATTGCGGAGATATCGGCCAAAGGCGCGATAGGCGCCGGATGAACCCATGCTGCCGCTATACTGGGCGTCTACGGATGTGCCGTATTCCGAATCGCCTTTCGCGGTTACCGTTCCACCCTTGTTGGTTTTTGGATTCTTGGTGATGATGTTGATCACACCGTTCATGGCGTTCGCGCCCCACACGCTTGCAGCAGGTCCACGGATCACTTCGATGCGGTCGATCATTTCGAGCGGCATGTCCACTTGATCCCAATACACGCCTCCGAAGCTGGGCGCATAAACGGAGCGGCCATCCACCATTACCAGGACCTTATCCGAGTAGAACTGGTTGAAGCCCCGGATGGAGATCGCCCAGGAACTGGTGGTGATCTGCGCCACGTTCACGCCTGGAACCATGCGTAGCAGGTCGGGGATGTTGGATGCGCCGGAGCGACGTATGTCCTCCTGACCAATTACAAAAACCGCAGCCGCGGTGTGCGCGAGATCCTGTTCTGTCTTAGCAACGGATGTTACCTGGGTGTTGAGCAGCTGCTCCAGGGAGGCGTCGGCGAGACCACTCTGACCAGCGGCTTGCGCGACTCCTAGGATGGCAAGAGCCGCCAAACGGATGCGATTGTGCATTGAACGTTCCACTCTCTCGAGTTATCGGCAAGATCCCCGAAATAGTGAGGGAGATGAGCCAAGTTTTTTTCGGAACTCAGGAAAGACACTGACCCAAATGGGCGAAAATACGCGGAATACCGAATAACTTTCGAGGGAGTTAGGGCGGGATGCTTAGTCACTGTCCCGAATCACTGAGGCAAGTTGGAGTAATTTCGAACTGATTTGCAGGTGAGCGCGCTGGGCGGCATCCAGATTGATGGTGAGCTTCAGTTTATGGGCTTCAACGGAGAATTCCACAATTCCGCCGCTGTGCGCAAAGCTGGGAACCTCTCCCACGGTCAACGTGGGAGTGTGAATAGAGGCGAGCGTCGCGCGGATCTTCGCCAGATCGGTTCCGCTGAAAAAAATCACTTCGCACGGCGCGGTTAGCTGCCCGTTTTTCATGTGCTTGATGACAATCGAGCGGTTTGCCGCCGCACGTCCGGAAACAGCGTTTTCCAGTTTGCCCAGAAACGGGTCGCTTCCCACGACCGCAATGCAGAAGGCGCCGCCATCCGGGCTGGAAGGCCAATCGACGAAACGCGTGAAATTGAAAAGGAAGGCCGCTTTCAAATCGTATTCACTGGCACTCTGCGCAGTGGCAGAAGCGATCAACGCCAGCGCCATTACAGGCCTCGCGAGATAGCTTGGCCCAGTCTTCAGACAAGCGAAGACGAGGGACCGCATGCGGGAGACGATTGAACCTTCCACTCAATCCCGTTATCGGCAGATTGCGGGAAAGTATGATACCCGTAATTTCCGTACTACTCCAAACCGACGTGCGGCGCATGATTATGATGGACCATATATGACGCCACGAATTCGCCGCAGCCAGGAATGGTTTCGCGCGCCTAATTATTACGGTTTTGCGCGCCGAGCCTGGTTGCGCTCCGAAGGTTTCCCCGCAGACGTGTTCGACGGCAGGCCGGTCGTGGGCATCTGCAACTCCTGGAGCGAGCTCAATAACTGCAACATGCATTTGCGCGACGTAGCGGTAGCGGTGAAGCGCGGAGTGATCGCGGCCGGCGGCCTGCCGCTCGAATTCCCCACCATCTCTCTGGGCGAAATGTACATGAAGCCCACCAGCATGCTGTTCCGCAATTTGATGGCGATGGATGTAGAGGAATCGATCCGCGCCAACCCGCTCGACGGCGTGGTTCTGCTGTGCGGCTGCGATAAAACAACGCCGGCCCAGTTGATGGGAGCGGCCAGCGCCGACCTGCCCTCCATCTTCGTCACCGGCGGCCCGATGATCGCCGGCGAATGGCGCGGCAAGGCGCTGGGCAGTGGCACAGATGGACGTAAGATCTTCGACCTATACCGCACCGGGCGAATCAGCGAAGACGAATTATGCGAAGTGGAAGGCTGTATCGCCCGCACCGCGGGACATTGCACCGTGATGGGCACAGCGTCCACCATGACCAGCCTGGCCGAGGCGCTCGGCATGACGCTGCCCGGTTGCGCCAACATTCCCGCGCCTGACGCGCGTCGCATGGCGATCGCCGAACTGAGCGGCCGCCGTATCGTTGAGATGATCGACGCGGACCTGCGACCTTCGCGCATCATGACCCGCGCCGCTTTCGAAAACGCCGTGACCACGCTCATGGCGCTGGGCGGGTCCACCAACGCCGTGATCCACCTGATCGCCATCGCAGGGCGCCTCGGCATTCCTCTGACGCTCGCTGATTTCGACCGGCTCTCGCGCCGCACCCCGTGCATTGTCAATGTGAAGCCTTCGGGCGAATATCTGATGGAGGACCTGTTTAACGCGGGCGGCGTACCGGCGGTGATGAACCGCGTGAACGACCTGCTCGATGGCTCCTGCCTCACCGTGAACGGCAAGACGATCGGCGAAAATATTGCTGCAGCGGCGGTGCGGAACGATTCGGTGATTCGCGCGCGCACGGCTGCGCTGGCGGCTGAAGGCGGCATTGCGATTCTCTACGGAAATCTGGCGCCCGATGGCGCGGTGATCAAGCAGACTGCCGCCTCACCCGAACTGCTGCAGCATCGCGGAAAGGCGCTGGTGTTTGAAAATCGCGATGAGATGCAGGCGCGCATCGATAGCGAAGATTTACCGGTCGACCGTCACAGCATCCTGGTGATGCGCAATTGCGGTCCGAAGGGCGCGCCGGGAATGCCGGAATGGGGGCAGATTCCGATGCCGCGCAAACTGCTGAACCAGGGCGTCACAGATGTGGTTCGCATCTCGGACGCGCGCATGAGTGGCACTTCCTTCGGTACCGTTGTGTTGCACATCGCGCCGGAATCGGCTATTGGCGGCCCGTTAGCGGCGGTTCGTACCGGCGATGAGATCGAGCTCGATGTCGCCAATCGCAAGCTGGAACTGCGCGTATCTGCCGACCAAATTGCCGCGCGGCTGCGCGATTTCGAGCCGCCCAAGCCGCACTACACGCGCGGCTACGGCAAGCTGTTTTTGGATCACGTGACGCAAGCCAATCTGGGATGCGATTTCGATTTCCTCGCCGCCGACAAGTTAGACCGGACGCCGCCGCACGAGTAACACGAACAGCGCGGAGCTGAGCGAAGCTATGCCGATGAACCCCATGCCGGCGTTGAAATCGCCCGAGCCCTGACTGAAGCGCCCGATCAGATACGGGCCGAGGAACCCGCCCAGATTTCCGAAGGAGTTAATGAGTCCGATGCTGGCTGCCGCGGCGGTCGTACCCAGAAAGCTGCTGGGAATCGACCAAAGCGGCGGGAAACCGGCGTAGATGCCGGCCAGCGCTATCCCAAGCAGCGCCAACGTCATGGGGATGCTCACGGGAATCAGCGCCAACACCGCCATGGCGACAGCAGCCACCATTCGCGGAATGGACGAGTGCCAGCGGCGTTCGCCGGTGTCGTCGGAATGCCAGCCCACCAGCAGCATGGCGGGGATGCCCGCCAGCGCGGGAATGCCGGCCAGCAGCGCTGCCTTGACTTCGCTCAACTGGCCCAACTGCTGCACGATCTTCGGCATCCAAAGGCCGAGCCCATAAGTTCCGCAGGTGCCTCCGAAGTATGCGAGGGCCAGCATCACGACGTCGCGATGGTGTAAGGCATCAATCAGGCTCATGCGAGCGCGCGGCCCCTTGGACGCATGTTCACGTTCAAGCTCCGCCTCAAGCCACTGGCGCTCGGCGGGTTGAAGCCAACGGGCGTGGCTGGGCCGGTCGGTCAAGTACAGGTAGCTCACCAATCCCGCCAGCACCGCCGGAACGCCTTCGAGGATCAACAGCCAGCGCCATCCGGCAAGCCCGCCCCAATGTACCTTCAGCAGCGCGGCCGAAATCGGCGACGCCAGCACTTGCGACACCGGGCTGGCCGCCATAAACATCGCAATGGCTTTGGCGCGATCTTCTTTGCGGTACCAGTGCGCCAGGAAGCCGATCACGCCGGGAAAGAAGCCGGCCTCTGTGATGCCCAAGAGCACGCGCATCGCATAGAACTGGTTTGCGGAGTGGATCAGGCCCGTCGCCGACGCCACGCAGCCCCACACCAGCATCGTGACAGCAATCGCCTTACGCGCGCTCCAACGTTCGATCAGCACCGCGCCAGGAATTCCGAGCAGCGCATAGCCCGCAAAGAAAATGCCCGAACCGAAGCCGAAGACGGAGTTCGAAAAGTGCAGATCCGAAGTCATCTGCAGTCCCGCGAACCCGATGTTGATGCGGTCGATGTACGCGATGATGTACAGCAGGAACAGGAAAGGCATCAAGCGGCGCGTAACGCGGCGCAAGGTGCGTTGGGCGATTGCGGACTGGGCCACCGAAGGAATCGCGATGTTGGTCAGGATAGCACGGGCTCAGCGCGCGAAACTGTGACCATAAGGCCAGCGCCGCGAAATGAAAAACGCGCCGGACGCTTCGCCTTTGGGGGGCTGCGGCCGGCGCTCTAAAACACTTCGCGCGATCGTGATGGAATCTGCGTTAGAACTCGGTGCCCGCGCTGCCGTGGCGGCTCCAGGTGGAATGTATGGAGATGCCGCCGTTAATGTTGTCCAGACGGATTTTCGCGCCGCCGCCGTGGACGACAAGCTGCTGTGCGCCCTCGACCCGGGTGGCGTGACCGATTTCGGATTCGATGCCGCCGCTCACGTTACGCGCACTCACGTTTGGGCGCGCGCCGCCCGGAATCACGAGCCGGATGGGGCCATTGACGGACTTGAGTACGATGCCCTGCGCCGCATGTACGCAGGGAAAATCTGCTTCGAGCTGGCCGTTGACGGTCGAAAGCTCCGTCTGACCCTCCAACCGCTGCGCGTGAATGTTGCCGTTGACCGATGAGGCGCGCACCGGCCCTGCGACGCCGCTTATGGTGAGGCCGCCATTGCCCAGCCTCACATTCTCCAGATTTGTCGAGCGCGGGACGGAGATACGATATTCCACCTTGGCCGGGCGGTCGGTCGCGGAGCCGGCGTACTGCGTGCGAATGGAGAGCGCACCCTCAGCTGGTTCGACCACGATGCGCGCTTGCTCCACACGCCGCGGATCGGACGAATGTTTAACCGCTTCCACCAACACGTCGTCGCGGTCCCAAGCTACGATACTGACGTTGCCGTAGCGATTGTCAACGGTGACGCGCCCGTGTTGGCCGAGCGCAAAGAATTGGCGGAACTCCACGCGGGGTCCCGCCAGGACATTTCCGAAAACCGCGCTGCACGCAACCAGGCCGAGCAGCGATACACAAAACGCCTTACGTAGTGCGGACATGCTTGCCTCGACAACTATCCCGCGTGCACCGCGGCCATTGGGCGCCGCTGCGATTTGCGGGGGTAACTACCCAAGTTCGGTCTAATGTTTGGCGGCGGATTCGATTGTTTCTACGACTCGGCCGTCGAATAAACGAATGGTGCGGTCGGCGAACTCGGCATACCGCGGGTCATGCGTAACCATGCAGATGGTGGAACCGGCCGCGTGAAGTTCCTTCAGCAGGTTCATCACGGCTTCGCCATTTGCAGAATCCAGGTTTCCGGTCGGTTCGTCCGCCAGCAGTATCAATGGGTCGCCGCTCAAGGCGCGAGCGACGGCGACACGCTGCTGTTGACCGCCCGAGAGTTGGGACGGATAGTGCTTCATGCGATGCGACATGCCGACGCGCTCGAGAGACTCCTGCACGCGGCGTTTACGTTCGCTCGAAGGCATTCCGCGATAGGTCAGCGGCAACTCGACGTTCTCATACACGGTGAGATCGCCGATGAGGTTGAACGCCTGGAAAATGAAGCCGATTTCGCGGTTGCGAATGCGCGCGCGCTCGGATAACTTCAGACCGGTGACGGGCTTACCGTTCAGATAATACGTCCCATCGCTGGGCGTGTCGAGCAGGCCCAGGATTGCCAGCAGCGTCGACTTGCCGCAGCCCGACGGGCCCGAAATCGAGAGATACTCCCCGCGCCCCAGCTCGAAATGAATGCCCGCGAGTGCGTGCGTCTCCACTTCATCCGTTACGAATACCTTACTCACCTGGTCAAGCTTAATCAACGGCTGCGAACCACTGTCCATTTAATTGCCCTTTCCAAACCCATTCGGATCTTTACGGAATTACTCTATTTTAATGCGGTCGTAACTATCGTACGTGGACATATCGGACAGAATCACCTTGTCCCCGACATTCAACCCCGATTTGATTTCGATCGTATTGACGGACGCACGCCCGAAGGTCACCTTGACCTTGCTGGCGTACCGACCATCGGCATCGTATTTAAATATTGTCACCGTGCTGTCCTGCTGGCCGAACACCGGCCGATCGACATAAACTACGTCATTCAGCCGCATCAGTTCAATCTTGCCGTCCACGCTTAAGTCGGGGCGCGCGCCGTGCGGCAGAGTCCCCTTCAGGCTGACGTCCACCGTCACCGTTCCGTTGATGATCGATGTATCGATTCTAGATACGCGCCCTTCGACCAATCCGTTCGATTCTCCTCCAGCCAAACGCGTATCAATAATCGCAAGTTGGCCGGGAGCGACATCTTTCACTTGTGTTTCGGCGATCTTGAGCTCGGCCTTCAAATGAGTCGGCTGCGCGACCTTGCCGAGCGGCGTTCCAGCGGTAACGTTCTGGCCCGCTTCTACCGGGGTGGCCAACGCTTCCAGCATGCCGTCGAAACCTGCCCGCACTTTCAACTGATCTACCTGGCTCTTTTTCAGATCGTACTGACCTTTGTATTGATCCACGCGGGTCTGCTGGGCGGCTAACTGGGACTCATCGGCGCCTTTTGTCACGGCGATGCGCTGCTGTTGAAACTCGTATTGCTGCTGAAGCTGATTGGCCTTCTCGGTGGAAATCTTGGCGTCGATGTCGGAGATCAGGCCGTTTTTCAGAAGCTGTTGATCGCGATCCGCTTGCAGGTGTGCAGTCGCCAGGTCGGCTTTGGTTTGCGAAGCCTGCGATTCCAAATCGAGGCGCGCCTTCTGCAGGGTGGCCTTGAGCGTCTGGTAATCGGCTTCTGCGCCGTGCTGTGTGGCTTCGGCATCGTGAAGCTGCGATTCCAGTTCGGGGCTGGAAAGGATCATGACCACGGAATCCGCCTTCACAGGGTTACCCGGCTGGATCACGATCCGTTCGATGCGGCCGGCGGTCTGGGCGGGAATCACCATAGTGTCTTCGGGAACCAGTGTGCCGATTCCGCTCACTTCCAATACCATCGGGCCGCGTTTAACGGTCCCCGGCCACAGCGTGGAACCCGGGACGCCCGGCGCCGCGGGCTTCAACTTTCCCAGCGCCAAGGTAGTGCCCCCGACGACGCCTAAGATAATAACGATGGCTACCACCCATCGGATGGCTTTTTTTCTGCCGACATTCTTGCGCTGTATGTCCATTTGGATTCCGGGCAATCAAGAAGGCACGGCTTCTGCCAATCATCCGGGCGGCGTAACACTATGACGTGGTTAGGGTAAATCAGTTAGCCCGAAAAAGAATGGTGTCCGCTTGTGGGATCAAATGGGCGAAGTAGGACACGACATACCGCGCGGCCGCCTATCGACGGTACCAGCCGGGGCCAATCCTGAGATGGTGGATCATCCAGTCCGGGGCGGCCACGAAGATGGTAAAGCCCAAAATGGCGTGTGCAATTCCAAGGAAATACAGATTGCGGTGGCGGCGATAGACCATGTTGGCCGCGAGACCGCCCGCGAGGGTCGCAATCATCAGGAACCAGTTGGGCAGATGAGCCAGGGAAAACAGGCCGGCCGCGACCGTCGAAGCCTTGGGCGGTGAAAGCACGGATTCCAGGCGATTCAACAGATAGCCGTTGAGCAGATATTGCTGAAAAAAGCCCCAGGGGAGGTACAGTCCGAGCGAAAGCGCGGCGCTGGTGACGGTCATCGGCCGAAGTGTGCCGGATTCGAGAGCAACAGAGAGGAAAACAGCCACAATCAGCAACAGCGGCGGCCCGTACTTACGTAAGCACACGCTGAATCCCTGGGCGCGACATCCGATGGCAGTTGGCCGCTCCCGGCGCAGAATGTGCGAGAGCAGAATCAAAGCCAGAACGCAAACCCAGGACCACGGGTGGGCCACCCGGAAGCGCCAGATGTAGGCCATGATCAGCCCGAAAATGGCCAAAGATTCCAGAAGTGGCAAACGAAAGCGCGTCAAGGTTGCTGAGCATTATTATTACATCCGGATGACATCTCTGACGCAAGTCTATTCGCAGTCCGCGCGTGTGAACACCGGAATTAGGGCTGGTGAATCGCTTTCACAGCTAACTGTGGGTCGTGCGCAATGATCTTCAGCAGGGCGGCCGCCGGTCCGGTTGGACGGCGCCGGTCCTGTTCCCAGTTTTGAAGCGTCTTTACGTTGACGCCGATCAGGCGTGCAAACTCGGACTGCGAAAGCTTAGCTCTTCGCGAATGGTCCGCGCCCGAAGCGCCGATTTCAACACGTCGGGAGGCCGTAGTCTGGCCGCGCAGAAGCTACATCCGGATGACATCTCCGACGCAAGTCTACTCGCAGTCCGCGCGTGTGAACACCGGAATTAGGGCTGGTGAATCGCTTTCACAGCTAACTGTGGGTCGTGCGCAATGATCTTCAGCAGGGCGGCCGCCGGTCCGGTT
>DATAUH010000635.1:0-22183 GCA_036268375.1 Bryobacteraceae bacterium | reverse complement strand
AGATTTCCGTTGCGGCTCACAATGTCGCAGAGCAGATCGATCACCGTCTTCGGCGATTTGTACCGAATGCCCTTCTTGTAATGCCAGTTGCCGATGCACGTATCCGTCTGCCAAGGCTGCGCCAATATCTCGTTCGCTACGCCGCGTTCAATATCCAGCGCGCACGTGCCTTTCGCGCAGTCGGCCGCGGTCTTACTCGTGAACAGCCCCTCCACTTTGCCGCCATGCAGCTTCGCATTGTCGTTGTAATAATGCGAAACCAGCTTGATCCCCGTTGCTCCAAACGGAATGCCGCCGTCGGTGTAAAGCAGGTCCGGATGATAGTTATCGATCAGATCCTGTATGCGCAGGAACCATTGCCGCTTCCACGCATCCGGAGCCTCGCGTCCCATCGCGTTCGGCAGCTTCTCGGGATTATTCGGCGAGTTGTGATAGAGGTCGCTGTACGCAGCAGTCTGCCCGTCGTACGGCACGCCAGCCATCGCCCCTGTTTTGTCCGAAGTATGTGACGGCGCGAACCAATCGTAGCTGTTCGATAAGTGCTCGCTTACGGCAAAGCGCAGTCCGTACTTCTGAGCCGCCTTGCGCCACAGCCCGACGACGTCTTTCTTCGGCCCAGTCGCCACGGCGTTCCAGCGCGGCTGATGTCTGGAATTCCACAAGTCGAAGTTGTCATGATGCACGCCCATGCTCATGAAGTATTTCGCCCCGGCCTTCTTGTAGAGCTGCATCAGGTGGTCCGGATCGAACTTGTCGCCCTTCCAAAGCTGGCAAATGTCTTTATGCCCGAACTTTGACGGGTGCCCGTACTTCTCTACGTGATACTTGTTCTGATCGCTGCCCTGTATGTAGATATTGCGGGCGTACCAGTCGCCGTATTCGGCGGCGGATTGCGGCCCCCAGTGCGCCCAAATCCCGAACTTCGCGTCACGAAACCACTCGGGAATAGCATACGAGTGCAGCGATTCCGCCGTCCCGTCGAACGGCCCTTTCGCAATCGGAGGGAGATCGTCCTGCGCCGCCGATTTTCGCGGCAGCAATAGAGCGGGAGCGGCGGCTAACATCCCCGCCACGGTGCGGCGCGTCATCTTCATCCCGAGCCTCCAACCTTACATGCTGCCACAACCATTTTTCGGCCGCGTGCGTGTCTTTACAAACCCGAGGGCCGGCGCGTCGTCTAATCAGGATCTATGGGACGCCTATTTGTTCCCGTTTTCATGGCTCTGTGCCTCTCTGCGCAGCAACCCGCGCGCGATCCTGCCTTTGAAGTAGCCAGCGTGAAGCCCTCCGCCCCTCATCAGAATGGGTTCAGCATCGATACCAGCGGAGACACGCTTACGATGCGCAACGTCACCCTTCGAATCGCCATTCAATTCGCCTATCGCCTGCACGAATATCAACTCACCGGCGAGCCGAAATGGGCTACTTCTGACGGATATGACATCATCGGCAAAGCAGACGCTTCGATGGGCGCACTGAGTCAGTCTGAGCGCGCCGATCGTTTTCGCGCCATGCTGCGGACGCTCCTCGCCGAGCGATTCCAACTCACGCTCCATCGCGAAGTCCGCGATGTGCCCGCGTACAAGCTCTCCATTGCAAAAGCCGGTTTCGTGTTGAAGCCCGTCGAGCCCGGCGGCGCCAACCGCACCTATGGAACGCCCGAAGAACTGGTGGCTCAAGGCTCAAACGTCGCGAATTTCGTTTCGCTGCTCGCCGCGCACTTTCAAATCCCGGTAGTCGATACCACTGGACTTCAAGGCCTCTACGATTTCCGTGTCCACTTCGCGCCTGACAGCGTCCCTGATTCGCCGCTGCCTTCTTTTTTCACCGCAATCCAGGAACAGTGCGGTCTGAAAATAGAACGCTCCACAGCACCCTCGGAAGTCTTTTCCGTAGAGCGTGTGGAGCGTCCTTCGGCAAACTGAGATTCGTGAAAGCTACAGAACTTCTTCCGACCAGTTCTGCAGCACTTCCTTCACTTTCGTCATGAATTGATCGGCCATCGCCCCGTCAATCAACCGGTGGTCGAAGCTCAGCGACAGATGGCAGATCGAGCGGATCGCGATCGCGTCGTCGATCACCACTGGCGTCTTGTCCACCGTGCCCACGCCCATAATCGCCACCTGCGGCTGATTGATCACCGGCGTGCCAACCATGCTGCCGAAGCTGCCGAAGTTCGTGATGGAGAACGTCCCGCCAACCACTTCATCCGGCTTCAACTGACGCGAACGCGCGCGCGCTGCCAAATCCGCAATCGATCGCTGCAACCCCAGCACGTTCTTCTCGTCCGCCTGGCGAATCACCGGCACGATCAGTCCGTTCTCGAGGGCCACCGCGATGCCGATGTTGATATCGCCGTGGTAGACGATGTTGTTTCCATCGAGCGAAGCGTTCAGCAACGGGAAGTGACGCAGCGCCACCACGGCCGCGCGCGTAATGAATGGCAAGTACGTCAAGCCGAAGCCGTAGTTCGTCTGCACCGCCGCTTTGCTGCGCTCGCGGATCTTGGCGACCTTCGTCATGTCGACCTTGTGCACCGTCGTCACATGCGGCGACGTCCGCTTCGACATCACCATATGCTCGGCAATCTTGATGCGCATCTGGCTCATCGGTTCCACGCGCGTCTTGGGAGCGCCGCCGGTCGCCGTTAGCGGAGCCGCGGTTTGCGAAGGCGCAGGAGCAGGCGCCGAAGGTTGAGCCGCTGGAGCCGGCGCTGCAGGCGCGGCAACCGGAGCTTGCGCGGCCGGAGCCTGAGGCTGCGCCAAATAGGCTCCCATATCCTGTTTTGTGATACGTCCGCCGGCGCCCGTGCCCTTCACCTTGTTCAGATCGATATTGTTCTCGCGCGCCATCTTGCGCACCAGCGGCGACAGCGGTCCTGACGGTTCCACGGATGCCTGAGCAGCGGCCGGCGCTTGCTCCTGCTGTTGCGGCGCCGGTTCGTCCGTCTGCTTCGCTGCGGGAGCCGGTTGTACCGTTTGCGGCGTGGGTTCGGGCTTCTGCGCTTCCTGTTTCGGAGCTTCAGGTTTCGGCGCCTCCGCTTTGGGCGCCTCTGCCGGCTTCGCTTCGGCCGCGGCCGCTCCCGCGCCGTTGCCACCGCCATCCTGCAAACGCGCCACTACGGTGTTGATGCCGACGGTCTTGCCCTCTTCCACCAGAATCTCGGCCAGCGTGCCCGCGGCCGGCGACGGGATTTCGGTGTCCACCTTGTCCGTTGAGATCTCAAACAGCGGCTCGTCGCGCTCCACGTGATCGCCCGGTTTCTTCAGCCATTTGGTCAGGGTTCCTTCGACAATGCTTTCGCCCATCTGGGGCATTACGACGTCGGTCATATGGTTATCTAATCTCTCTTTCCATGCCCGCGAGCGCCGCCTCTGGCAGCATCGCGCAATCGAAAATGCGGCCGAAGTGTCCGGCCAGAATCTCCCCCGTCTCTTCCACAGTTGCCCGCACGCCCAACTGCGCCATGGATGTCACAGGCTTCGTCAGCCCACACGGAACAATGTACTGGAAGTAGCTCAGATCCGTCGAAACATTCAGCGCGAATCCGTGCGATGTCACCCATCGGCTGATATGTACGCCGATCGCCGCAATCTTCCGCCCGTCCACCCAAACGCCCGTCAACTTCGGAATGCGCCCCGCCTCGATCCCGAAATCGGCCAGCGTATCGATAATCGCCTGCTCCACCCCGCGCACATACGCTCCCACGTCTCGCTTCCAATCGCGCAGATCCATAATGGGATAGCCCACCAACTGGCCCGGCCCGTGATACGTCACATCTCCGCCGCGGTTGGTGGGATAGAACGAGATGCCGGCGCGCTCCAGCACTTCATCGCTAGCCAGCAGATTCTCCATGTGCCCATTGCGCCCCAGAGTCACCACATGCTCGTGCTCCAGCAGCAGCAACTGGTCT
This sequence comes from Bryobacteraceae bacterium, assembly GCA_036268375.1. Taxonomy (GTDB): domain Bacteria; phylum Acidobacteriota; class Terriglobia; order Bryobacterales; family Bryobacteraceae; genus PALSA-243. Next base: position 18,270 of record DATAUH010000635.1, on the reverse strand, counting down.
GGAATGGCGGACAGTTTCCGGTCCGCCACCAGCCGTTGTTGCAACTCGAGCGCGGCGCCGTAGCCGATGCGCCCTAGCTGACGAACTTCACAGCGCCGCATTGCCTGATCAGGCATTGATCGATAGACCGTACACCGCGTTGAACGCCTCGCCCATGGCTTCGTACAGCGTGGGATGCGCGTGGATGGTCTGCATCATCACATCCACCGTCGCCTCGGCTTCCATCGCGGTTACCGCCTCCGCGATCAGCTCGAACCCTTCCGGCCCGATGACGTGCACGCCCAGAATTTCGCCGTACTGCTCGTCCGCTACCACCTTGATGAATCCGTCGTGGTTGCCCAGGATTGACGCGCGGCTGTTTCCGACAAACGGGAAGCGTCCAACTTTCACCTTGCGCCCCTGCGCCCGCGCCTGGGCCTCGGTCAGACCTACGCTGCCGATGCCCGGCTCCGTGTAGGTGCAATTCGGGATGCGCATTTTATTGATCGGCACCGCCGGCTTACCCGCCATGTGAGCCACGGCGATCATGCCTTCCCGCGTTGCCACATGCGCCAGCAGCGGTGTTCCACCGACGACGTCGCCGATCGCATAGACGCCCGGCTCGTCCGTCTGCTGATTTTCGTTCACCTTGATGAACCCGCGGTCCAACTGCACCTTCGTGTTCTCCAGGCCGATTCCTTCGGTGTTCGGCTTGCGGCCGACGGCCACCAGCAACTTCTCGGCTTCCAGTGTTTCCTGTTTGCCGTCGCGCATAGTCAGCGTCATCTTGACGCCCTTGCCGGTCTTCTGTATGTTCTCGGCTTTCGCGCCCGTTTCCACACGGATCTTCTGCTTTTTGAAGGAGCGCTCCAGCTCTTTCGAAACATCCTCGTCTTCCAGAGGCACGACGCGCGGCAGCATCTCCACCACCGTCACTTCGCTTCCAAACCGACGGAAAATCGACGCGAACTCCACGCCCACCGCGCCCGCGCCCACCACAATCAGGCTCTTCGGCACCGCGGTCAGGTCCAGGATTTCAACGTTCGTCAAAATGTATTCGGGGTCCGGCTGCAATCCCGGAATCATACGCGCTTCAGAGCCCGTGGCGATGATGATGTTCTTCGCCTCCAGCGTCTGCACACCCGAACTTGTCTTGACTTCAACTTTGCCGCCGCCCTTGAGCGTCGCAAAGCCGGAAATCTGTTCCACCTTGGCGCGCTTCACCAGAAAGTCAACGCCTTTCGAATGTTTATCGACGATGCCGTCCTTGCGGCCCTTCACCTTTGGATAGTCCAACCGCGGATTCTCGCACGCGATGCCTTCCTTATCAGAATGCTCAAACCGCTCCCAAATACCCGCGGTATGCAGTAGCGATTTCGTGGGGATACAACCCACCAGCAAACACGTTCCGCCCCGCCTGGGAAGCTTCTCAATCAGTACAGTTTTCAGTCCGAATTGTCCGGCGCGAATGGCAGCAGAGTAGCCGCCGGGACCACTCCCGATAACGATCAGATCGTATGGCACAAATTCCATCATAGCGAAGGCGCATAACGCTTGTACCGTACGCGCGCCTCTGCGCGTCATACTGTAAAGGTCAATGCCGCGACTGTTTTTCCTGCTCGCCCTCGCCGTGTGTGCGGCGGCGCAGACTCGCGCCGGACGTTCCCCCGCCGCCCCTTCCGCCTCCACCAGGCCCTCTAAGTGGCCCATCCACTCGCTCGCCGTGGAAGGCAACCACGTCTTCCCCTCTACTGCCGTTCTCGCCGTCGCCGGCCTCAAAATCGGCGAACTCGCGGGTGAGCCGGAATTCGATGCCGCCCGCGACCGCCTCACCGCCACCGGCGCGTTCGAAACCGTCGGCTATAAGTTCACTCCCTCTCCCGATGGCAAGGGCTTTCTCGCAACTTTTCAGGTCGCCGAAACCACATCGCTTTACCCCGCAAAGTTCGAGGACCTCGGCGCGCCCGAATCCGACATCACCGCCGCGCTTGCCGCACGCGACCCGCTCTTTTTGCCCGCCAATCTCCCCGGCAATCAGGCCACCATCGATCGGTACGCCGCGTACACGCAGGAATTTCTCGCCGCACGTGGCGTCCGCCAGGAAGGCGCGCCCGTCAAAGTTGCCGGAGCCGTCGTCGATATCGGCAAAGGCTCGCTGGTCATCCTGTTTCGGCCTCAGTCCGCTGTGCCGGCGGTCTCCCGCGTCACATTCGAAGGTAATCAAATCGTCCCCGGCAGCGTCCTGCGCACGGCCATCGCACTCCCCGGCGTTGGCGCGCCTTATACGGAGCGACACTTCCGCGAGATTCTCGATGCCGCCATTCGCCCGGTCTACGAAGCCCGCGGCCGGATGCGCGTCACCTTTCCCAAGATCCGCACCGAGCCCGAATCCGACGTCAAAGGCGTCCACGTCTTTGTCACCGTCGATGAAGGCGAGGTCTACACGCTGAGCAAAATCTCCATCGCCCAACCCAGCCCGCTGCCCGACTCGCAACTCCTCCGCGAAGCCGACATTAAAACCGGCGACGTCGCGAACTTCGATCTCATCGCCGCAGGTCAAGATCGAATTCGCGCCGCCGTCCGCCGCGCCGGCTATCTCGACGCCAAAGTCACTATGGATCGCCAGTTCGACGATCCTCAAAAGTCCGCCTCCGTCACCTTCCATATCGATCCCGGCGCCCAATACCACATGGGCAAGCTGATCATCAACGGTCTCGATCTCGACGGCGAAGCCGAAATCAAGCGGATCTGGACTCTCAAACTCGGCGACGCCTTCAACCCCGAATACCCGGATCACTTCCTCGAAACCGTGCGCCGCGAAGCCATCTTCGACCACCTCGGCAAGACCAAATCCGAAATTAAAATTGATCCCAAGACCTCCACCGTCGACGTCACCCTGACTTTCCAGGCCGAGGACGACCCCCTAAAGAAGCTCACGCGCCGCCGCGGCTACTAGCGCGGATTTCTCACACCTTTTCTACTGCGGCGTGTGATAGTGCCGCGTCTACTTCGTTGCGCTTGGTCACCGTGCTCCAGCCGTTACGGCCCTCCGCGCGCGCGCCTCGTACCCACAGCCTTCTCACGCGCCTCGCTACGAAACAGCGTGAGAAATCCGGGCTGGCCGCGCCGCATATAATTAGAGGCTCATATGATGCGTTTCGCAGTCCTCATGCTCTGCGCCGCCGCGCCTCTGGGCGCACAGTTTCGCCAAGAAAAGACCATCCCTCTCCCCGGCGTCGAAGGCCGTATCGACCATCTCGCCATGGATGTTAAAGGCCAGCGGCTGCTGCTCTCAGCTCTTGGAACCGACGAAGTCGAAGTCGTCGATATCGCGGCCGGAAAAATCGTCCACAAGATTCCCGGCATGCACGAACCTCAGGGGACCAGCTACGTACCCGCCTCCAACAAAATCTACGTCGCCAACGGCAAAGACGGCAAGCTTCGCATCTATGACGCCGTTTCTTACAAACCTTCCGGTGAGGTCGAATTCGGCGACGATGCCGACAACGTACGCTACGATGCCGCCCACAAATGGGTCTGGGTCGGCTACGCCGATGGCGGGCTCTCCGCTGTCGACATCGCGACCGGCAAGCGCGTCAAAGACATCTACATCGATGGACACCCCGAGTCCTTCCAGCTCGAAAAGAACGGCACGCGCATCTTCGCAAACGTCCCCGACGCACGCGAAATCGAAGTGATCGATCGCATGCAGGGCCGCATCCTCGCCAAATGGCCGATGACAGAGCTCACCAAAAACTTCCCCATGGCGCTCGACGAAGCCAACCATCGCGTGATCGTTGTTTGCCGCAAACCTGCCAAGCTGGTCGTGATTGACATGGACAGCGGCAAGGTGCTGAGCCAGATCGATTGTCCCGGCGATAGCGACGACATCTTCTACGACGCTGCCCGCAAGCGCATCTACGTCGCTGGCGGTGAAGGCTTCCTCGAAGCATTCGCGCAGAAGAGCGCCGATACCTATCAATCGATGGGCAAAATCCCGACAGCCGAAGGCGCCCGCACCGCGCTCTTCGTGCCCGACCTCAATCGCATCTATCTCGCGGTTCCCAAGAAGGGCTCGACGCCGCAGGCCGAAGTGCGCGTCTACAGCGTCGAATAAGCCGCGCGCGCTGCTTTATCATGCAAGAAGCTATGAACTCTCTTCGCCAACGCATCCGCGGAGTCCTCGGTTTCCCCGTCACTCCTTTTCGCAAGGACCTCTCGCTCGATCTCGACGCCCTCGCGAAAAATGTCGACGAAATGGCCGCGCACCCCTTCTGCGCGTTGGTCGCCGCGGGCGGCACCGGCGAGCTTTATTCGCTCACGCCCGATGAAGTCGAATCCGTCGTGCGCGTCACTGTCGACGCCGCGAAAGGCCGCATGCCCGTAGTGGCCGGCGCGGGCTTCAGCGCCAACATCGGCGCCGAAATGGCCGGTCGTGCCGAAAAAGCGGGCGCCGAATGCATCCTGGCTCTGCCGCCCTACTACATCAATGCGCCGCTCGATGGTCTGATCGCCTACTACGCTGCCATCGGCTCTGCCACGTCCCTTCCGCTGATGGTCTACAGCCGCGATTGGGCCATCTTCACGCCCGAAACTACCGCCCGCCTTGCCGATCGCGTTCCCAGCCTCCAGTTTTGGAAGGATGGCCAGGGCGACGCCCGTAAATACCAACGCATCATGCAGGCCCTTGGCGATCGCCTGGCGTGGCTCGGCGGACTCGGCGACGATTGCGTCCCGGCCTACTTCGCGATCGGCGTCCAAGCCTACACTTCCAGCATCTCCAACATCGCGCCGCGCCTTTCCCTGGAGCTGGCCGAAGCCGGCATGGCCCACGATTTCCCGCGCCTCGACGCACTCATGCGCAAATACGTGCAGCCACTCTACGCACTGCGCGAGCGCGTCAAAGGATATGAAGTTACCGCCATGAAGGCCGCCATGGAGATCATCGGCATGCCCGCCGGACCCGTCCGTCCGCCGCTCTCTCCCATGGCCGAACGCGATCTCGCCGATCTTCGCGCACTAATGAATGTCTACGCCGATAAGCTCGACGTCCGGAAATCCGCTGTTCATCCCTGACGTCAGAGGAGCCGTCATTCGCTGCGTAGCGCATCGAGTGGGGAAATCAAGCAAGCTCGAATGGCCGGGACGATGGATGCGGCCAGACCCGACAATCCGAGCGCCACGATCGCCGCCATGGTTACCACAGGATTGTATGGAGCCGTGCCGTAAAGCTGATTCCCCAGCAGTCGCCCGGCGAGAAACGTCAAGGGCAGCCCGATCGACAGTCCAGCAAAAATCAGCCCGAACGCGCCTCTGAGGACCAGGCGGACAAGGTCGGCGCGCGTCGCCCCGAGCGCGATTCGCACGCCAACCTCATTGACGCGCCGTGCTGCGTTATACGCAACCACTCCGTAGAGACCGATCGACGCGAGGATCAGCGAAAGCACTCCGAAGAACGAAGTCAGACGCGCGATGATCCGCTGCTGAGTGAATATCAGGCCGACCTTCTCTCGCAGCGTTTGAATAGAAATTATGGGCATACCAGGGTCGACCGAAGCCATCGCCTGGCGTACCTCGGCAACGGACAAGTTGGCTCCAGGCCTCGTCAAAATTACGATATCGTGCAGGAAAAGCGCCCCGAGGCTCTTCGTGTAATCCGCCTGCGCCTCTGGCAAAAAGAAGAACGGGCCACTCGGCTGGTCGAGATTGGCCGTCAGGTAACGCGCATCTTTAACCACGCCCACCACCTCGTACTCGCGGCTTGCTCCCGGGCTCTGGCCAAAGTGCCTGCCAATCGGATCTTCATTTCTAAAAAACTTTCGCGCAAACGCTTCGCTTATTACCGCCACACGCCGCGAGGCGGCTGTATCCTCTTCGGAGATGCCGCGCCCTTTAACGATGGGTGTCCCGATGACGTCAAAATATCCCGATGTAACCCGATCCCACGAACTAGAGTTGTCATCCCTCGGCCCTGGAGCCTGACGGCCATCTACCCAAACGCCCGCGCCCCAGCCCCCGCCGGGCGGCGAATATAGACACAGAGCAACGGAAGCTACGCCCGGAACGCTGAGGATGGAATCGTGGATGCGCCGGTAAAGCTGTGGAAGTTCGAGCGGCCGGTAACCGGCAAGCCTCGGATTTATCTTGGCTACTATGCGCCGCTCCTGTGCGAATCCGAAATCCTGAGTCTCTAGCGTATGGAGCGTTGCGGTAAGCAGTCCCGATGCCGATAGCAAGACCAGCGAGAGCGCGATCTGGAACACCACCAGCGCTCTCCGTGGGAGAGAACCGGCGCGAGCAGTGATGCGGCTTGCGCCTCGCAGCGCCTCAATAGGGTCGGTTCGAGTGGCAATCCATGCTGGAGCGATTCCGAAGCCTGCGCCCGCAATCGCCGAAACCCCGAACGCAAATAGCAGTACCGGCAGGGAGGGCGACGCGTCGATCGGTACGCTTGCCATGCCGTTAGTCGACGGGAATGCGAAATGCAAAAGCAGGCGCGTACCCGCGAATGCGACCCCGAGGCCCGCCGCGCCTCCCAACAACGAGAGCACAACGCTCTCGGTAAGATCCTGCCTTATGATCCGCGAAGCTCGGGCCCCCAGCGCCATGCTCAACGACGTCTGGCGCCGCCGCTCCATCCCGCGAACCAGCATGAGATTGGCGACATTGGCGCACACGATCAACAATACAAATCCCGTTACCGCCATCAGGATCTGGAGCCATCGCGCGTATCGTTCGCGCATGCTGGAGATGCCAGCGCCTCCAGGAACCAGGAATAACGTCTGCTGAGGAAATTTTGCGCGGTCACTCGCGCTCATTTCACCCCAATGCGAGCCGAGCCATTGCTTCAGCTCCACCCGCATTTCCGTTTCAATGGCCCCGGGCCGGGCGCCTGGCGCGATGCGGCCTATCAACTCCAGCCAGTGTTGACCGTACTTGTTTAGGTCCGCCTCGGCTTCGACATATGGTTCCGTGTTCAGTGGTAGAAAGAAATCGGGCGGAGTGTCGCGCAGAGTGTCACCGAAGAAACCCGGCGGAGTGATTCCCACCACAGTAAAGGGCCTCTCATCGATATTGAAAGCACTGCCAATTACCGACAGATCCGAGCCATATCTTTCCTGCCATAATCTATAACTCATCATGGCGACTGGTCGCGCGCCGGCTTTGTCGTCCGCGGCAGTAAGGGTGCGCCCGGCATACGCGGCGATTCCGAACATCGCGAAGTAGTTGCCGGAAACGAACTCGCCACCGTACGTTTGGGCAGCCTCTGCGTTGCCTGCGCGCCGAACGCCGAATAAAAAATCGGCGGCCGGGAAAGCTGCTAATTCGGAGAAGCCTCGGGTATTGTCTCTCAAGTACTTGTACAAATCGTACGAGACAAGGGAAAATTCCTTGTCCTGGCTATACCCTCCCAGGTAGCAGCAACGGGCCTCTTTTCCCAGACGGTACAATTCGTCCGGCCTCGCCACCGGCAGCGATTTGAGCAGAACGGCATGCGCCAGGGTGAAGATCGACGTTGTGGCGCCAATTCCCAGAGCCAGCGTCAGCATGGTTGTGGCGGTGAATGCCGGGGCCATTCGCAGACGACGCAGCGCCAGGCGCGTATCCCGAATCACGATCTCCACAAACGGCAGGCCTCTTTGTTCCCGGTACGTCTCCTTCATTGCCTCCACCGCTCCGAATTTCAATGCGGCCTCGCGCCGCGCGTCCGCCGGCGATAAACCTGCCCGGATATTTTCCGCGGTTTGCAGCGCGAGATGTTCTTCAATTTCTGCCTGCAACCGCTCCTCATCCCGCCGCTTCGTACCCCAGGAGACTAGCCGCCTCAAGAATCGCCGAGGCCGCCTCATTTCAGATCCTCAGCCTTCACCGCAAAGAATCGCCCGATGATTGCCGCCGTTTGTTCCCACCCTCGCGCTTCGGCCTGCAATTGTTTGCGCCCGATGCGCGTCAGCCGGTAGAAACGCGCCCGGCGGTTGTTTTCGGATACGCCCCACTCGGACGCAATCGAGCCCTCCTGCTCCAACTTCAGCAGCACGGGGTATAGCGTTCCCTGATTGACGGACAGAATGCCGCCGCTGATCTGTTCAATACGCCTGGCGATGCCGTAACCGTGCAGGTCTCCGAGCACATCGAGCGTCTTCAGAACCATCAACGCCAGGGTTCCCTGCAGGACATCCGTTTTCTCTTTCATTGCCTATTTGGGTTTCCAACAGAAGCATGTCACACTTTCATTGGGAAAACAACAGGGCTCTGAGCGTTAAGGCAGCGCCTCATGGGAAACAGGGGATCGCGCAATCTTTTCCTGATGTCTCGCCCGGATTTCTCATACTGTTTCGTAGCGAGGCGCGTGAGAAGGCTGTGGGTACGAGGCGCGCGCCGGTCAGCGCGCGGAGGCACACTTGAACAGTACGTCGAGCACGGTGACCAAGCCCAACGAAGTAGACGCGGCCTTATCACGCGCCGCAGTAGAAACGGTGTAAGAAATCCGGGCTAGGATTGGCCGAATCACACCGCGAATGGACGTGCTGTCCAGGGCAATTTGGCGGAACATCTAACGCCAGCCTTCACATTACGATTCCGTGACTCTCAACCCGGGAAATCCGGCCATTTCGAGGTAGCGCGAAGCCCTGCCATCGGGCGAAGATGGAAGACTACATAACCGCCTGGAGCGTGCGTGCAGGAAGCCATCATCGAAGCCAGAAAAGTTGAAAAGGTCTACGGCAAGCCCGGCGAATCGCGCATTCAGGTAATCGCCCCCACCGATCTTTCCGTTTATCCCGGTGAAATTCTAGCTGAGGTTAGCTGCGCGCCCGCATTCGTTTCCAGCTCACGAATCTGGCCTGACCAATGGTAACGAAAAGGTTACCATTTTAAATATTGGCAGAACTGCGCGGCTACATCGACGATCGCGGGCGGGAAATCTTCGCCGAATGGTTCGACCAACTCGATGCAGTGGCGGCCGCCAGAGTCACCATAGCTCTTTCACGCATTGAGAGCGGTAATCTTTCCAGGGTGAGAGGAGTAGGTTCCGGCGCTTTCGAATACAAGATTGACTTCGGTCCGGGTTACCGCATCTATTTCGGCAAAGACGGCATTATGTGGTGATTTTACTTGGCGGCGGGACCAAGAAACGCCAGCGCCAAGATATCGCACATGCCAAGGAATATTGGACCGAATACAAATGCAGAAAGAAGCAGGACATCTGAGACATGCCGCTTACGCACGATTTCAAAGAAACCATTCGCGCCCGCGCCCAGCGAGAGCCTGAATTCCGCCGCGCGCTTCTACGTGAAGCCATCGAGTGCTTGCTGAACGGCGACCTTGATACCGGCAAGTCCGTCTTACGAGATTATGTCAACGCCACCGTTGGATTTCCTAAGCTGGAGAAGCGGACTCACATTCCTGTCAAAAGTCTGATGCGCATGCTTGGCCCGCAAGGCAACCCTTCTGTGGCAAACCTTGCCATCATTCTTACCGCACTCCAAAAGACCGAGCGTGTTCGCTTCGAACTTGCGATCAAGGGCTAGTACCGATCCTCCCATTCCGGTAAAATCACCTCGTGAAACTGGCCTGCGCGCTCCTCCTCGCGGCGACCCTCGCCCCCGCCGCCGACATCCGCCTCGGCATCATCGGCACGGACACCTCGCACGTCCCCGCCTTCACGCAACTGCTCAACAGTCCCGCCGACGCCAAGGATCACATTTCCGGCGCGCGAGTCGTCGCAGCCTACAAGGGCGGCTCCAAAGACATCGAAAGCAGCATCTCGCGCGTCGATCAATACGCAGACGAAGTGCGCACTAAATGGGGCGTCGAAATCGTCCCGGACATCGCCACCCTTCTCTCCAAAGTCGATGCCGTCCTACTTACCAGCGTCGATGGACGCCCCCACCTCGAACAGGCGCGCCTCGTCATCGCCGCACGCAAGCCGCTCTTCGTCGACAAACCCCTCGCGTCCACGCTCGCTGACGCTCGCGAAATTGCCCGTCTCGCCAAGGCGGCCAACGTGCCCTGGTTCAGTTCCTCCAGCCTTCGCTTCAGCGAAATGGGCACGACCATGAAGTTCGCCGACGCCACCGGCGCTCTCACCTGGGGCCCCGGCCCCTTCGAACCGCACCACGCACTCGACCTCACCTGGTACGGCATCCACCCCGTCGAACTCCTCTACACCCTCCTCGGCCCCGGCTGCGAGTCCGTCACTCGGGTCGCCACCGACAACGCCGACGTCATAGTCGGCCGCTGGAAAGATGGCCGCCTCGGAACCGTCCGCGTCCTCCGCCCTTACGGCGAATACGGCGCCGTGGTCTTCCGCCCCAAGGAGATCGTCGAGGCCAAGCCTCAAACCGCCGGCAGCTATCGGCCCCTGGTCGAACAGATCGTCAAGTTCTTCCAAACCGGCCAGCCGCCCGTACCGAACGACGAAACGCTTGAAATCTTCGCTTTCATGGACGCCGCCCAGCGCAGCAAAGAACAAGGCGGCAAACCGGTCCCGCTTCCAGCCAGATAATCGCCGCCCGCCCACGCGAGTCCGTTACACTAAGAAGTTCATGTCCAACTTGTTAGAGGGCAAATTGGCCCTCGTCCTTGGAATCGCGAATCGCTGGAGCCTCGCGTATTCCATTGCGCAAGCCTTCCATCGCGAAGGCGCCGCGCTCGCCCTCACCTATCTGGGCGAAAAGCAAAAGCAGACCATCGCCGAACTCTCCGCCGAATGGAACGTCGCCGCAATTCTTCCGTGCGACGTTACGCGCGATGAAGAGATCTCGGCGCTCACCGAATCCCTTACCGCTCTTTCCCGCCCTCTACACGCCGTCGTGCACAGTCTCGCCTTCGCCAATCCCCATGATCTCTCCCATCCCTTCTACGAAACCAGCCGCGAGGGCTTCCTTCTCGCACAAAATGTCAGCGCCTATTCGCTCGTCGCGGTCGCTCGCGCCACGGCTTCTCTCATGTCCGATGGCGGCTCCATCAGCTGCCTCACTTACATCGGTTCCACCCGCGTGATGACGAACTATAACGTCATGGGCGTCGCCAAAGCCTCTCTCGAAGCCTCCACACGTTATCTCGCCAGCGAACTCGGCCCGCGCAAAATTCGCGTTAACGCCATCTCCGCGGGACCCGTCAAAACGGCCTCTGCCCGCGGCGTTAAAGGTCTCTCCACCATCCTCGATCTCACCGTCCAGCGCTCGCCCTTACGCCGCAATGTCGAGCCCGCTGAAGTTGCCGACACCGCCGTCTTCCTCGCCAGTAATCTCGGCCGCGGCGTCACCGGAAATATCCTCTACGTCGATTCGGGCATGCAGGTGATGGGGTTCTAATGAAGGTCGAAATCGTCTTAACCGAAGCCGATATCACGCAGGAATTCGTCGAGGCCATGGAGGCCCGCGACCTGCCCGAAAAGTTTTTCTACTGGTTTCCTCGCTCCGCCGCCGAGTGGTGCGCCCTCGCCAATGACACCGCGCTCTATGGAGGCCTCGGCGAAACCTGGATCGAAATCGGCGATGACGAAGCTCCCGCTCTCGCGCGCCACTTCGGCGGTAGCGTTCCCGTCATCAGTTTGGGGGCGGGCGATGGCTCCCGCGACCGCATCCTCATGAGCGCTCTCAAGGACGCAGGCTGCGAGTGCATTTACTACCCCATCGACGCCAGTCAATCGATGATCGAAGCCGCCTGCGCCGGCGCCGAAGACGACGATTTCGAAGCCACCGGTATCAAAGCCGACATCTCAAGTCCCGTCCACCTTATCTACGCGGCCGACGCCGCCGAGGCCCCGCGCCTATTCATCTTCTCCGGCAACACCATGGGCGCCTTCGATCCCATTTCCGAAATCCGCTACGTCGCCCAGTGCATGAAGCCTGGCGACCGCCTCATTATCGACGGCGAAATCTACGACGCAGCGCGCAGCATGGGCCACCGCGACAACCCCGCCGCGCGCAAATTCCTCTCTTCCCTGCTCGCCAGCGTCGGCATCGAACACGCCGATGGCGAAATCACCTTCCAACATAAAACCGATGCCCGCCACGAAGGTCTGCACCTCTTCACCCGCGGTTTCCACGCCGGTAACGACCTCTCCGCTACTGTCGCCGGCCGTGAAATCTCGCTCGAGCGCAACGAACACATCGGCCTCAATTTCAACTACACCTATACCGTCGAGGCCTTCCGATGGCTCATCTCGGATCACGGCGGCCTCGAAATTCTCAAGGAACACCGCAGCCCCGACGGCCGTTTCCTCACCGTAATCTGCAAAAAATAGCGCTATTTCGCCACGCTGCGAATCGTCTGCAGTTCAAGCGACCACGTGCCCGGCATCTCCGCCCGTTTCGCCGCGCGCGTGCCGGTATTCACGTCCGAAAGCATCTCAGTCAACGCGTCCGGCGCCGCCCCGCCGCGTGCGCCGCCTCGCGTGCGCACGCCTTCCGCGGTAAACACGTTCGGATCGATCGCCTCCTGCGTCGTCAGCAGAAAGTAACTGTCCACTCCAAACGGCGCCGCAATGCTGAACTCCGCTCCCGGTAGCGCAATCTCCGCATCGAACTTCGGCTTTGCTCCGTTCATCGTGTACGGCTGCAAATTGCCCTCATTTCCGCGGGCCGGGTCCGGATAAAGCAGCGTGCATTCGCCGAAACTGTCGATCGCGAACGCGTACACCCATCGCCGCGCCAGGCTCGCCGGATCTTTCAAAGCCGCCTCGTCCGCCTTCAAGTACAGTTTGTAATTGTCGCCGTCCTTCACGTCGCCCGTCGCATGAAACGTACCCGTATCTGCATTCTTTAGCGCCAGGTGATACGGAAACGCGCCCTGCGACGGCGGAGATTCGAGCGTCAACCATCCACGAATCCTCGCCAGCACACGCGCTTTCGCGTCCAATGCCGCCGCTGCGTTTGCCGATTCCGGAATCCAATCCGTCCGCAGCGGCAGTGGCAGCCGGTTGCCCATTTCGTGCGCCGTCGCTTCGGTCTGATCCGGCAGCACCCACGCGTATTCCACCCCCTCCGCGCCTATGCGCCCACATAACCAATACTGCGCGTCTGGTCTCTGCTTCACGCTCTCCACACTCGCCGCGGGATGCAGTGCAGCGGTCAATTCCTGCGTCGGAGGCGCGATAAACAGAAATGTGGCGTGTGGTCCCAACAGCTTCTTCACTGCATCCGCCGTCGGCGCGGCGCCCAAATCCGCGGGCTTTCCCTGCGCCGGGTTCGATTCCAAGATCCACGCCGACCCGTTCCAGCTCAAAATGTTCACCGGCTGACCCGCCGTCGGGTCCGTCACCCATTCAATGCTCGCGTCCGACCGTAGCTTTCCCATCTCCGCCGCCGTTTTACGTACCACATCCGTCGGCGCCGCTGCCGGGACATAAATCTTCAGGTTCGCCTTGGCCGGCGTCACCCACTTGTCTACCGTAAACAGGTCGCCTACCTTTACCGCGCCCTGTCCCGTCACTTGCGCCGTCGAAGACCCCAGCGCATTCGCCGCCGTGACCTTCAACTCCACTGCCGGATTCTTTTCCCCCTTCAACACGCAGTCCGGGTACAACCCCAGTTCGCGCCCACCGCGCAGCTTCACGGTCTTTCCGTCCACCGCCTCCACAAGCAGCCGCAGTCCGGCCTGCTCGTTTGCCGGTTGCCCAAACAGATCCTCGCCCGCGCGTCCCGCCCCGCCCATCACCGGCTGCTGCGCGACGTTGGATGAGTGCATCTGCACCGCCACGCGTTGAAGCACGCGGTTCATCGGCTCGCCTTCGTACTTCAGCGCATGCGCCAGCGCCCATGTGAACGCCCCATGCGGACCTTCCTCCGTGTCGATCTCGCGCGCCTCTTCGCTCGATTGCGCCGCTGCCAGCGTCAATACGCCTTCCTTCTCGGGATCGATCGCCTTCTTTGTCTTCGGATCGATCTCCGCCGGATCATTCACCGACGGCTCCTTCAATGCGTTCGCCCCGTTGCCGCCCCGCTTCCCGCTACTGCTCCGCGCCTTGCCGGAGGCATTCCACGCCCCCCGCGAAAGCGACCCGCTATGGCAGCTATCCGCAATGAACGTCACCTTCACGCCCTTTCGCGCCGCCTGCCACAAAATCCGTGAAATCTCCTTATCGCGCACGTCCGGTACGTTCCGCCAGTTGTCCGCTGGTACTATCGTTTGGTCCTCTCCGTTCTGCTCCGCGCTGGCCACGTTTCGGACGTGGTTCCCGTGTCCGGAGTAATAGACGATCCGTATGTCTCCCGCCTTCGCGTCATCGACTAAGTTCTTCTTTAACGCCGTTAAAATAGCTTGAGCGGTAGCTTCCTGGTTCTGGAGGATTACGAAGTCTGTTACTCCTAGATCTGACAGCGTACTTTTTATTAAAGAGATGTCATTAATCGCGCCGTCCAGATTGTCAAAGCGCCAGTAAGTCGCGTCACCTTCGGTCTTAGCTCGTGGAACCGCCGTAGCAATAGGCTCACGCTGTAACCGCGCGCGTTCTCCGTCGTCCGGATTGTAATTGTCAATTCCGATCAGGACAGCGCGACGTGTTTGTGCAGTTAAGCTGAGGGGAACGACGAGTACTAAGAAAAGCCAAGTTCGTTTGGTGAGAGTTACCATACCCGAAAACCGCCGACGATGATACCATGTCGGCTAAGCAACAACGGAGGTTGTATGAAACTCGATCGCCGAGATCTTCTTCTAAGCGGTCCAGCCGCCATCTTTGGGCTTCAATTCGTGGAAGCATTGCAAGCGCAAACGCAAACCACCGCGCCCGTAGATCCCGATGTCCGTAACTTCTGGGCCCATGGCATGGGAGTCCCCTCGAACGCGCTCGTCGGCGCCGACCGTACGCGCGGCCGCCAGAACAACGGCCCTTCCGTCAGCGACTACGGCCGCGAGCCCCTGTTCCTTCATCACGACGCCAAGGACAACGTACTCCTCACGCAGGACGAAATCAAAGGCGACAAGCTTCCCGATTCAGGCAGCACGAATGTCACCTTTCAGTTAACGCGCATGCGCCTGAATCAAAGCGACGAGCAGCAGTTTCGCAACTACACCTCTGGCGGTCTCTATGTCGAATTGGCGCAAACCCCCGCCGCTTCTCCTGGCCTCATGGCGGATGTGGAAGCCCTCGCCACCTCCGTGTTCAGCGCGATGTTCCCTTCCTCCGGAAAGGGCGGCGCCGATTCGAAAGGTGGCGCAAAAAAGTCCACCGGCGCCAGCAGCAAGGGCAAGGGCTTCTTCCCGCAGGCCACCGCGCAGGCGGCTGCAGGGGCGGGCGCGGGCAACGCTGTCCAGTTGCAGCAGGCCAAACAGGCGCAATCGCTCACTCTGCCCAATGGCGCCGGTCGCACCTCATTCGCCTGCTTCGCAAAAGACCGCCGCAAAACTCTCTTCGGAAAATTTATCGACGTCTTCGGCGAACTTGCGGCGTCGCCCATGCTCTCCTACTTGCCCATGCTGTCTCTTCCCGCCGTTGGCATTTCTACACTAAACGCCGTCCGCTCGCTCGTCGGAAACCTGCAGGCTCACGGCCAGAATCAGCAATGGATCATGATGAGCACCCCGACTGACGTAGCCACCACCAAAGCCGCCATGGATAGCACGCCCAGCGCGCTTAAATTGCCCCCCGGCAATTACGTCCTTATTCCCAAAGAGCACTCCGCGGCAATGAAGGATCAGATCAAAAATCTGATAGTTCTCGACGGCTTTCTCGTCCCAAAGGACACAAAGTCACTCGAAGTCTTCGATGCCTATCCCACCGCCGCGCCCGGCGTCAGCTACATCACTCTGTCCGTCGGCGTTCAGGCTCAAAAGGGCAAGGCGGGCTAACCATCAAAGAAAGGGTCGGATCGGTACGGCCATGAGTACCCAAGGCGCTTGAACCATCTCTCGGCTCGCCGGCCATTCCCAAGCGCGCTGGCATTAGCCATTGCTTCCGCCCTCGCGTTTCCGGCCGCGCTTCCCGCGCAGGGCTTCACCGGCAAACTAGGCGCGAAGACCACCGTCACGCTGGAGCGCCGCCTCCCCGCGGCCGCGAAACTGCCCGGCGCGTCATTCAACGTGAAAGCCTCCGCCAGTCGTCCCACCGACGCATGTCAAAAGGCCGCCGCAGACAAACTTCAGTCTACCGTCGAAACCGCTCTGGTTCGCTACAATACTTCCCTGCAGTTGAATCCCGAGCATCCTGACACTATCGTCACCGTCCGCGTGCTCGACTGCAACGCCATCGCTAATACCGAATACAGCACCTCGCTCACCGGCAAGAACAAAGGTCAACAGCAACCCAGCGGCGTCAAAGTCCACGGCCATCTCGCCGCGTCCTACCAGGCGCGCACGCGCGGTGGCGGGTTCATGGACGCCGAACCCATCGACGTCAAGTACTCCCACGACTGCAACAACATCAACGCCGCCTCAGCGGCGCCAAAAAGCTCTTCGAAAAAATTCCTCACCCCGGCCGCAAGCATCAGGAGGAGGAGGAAGCCGACGAGCCCCACACGACTGAAGACGTCATTCAGTTGCTGGTCAACCGTCTGACCGAACGCGTCGCAGCCCGCCTCGTCAACACCAACGAACGCGTCGAAGTTTACCTCGCCCGCAGTTCCCAGTTCGACGATGCGAATCGCTTCGCGCAAGCCAACCAATGGACCAAATACGTTGAGACGCTCGAGACCATGACGCCGCTCTCCAACCCCGAGGACGACGCCTATCGCCTTGACAACATCGGCGTCGGCTACGAAGCCCTTGGCTATAAGGCCGAAAACCCGTCATCGGCTCGCAGCGATTTTGAAAAGGCCGTCATCGACTACCGCAAAGCCGGTGAGGCCAATCCCAAAGAGCGCTACTTCATCGATCCTGTCAATCGCATCGAAGTCGCCCTCGAGCATTACAAGAAACTCTCCGCGCCCCCTGCGGCTACTCCCGCCAAATCCGCTCCCGCGAAGAAGGGAACCGGCAAGTGATCCTGCGCGCGCCCGGCGCGTTTCTGTGCGCGCTCTTTGCCTCCTCCGCACTTCCCCTCGCTGCTCAAGAAGGTTGCGCCGTCTCGAAAGATCTTGTCGTACGCGCTCTCGAACTCGTCTCCGCCAACCCTGCACGCGAAGACCTCACCAACGGCATCCTCCTCCTCAAGCAAGCCGAAGAAGGTTGCGACGAAAATGGCGACGCCTGGTATTACCGCTCCCTCTTCGAGCGCAAACTCGGCTCCGGTAACCCGCAGTACTCGCTTGGCAAAGCCCGCGAACGCAACTCCGCCGCGCTACGCAGCGAAGACGACCCCTTCCACCTCGCCACCCCTCCCGCCCCCGGCGTGCAGCGAACACAACAGCCCACTCCCGAATCCCACCCTGCCGGTCCGCCGCAAAAATGGGCGCTCGTCGTCGGCATCGCTACTTTCCGCGACCCGCATCTCAACCTCAAATTCACCAATAAAGACGCCGCCGCCATGGCCGCGCTCTTAAAAGACCCAGCCTTCGGCAAATTCGCGCCTGACCACGTCAAACTCATCGCCGATTCCGACGCCACACCGTCAACGTCCGCGCCGGTCTCAACTGGCTCGCCCGCGAGGCCTCCGAAAACGACCTCGCTGTCATCTATATAGCCACCCACGGTACCGCCCGCGAACAGGACACCGCCGGCGCCAACTACATGGTCACCTTCGATACCGACGTAAAGTCCGAAGACGGCCTCTACTCCACCGCCATCCCGCTCGTCGAACTCTCCAACGTCGTCCGCACGCGCCTCCGCGCCCTCAAAGCCATGGTGATCCTCGACACCTGCCACAGCCAGGGCGCCATCGGTCAAACCGTCGCTTTCCCGGCTTCGATTTCGCCCAAAATGGTGGACCACATCCGCGAAGGCGCCGGCCGCGTCATCCTCGGCGCCAGCCAAGTCGAAGAGAGTTCCTACGAAGCGCGAAGTACGGCCACGGCCTCTTCACCTATTACCTGCTCCAGGGCCTCAAAGAGCAGAAGGACGTGCCCATCGACAAGATCTTCGACTACGTCCGCGCCCATGTCGAACAGGATGCCGCGTCGAACGGCTGGAAACAGCACCCGTTTCTCAGCGCCAGCGATCCCTCGATTCCGCTCTTCTTCGGCTTCTGATCGCGCCGCCGTGACGCGAAATTCCTCTCGACATCGGCCTCCGAATCGTTCACCATCCGCCTTCGGCGGCGCACCCCCCGCTTGTCAACGCCAAATAGAAATGTCCTAATCTCTGCCAAGTAGAAATGTCCGGTTTGCGGCGCAAAGTGGAGAGGCTGAGTTTAAAGTGAGAGGGTCCGCGAGGGGTCGCGCCCAAGCGGATGCTCAAGGCTGAGGCGAGACG
>DATAUH010000634.1:0-7309 GCA_036268375.1 Bryobacteraceae bacterium | reverse complement strand
GCGCCGTGCGCGCTTCATCATATATTTGATTTCCGCCGTATCTTCACGGGAAAAGAGATCTTCGAGACGCTGCGCGCGAACGGCCTGATCGGCTGGGAAGATCTGCGAAAGCGCCCGGTTCACGCGCTGAATGGAGCCGTCGGCGCCAATGGAGATGACGCCCGTGGGAATGCTTTCGAGAATTGCCTCCGTAAAGCGGCGACGGCGGTCCAGTTCGCGGCTCCCGGCGTCCAATTCTTCGATCATGCGGTTAAAGGCGCGGACCAGGTCGCCCAACTCGTCGCTGGCGCGCACTTCCACCCGATGCTGCAGGTTTCCCTTGCTGACTTCGCTGGCCGCGCCGAGCAATGCGCCGATTGGAATGCTGATCTGCTTGGCCACGAACAGGGCGATCCACACGGCTACGAATAGTACAAACACCGTGACCAGCGCCATCAACAGCGTGTAGGAAGTACGAAAGCTTTTTTGCAACTCGTACGTCCGCTGCCATTGGCTCCAAGAGTCCCATATGTTCGCCTTCTCGCTCTCGACGTCAAGCGGGATGTCGGCGGTGATTTCGGCGCGGCCAATCTCCCTGGCGCCATCCATGATCGGATACTTGGCGCCCACACGTAGACCCGGCGCTGCCTTTTCGGCCCACGGTCCCCAGGCGGCCACAGGCGTTTTTTGGTTCGGGACATACAAGGCGACCGAGCGCAATTCCTGTTCCTGAGCGAACTTTTCGAGATATGCCGAGGCCTGCGGGCCATCCAGTAGCGCCGCGTGCGTTTCCCCCTTAGCAGCCAGTAATTCCACCTGCGCCATGGTTTCGTCGGTCATTTCCTTGTCAAGCAACTCGGCCACGTGCTTGAACGCATTCAGGTCTTTGTTAGTGGGATCACGAAACCAGGCGGAAAGGTTGCGGTTCATCAGGCCGTAGCCGAAGAACACGAGAAAGCAGACCGGCATCACGCTGAGCGCCACCGCGCCAAAGACCAGCTTGGTCTTGATATGCGAGCCGACGCTGTCGCGGTGCCGTTCTTCGTAGAGGTTAACGCCCTCGCGAAAGAGAATCCACGTAAGCGTGACGATCAGGAGGAAAATTACGCTGAGAACAGCCCAGAAAACGTAGGTCTCCGATGCTGTTTCGGGCCTTAGCCGTCCGGGATTCCATGGCCAGAAAATGACCAGAAGTCCCACGATCAGCGCGAGCAGAATGAACCCGTAAAAGAGACGCTTTTTCAATCCAGGCCTCTATCCGATTATAAAGTCCGACCGCTTTCGTGGATGGAACTAAAGGTCTCCCCTGGAGCGCCGATATGGATTTCGAGGACGAACTCAACAATGATTTTACGCAAAAGACTTTTATTCCTTCCGCTGTTGGCCACGGCTCTGTTCGCGCAGGACGGGTTGAAGAAGGTGACCCCAGCCGAAGCCAGCGCCGCTGTGGCGTCGAAGATAGCGCCCGAATATCCCGCGCTTGGAAAGCAACTGAAGATCGAAGGCCGGGTTGAACTCGAAGCCGTCGTTTCCGAGACTGGAACCGTAGAAAAGGTGAATATCGTCAGCGGTAACCCTGTTCTGACGAGACCGGCTGCAGAGGCTGTCAAACACTGGAAGTTCGTTCCGTTTGTAGATGGCGGAAAGACCTGCAAGGCTGTTGCGCCCCTGAGCATCAACTTCAAACTGTAACTGGAGAACACCCCAATGAGCCTGACCAAGAAGCTGATGACAGGATTCGGCGCCATGTTGGCCGTGGTGCTGGTTATGAGTGTGAGCGCGCTGATGGAGGTCCGCGACTTGAATGTGGACCTGGATCGCGCGGCCAATGTTACTGCCCGCAAGCAGTACCTCGCCGGCGAGGTGAACTCCGCCGTCTCTTCCATGGCGAGTTGGGAGCGGGCCAGTGTGCTTGCAGCGATGTTAGGCGACAAAGCGAAATCAGCCGAGTCCCTGGTATCCTTCGAAAAAGAAGCTGGCCGTTTGCGCGATGGCCTGGCGAATCTCCATCGAATTGCGCTGTCGCGCGAAACGGAGACGTTACTCGCAAAGCTCGATCAACAGTCGGCTACCGTCATGCAGGCTCAGAAGGAGTTTCAGGCCGGCATGTCGAACGAGCAGATGGATTCGGCTTTGGCGATCTTTAATCAGAGATTGCAGCCGCAACTGGATGAGATCGGCCGGCAGGCTTCCATCCTCGTCACCCAACAGAACGGCGAACTGACCGCCGCCTCTGCTGCATCCGCGGCCAAATCGTCGCGGGATCAGTGGATTGCCCTCGCTTTGGCGCTGATGGCGCTGATGGCGGGGATCGGGGTCTGCACTCTCGTCCGCCGCGCCAGCGTGGATCTGCAGAATCTGGCGGAACGGATGTCCGGGAACGCCGAGGAAGTGGCCGGCGCCGCGTCGCAGGTTTCGAGCGCGAGCCAATCGCTCGCCCAAGGCGCGTCGGAACAGGCAGCATCGCTTGAGGAGACTTCGGCTTCCACCGAAGAGATCGCTTCCATAACGCGCCGGAATGCGGATAATGCGCACCAGGTCGCCGGTTTCATGGAGAACTCCGAACGCAACGCGACGAGCGTCAATCAAACCTTGGAGCGAATGATCGAGAAGATGCGCGATATCGACGCGTCCAGCAATAAGATCGCGCGCATCATCAAGGTCATCGACGAAATCGCGTTCCAGACAAACATTCTGGCGCTAAACGCGGCCGTCGAAGCTGCTCGCGCTGGTGAAGCGGGACTGGGCTTCGCGGTTGTCGCCGACGAAGTGCGGAATCTGGCGCAGCGTTGCGCACAGGCCGCGCGCGATACGGCGACGCTGATCGAAGAATCGATCGAAACCTCGCGTGACGGCAATGCCCGGCTGGATCAGATGGCAGGCGCAGTACGTGAGATGACCGAAAGCTCGGGACGAGTGAAATCGCTCGTGGACGAAGTGAATTCCGGCAGCCAGGAACAGACGCGCGGTATGGACCAGATCGCACGCGCTGTTCTTCAGATGCAGAATGTCACTCAGAAGAATGCCGCGGGCGCTGAACAGAGCGCTTCGGCCGGCACGGAACTGAGTGCACATGCCGACGCACTACGAGCCCTGGTGTTCGAAATGCGCGAAATGGTTGGGAAATAGGCAGTCTTTCGACAGACGTGTCGAACTAACGACAGGGGTGTGTCATGCTACCCGCAAGGTTGCGGTTGCGTGACACGCCCTTTAAGTGTTAGCCTTGGAGTTCCGTTGAACGGGCGTACACGCTAAAGTTGTTTATTTTCTTCGCTTGAGGTCGTGGATGGACGGTCAAAAGAAGACGTTCTGCACCTGTTCCTTGCTGGTAGTGTTACTCGCCAGCGCTGGCTGTGGCATAAATCAGCAGTCGAAGTTCCAAATGGCGCTGTTACCGCCGGCTCCCAAGCCACTCCCGGTAGCCGACCTTGAGTCAGACGATCCTCCTGCTCCTCCAACCAATATTTATCCCCAGGATCTTCCAGTTTTTCTCGTTTCCGCGCCCACTCCTCCGCCTCGTCCTACCGCCGGTGACGCCGTCGTCGACCGCGCGGAACGCCGCTTTGAAGCGGGAAAACGGCTCTACCTGACGAAAGACCTTGCCGGCGCACGCCGCGAATTCGACGCCGCTGTCGATCTGATGCTCCAGGCTTCAGATTCGATTCCGGCCGATCGCGCCGATTACGAACGCAAGCTGGATGCGATGGTGGAGTCGATCCACCGTTACGATCTCTCCGGTTTCGGCGCGTCCGCGAGCGTCGATGACGGTAAGTTTGAGAAGGCTCCTCTCGAAGATATCCTGCAGATGACCTTTCCCGTCGACCCGAAACTGAAAGACAAGGTTCGCGAACAGGTGAAGGCCACCGTTTCGCAGTTGCCGCTTTCCGTGAACGATGCGGTTTTGGGGTACATCAACTACTTTTCCAATCGCGGACACCGCACGTTGATCGCGGGTTATGAGCGCTCGGGCCGCTACCGGCCGATGATTCAACGCGTGCTTCAGGAAGAAGGCATTCCCCAGGAGTTGATCCACCTGGCGCAGGCGGAGTCCGGTTTTATTCCACGCGCCGTGTCCAATAAAGCGGCCGGCGGCATGTGGCAGTTTGTCGTTTTCCGCGGACAACAGTATGGATTGATGCAGTCGCGCTACACAGACGATCGCATGGATCCCGAAATGGCCACGCGCGCGGCCGCGCATCACCTGCACGATCTGTATAACGAGTTCGGCGATTGGTATCTGGCCATCGCCGCCTACAATTGTGGACCCGGCGTCATCGAAAAGGCCGTCGAGCGGACAGGCTACGCGGATTTCTGGCAGTTGCGCGAGCGTGGCGCATTGCCCGCGGAGACCACCAATTACGTACCTATCATTCTGGCCATGACGATCATGGAAAAGAATGCCGCGGAATATGGGCTCGAAGGCGTGCAGTTAGACGCTCCGCTTGAATACGACACCATCAAGACGGATGCCGTGACCAGCCTCACGCTCATCTCGGATATCGCCGACGTCCCCACCGCTGAGCTTGCCGGAATCAACCCGGCGGCGCTCAAAGGCATGGTTCCGGGAAGCTATCCACTGCATGTTCCGAAGGGAGTGGGCGCCGAGGTCGCACGCGTGCTGCTGAGCATCCCCGCCGAACGGCGCGCATCCTGGCGCGTGCATCGCGTGGCGCCGGAAGAGACGCTGGCCGTGATTGCCAAGCGCTACGGCGTCAGCACGGCGAGTATCGTGGATGCCAATCAACTGGCGTCCAACACGCCCAATGAAGGCGACCGCCTCATCATTCCCGCGGCGATGCGGCCTGAAAATTTGCGCACCGTTTCATCGCACGCGACCACCGGCCACGCTTCGGCGAAAGGTTCAGCGTCACACCGCGCGCGTGTCACGTCGTCCAAGACAACTGCAAACGCGTCTTCTCGTAAGACGACGGCGCAGTCGAAGCAGTCGCGAAAATCCTCCGTCATCCTCGCGAGCGCCTCGCACTAAATCGCAGGGCTATCGTTTTTCACGGTTTATCTTTTTTTCGTTGTTGCGACTGCGTGAAAAAGGGGTATTCTATGTGTGATTGTGCCTTACTACAGGAGGCTTGCTGAATGTTCGATAGCCCGAAGTTCTTAATGAACGACGAAGAAGAGATGGAAGACTTCCAAGACTACGGAGACGAAGAGAGCGGGGAGAAGCATTCGAAATTGGACGACTTCGAAGACGAAGAAGACGACGATGACGACGAGGAAGAGGTCGAGGAGACTGTAATCATCACCTCCACGCCTGCTCCGGCTCCGGCGACGGGGGAACAGTCCTCCACGTCCGAAGGGACCGAAGAAGAAGCTCCCGCGCCTCCGAAGAAGCCCGTGAAGAAGGCTTCGGCTGCGAAGAAGTCGCCTGCAAAAAAGGCGGCGACGAATGCTCCCGCTACGAAGGCTGCCAAGAGCGCACCCGCTACGAAGGCCGCCAAGAGCGCCCCGGTGAAGAAGGCTGCCAACAACGCTCCGGCGAAGAAAGCCGCCAAGAGCGCCCCAGCGAAGAAGGCTGCCAAGAGCGCTCCGGCGAAGAAGGCTGCCAAGAGCGCCCCAGCGAAGAAGGCTGCCAAGAGCGCTCCGGCGAAGAAGGCCGCCAAGAAAGCTGCCCCAGCAAAGAAAGCCGCCCCGGCAAAGAAGGCGATGAAGAAAGCGCCGCCAAACCAGGGCGCCAAGATGCCGGCGAAAAAAGGCTCCGCGCAAAAAGGGCCCGCCAAAAAAGCGGCCAAAAAAGGAAAGAAGTAAAGTTCATCGGGAGCGGCCTGTGCGTGAAAACCTCCCGCACAGGCCAACGTTCCGACAGTTTGCGCATTTCACGCCGCGCGCCGGTCTCTCGGTGCGCTTAAGGTAACGTCCCCGTCCGCTAATCTTCCTTCACCACGCGGCGGCATCTCTTAAACAGTTCGATCAACACATCGGCCTGTTCCTCTGCGGATTTATTCGACGGTTTCCCCGAAAATCCGGCGGAAGACGGAGAGCCCTTCCCATATCCTGTCGTCACCGCGATGAACTTCATCATATCGAGCGCTACTTCATCCGGTCCTCGTCCGCCGCCCGGCGCAGGCGCCGCTGCAGCCACTTCCGCTGCGTTGCTTGGAACTTCACTCTCTGGCATGTGGTTCAGATCCTCTCCTGTATAACCGTGTGATACAACTCTAGGTTACTGCATTCGTTTCCGATGCCGCTCACGGCCGTTCGTCACGTTCGCAAGATGAGAGGGGGCGCACAATCGCATCTGCTCGAAGCGGATGACGGCAACTGGTACGTCGTGAAATTCCGCAATAATCCGCAGCATTGGCGCGTGCTCGTGAATGAATTGTTGTGCGGCGCGCTGCTGGATTATTTGCGAATTGCCGCTCCTGCGACGGCGCTGATTCACGTCAGCGGCGATTTTTTAACCGCGCATCCGGAGGTGCATTTAACGCTCGGCGCCAACCGGTTGCCGGTGGAAGCCGGCTGGCAGTTCGGATCGCGCTATCCAGGCGACCCCGCGCGGACTGCAGTTTACGATTTCGTTCCGGAGGCCTTGCTCGGAAAAATCGCGAACCTGGACGAGTTCCGCGCCGTCCTGGTTTTCGACAAGTGGGTGGGCAACACCGACGGCCGGCAAGCGGTGTTCTATCGAGCTATGGTCCGGCAGGAAGCGGGAGACGACGCCCCGCGGCCGCTGTTGGTAGCGCGCATGATCGATCACGGCTTCGCGTTCAACGGACCGGGGTGGGACTTCAGCGATTCACCGCTGCACGGCATCTACGCGCGCCATTCGGTGTACGATTCCGTGCGCTCGCTCTCCGATTTCGAGCCCTGGCTGGGACAGATGCAGCACTTTCCCGAAGAGGTCATTGATGTTGCCTGGAAGCGCATCCCCTCCGACTGGGTGAAGGGCGAGGAGGATGAACTGGAGCGGATGCTGGAGCGTCTGTATGAGCGCCGCGGCCGTTTGCCGGAACTCGTCGCGGCCTGCCGTAATGGACGCGTCAATCCGTTTCGCAACTGGCGCGCGCCCGCCTGACGCCCTGCTTTTCGTTAGAATGGCATCGTGATTCACCGGTTCGTATTGCACAACGGCAAGGTTCGCGAAGCGGGCGAACTTTCGCTCTCGCCCGGACAGGTGGGCCTGCTTTCGGGATGGGGCGTCTTTAGCACTCTGCGCGTTGCGGACGGCGTGCTCTTTGCCTTCGACCGGCACTGGGCTCGCATGAAGCGCGATGCGACAGCGCTGCACGTGCCGCTGCCCCAGGATGCGGCCGCTGTACAGAAGCAATTGCACGAATTGATCGAAGCCAATCAGGCCTCCAATTGCACGCTTCGC
>DATAUH010000633.1:0-3826 GCA_036268375.1 Bryobacteraceae bacterium | reverse complement strand
GCGAGAAAGTCGCCATCGGAATTGCATATCGCTTCCCATGGCAAATCTGCGGCGACGGAAACGTCATCGTCCATGCGCACGTGAATGGGGCTGCAGCCTTCGAAGGTTTGGCGCAGAGCCTGCGTCATTGCCTCACCGACCGCGCTGTGCTGGATCAGGTCGTCAAATAGCTTGCGGCCGGCAGCGCGTACGAAATTAGCCGAAGTAACAGCATTGAGTAAGTCGCAAAATGGCGGCTTATCCGGCTTGGATAGCAACGGACACGGACGGCTCGCAAGCTTGTAAGTGGGGGGGCTCTCCAGCGAGAAGGTGGCGTTGCCGTCCAGTTCCTGGATCCGAACCACAGTTCGCTCGTTCATTTCTTCTTCGCCTCGTCGGCCAATTTGCTGGCGTGACGCTCCAGCAGCTTGGCGGTGAAGCGGAGGGCCTCGGCGACGCCGCTTGATTTCAGTTGCTCGGGAGTGCTGACAGTCTCCAACAGTTGGGACACGGAGCGTTCCAGTGAGCGCTGGCCGGACGCAAGCCAACTGGGCGTATTTTCGCGGCCATGGAAGAGATCCGGCATGCGGCCGCCCACGGTCAGATCGTTGATCAGTTGCTGCGTGGCGATGTCGGCTTCGGTTCCGGGAAGGGCCCATGCGGGGTGACAGCACATACTGATGGCGTCGGTAACCGGGACCTGCGCCTCTTCGATGGCGTAGGCGAATTTGAAAGCAGCGTCCCAGGCGGCGCGCTGCGGATCGCGGGCGGCATCGTGAAAAATAACCGGCCCGGGGCGCATGCGCGCCATTTGATCCTGCAGCATACGGAGACCGGAGATGGAAGAGTTGCCCAACGGCGAACTGAAAGCGACGGACCAGGCGCCAATCTGATCGAGGAATGTGCAAATCTGGCGGGCGCTGATCCAGCGCACGGCGGAGCCTTCGTTTTCGACCACGGGCGAATGCGATGGCGCGAGGCCGCCTTCTTCTTTGCCAAGGTGGCCGTGCGTGACAAAGTGCACCAGGTCGATGCTGGTACGGCCAAGCGTATCGCGAATCCACATCAACCACGGGCTTTCGAGCGGTTCCGGCGATACGGAAGTGAGATCCGGCGTGTTCTCTGCGGCGCCATAGCGCCGGGCTTCCTCGGGATCGTAAACGATGATGTGGAGGTGGGGATTGCGGTCGCGAACATCGAGCAGAAGCGGATACAGAGCAGCGCTGGCGAAAAGGTGAAAAGTGGTGTAGGAGGCGAGGTATCGCGGGATGCCCTCGAGAAAGTAGCGCACCGTGTGTTCCGGGCCGGGATCGTTTGAGTTCTCGACGCTTGGGAAGGCGAAGCAGGACATGACGTCGAGCGCCTTGGTGGAACGAATGGGCTGAACGTCGCTGTAGGAAAGCCGCAGCATGGGAACGTTGAGACGATGCTGCAGCATCGGCTCCCACGGCAGCAGAGGCAGGTAGCCACAATACCGGGGAAACGAGAGCCAGAGCGGCCAACCGTCGCGCGGGGCGACGCTATCGATGGCTGCCAGAATATGCGAGGGAAGACGAAAGCGGCTTTCATCGCGCTGCGACTCACGCGCCTGGGCGAGTGTGAGGGGAAGGCCCACCTCGTCGGATGTGGCCTCCAAAGAGGCGACGGCTTCGCCACGAACGGAGATATCGAACAGCACGCGCGGATCTTCGGTAGGCGTGGACGCGCCGAGTTGGCCACTACCGCCCGCGCCCGGCGAAGACAGGCTGATCTTGATGACATTCAGTTCCTGGCGAATAGGAGCGCCCGTATCGATGGTTACCTTGGGCGGGGGCGGAGTCATGTATGAACCTGATTGGACTGCGCGTTTTGGACGAGCGTCAGATGAGCCCACGCGGTGTAGGGCGTGGCCACATCGCCGTGGCCTTTGATTTGACCGTTGGAGCCATCGATGCCGAAGACGCGAACGGCCGAGGAAGCGGGATAGGCGCCGCCCGACTCCGGCATCACAATGGTTTGGCTTTCACCGCTGGCGAGGCCGCCTGGACCAAAACCGCCGAGCGCGGCGAATTTGCTGGGCGGCAGCGCAGCGATCTTTTGCTCACCCCAATCGGACTGGCGAATGACGGCGAGATGGAAGAGACGGCGCAGAGGCACATCGCGGGAACTGAAGGTGGAGTAGATCGGATGGCGGACGCGGTTGAGAGCGTCGCGGTAGCCGCCTTTCAATCCATGGCCATCGATTTCGCCGCTGAAACACAGGTAGGAGATGGCGGGCTCGAGAAGCAGCAGCGTCTCTGCGGGCGACGCCACGGGCTGATAACAAAGCGAGGAGAGAATCACCTTGGCGCCGTAGGAGTGGCCGATCAGATGGACGCGCGCTTTTTGCATCTGGAGAAGTTTTTGCGTGATATTGGGGCCGACGCCCCTGGCTCCCACAACGCCCGCGCGATCTTTCATCTGGAGCACGCTGGCGACGCGAATAGGGCCGCGCGGATCGAGCCAGCTTAGAAAACTGGCCGCCATGATTTGACTCGGAGGGGGCGCGCTCTCTTCGTCATCGGGAGCGAAACCGGGCTCTTGATCGGCGGTTTGCGGTGCGGGGGACATCTGCTGCCAGAGAGCGAGCAGACTTTCGGCGGTGATGGCGGGTGCGGCGGGCTGATTGGCAATATCGGCGTCGGTCTGCGGGCTGCCAGCGGCTTGCTGATAGACCGGCAGGAGAATGTTGGCGAATTCCTTGGCTTCGGCGGGGTTGAACGTGGCGCCGCGCTCCGAGAGTTCGTAGAGACGCGACACGTCTTCCGGGCGGATCGCGTCTGCGACGCTGGCGAGGGCGGCGGCGTCTGCTGAGGCCTCTTCGTCCCCCTGACCCGGATCGATGGCGGCTATCTTCGGCGTCGATTCCCAGGGCGCAACCAGCAACGTGCTAGGCCAAATGATTCCGACTGCGACAGGACGATATGACGTGGAATTGTTCAGCCCGCGGTCATGACGCAAACGGAAATAGTTGCCAAAGAAGCCGCGGTAGAGTTGCAGGGCGTCTTTGAAAACGTTGTTCCAGCCGTGAGAGAAGACGTGCACGTCGGTGAAGTCGCCTCCATCGACCCGCGCGAGCAGAGCCTGCAGCGTGAGCGGACTCTGCAGACGGCCTTCTTTGTCGAAGGTGATCAGATAAAGGGGTACGGAGGTACCGTCGGGCAGGGGCAGATTTTCGTATGGGCCGGGTTGGGACATGCGCGCTCTCTTCTAACTGAGAGTCTCATCTTATATCGAAAGCAAGAAGTGTGATGTAACTGGCGTACCAGAGCCGTGGGATCTTTCGGCTGAACCGGAAGCCGAATAGCCTGCGGGCGCGAGGGCTTTACTTGCCGCTGACGTAGATTGTGACGTTGCCTTGACTGGCGGCGCCGCCGACCTGCACGATGACAGGAACGGCTCCCCCCGTCAATCCATCCGGGACTGTGGCATTTACCTGGATAATGCCATCCACTGTGCCCTGCGAGCCTCCCGCGTAATCGACCGTCGCGGATTTGCCGCCGATCGCGACGCTGGCGCCACTCACCGTCGGCAATGGCACTGTGGCGATCGTACCGTCGTTGCTGGGCGGGTTTGTGGCGCCGGCTCCGGTGATGAAGAGCGTGACGATCGAACCGGCATTGGCTGGATTGGACGCGCTGTTGAGCGTTTTATCGCTGTTGAAGGCGGCCGCCTGTCCGGTCCCGCTTGCATTCAATGTGAATACGGCGGGCGCGGCTTGCGCCACGTTCACGGTAACCGGCGCGGTGGTTTGACCCTGGTTGAGCACGGTCACCTGCGCACTCGAACCGGTGACGCCGAATGGCACGATAGCCGAAATCTGATTCGG
>DATAUH010000632.1:0-16265 GCA_036268375.1 Bryobacteraceae bacterium | reverse complement strand
GATCCATTCCGCAATCTCGCGGCAGAGATCAGGTGGTACAGGCACGTAATTGTCGCTCTCA
This sequence comes from Bryobacteraceae bacterium, assembly GCA_036268375.1. GTDB lineage: Bacteria > Acidobacteriota > Terriglobia > Bryobacterales > Bryobacteraceae > PALSA-243. The sequence goes on along the minus strand of DATAUH010000632.1, from coordinate 16,204 downwards.
TCCGTCTTCGTATCGCCAAACCGATCCTCTCCCAACTGCCGTTCCTTCAGCGCTTCATCGATGCGAAGTTGATTGCCTTCAAAGTCGTCAATTCGCAAGGCGAGAGCCTCACCCGGTCGCAGGCCACACACAGCGAGAATCCGCACCACGAGGTGTTCCCGCGGTGAAGCTGCCGTCAGGAGGGCTTGCACTTCCTTGACGCTGAGAAACCTATCGCAAGGCTTCTTGTGGATGTTCGGCAGTGCGAGTTTCCGAGCGGGGTTCTTGGGAATAAGATCTTCGTCAATCGCGTATTCAAAGCAAGCTTTCAAGTACGTGCGAATATGCTTTACTGCGGATTTCGAGTACCCATCCTCAGCCATCTTGTTCACCAGCAATTGAAGCGGAGTCAGCGTGATCTTGCGGGGGGAATATTGGCCGAGGACGGGAAGCACGTGCTTGTTGAACAGGTACTTCATATCCTCTCGCATTTTCTTGCCCCAGGAGCCCGCCTTTACGGCCGAGAACGCCTTCCAAAGCTCGCCAAAACTCTCGATGGATTCTCCCTGGTGGATGAGTTTGCCTGTGTACTCCTCGATATAATCGGCGAGCTTCTGCTGGGCCTCGTGCTTCGGCATTGTGGCAGGGCCCAGCGTTTTCTCCTTCTTCCTGCGGACGGCCCTGCCCGAAGGGTCCGCGACGTAGAGATGGAAAAACCCGACCCAGACCTTGCCCTCGCGCGGCCGGTCAATCTTCTTGATCCAGCCCTCCGGAGCCTTGCTTCCCGTCCGCTTCTCTGGCTGTGGCGTGCGGCCGATGTGGCGAACGTTGATCTCGATGATGGGAGCGAGTGCGGGGCGAGAATCAGCGGGTTGGCTGGCGGAAGAAGGGGCCGGGGACGGATGCGTGGCTGCGTTCTTCGCCATGCCCGCAGTATAGGGACGAAGGGATGCAGCCGCAACTTGGCAACTGGGTGGGCTGTTTGCCCCACCAAGACCTGTAAATTATTGAAAGATTTGGTCGGGGCGAGTGGATTCGAACCACCGACCTCCTGGTCCCGAACCAGGCGCTCTAGCCAGGCTGAGCCACGCCCCGATTCCCCTAGTTTAGCCGGTTGCGGGGTCAGGCACAAGCGCGTACTATCGGAAGGCGTGAACGACAGGGAAAAACTGCGGGAGTTGCCTGCAGTGCACGAGATCTTATCGCGGCTTCCGCCTGAATATGCACAGTTCCCCCATGCCGTGGCCGTCAAGGAGATCCGGCGCGTGCTGGAAGCCGCTCGCGCGGGCATTCGCGATGGTAGGCAGGAGACCGGCCCAGAGGTAAATGGCCACGTGCTGGTGGATCGCGCTACACGCGCGCTGCGAGCCTTGGAACAGTCATCGCTGAAGCGCGTGATCAATGCGACGGGTGTGGTGTTGCACACCAATCTCGGACGTGCCCCGCTGGGCGCTGTGGAGACTTTGCCGGGATATTCGAATCTGGAATACGACATCGCGTGTGGGCGACGCGGCAAACGCGATACGCATATCGCGGGTCTGCTGGAAAGACTCTTGGACGCGCCCGGGATAGCCGTAAACAATAACGCCGCAGCGCTATTTCTTGCTTTGAATGAATTGGCGGCAGGCGGAGAAGCAATCGTTTCGCGCGGGGAGTTGATCGAGATCGGCGACGGTTTCCGCATCCCGGAGATTATGGCGCGATCCGGCGCAGCGCTCCGAGAGGTCGGCACCACCAACCGCACGACAATCGACGATTACCGCGCTGCGATTAATGAGCGCACGCGTCTCCTGCTTCGGGTACATCCCAGCAACTTTCGCATGTTAGGCTTTACGGCTCGGCCCACGCTCGCCGAGTTGGCTGCAGTAGGCCGCGAGCGCGGTTTGCCGGTATATGAAGACCTCGGCAGTGGATGTCTTGTGGACTTGCGCGCCTCCGGAATCGATGAGCCGCTGGTTGCTGACAGCCTTCGCGCCGGCGTAGATCTGGTCTCGTTCAGCGGCGATAAGTTGCTCGGAGGTCCGCAGGCGGGCATTCTCGCAGGAAAGCCAGAACTTGTTGCGCGGCTTCGGCGAAATCCGCTGTTTCGCGCGCTACGGCTGGACAAACTGATTTACCAACACTTGGAATTTACTTTACGCGCAATTCTGCTGGAGCGATGGGACTGCATACCTGCGATTGCGATGATCCGCCAAACGGCCGATCAGATTCGCGAGCGTGCGCTGGCGCTGCTGGCTGCCGTGCCGGACGTCGAGGCGGAGATTGTGCCTGGAGAGTCGGTAATTGGTGGAGGCTCGACGCCTGAACAGGCGATCGCGACCTGGCTCATTGCGTTGCCGGGGAATGCGAATGAGGTGGAGCGGGCGCTTCGCGGCGGCGATCCGCCGGTGATTACGCGCATTCAAGACGATCGCGCAGTGCTGGATCTGAGAACAGTCTTCGCAGCCGAAGAAGGGACGATCGCGCACGCCCTGCGGAACCTATCGACGCGCTAACCCGTCGACCCTCCAGGTCCGTCTGTCGCGCGTGCTACAACAGTGCTTGGGAGCAGGCGGTGGGCACAGCAGGACGCAGGTCACGATTTGCATTTGCGGTGGGTGCTATGACAATGGCTGCGATGTTGGGCGGCGCGGCTAACGCACAATCCAGCGATGCGGCCGGAGCCAAAAAGACCGCCGAGGAACAAGAGGCGCAAGCGAGCTTTCGCGCCGATTCGAATCTGGTAGTGATACCGGTATCGGTGACGGATAAGCTGAACCGTTTTGTGCTCGGCCTGCGGCAGACCGAATTCAAGATTCTAGATGACGGCGTGGAGCAGAAGATCGCCCATTTTTCAGGTGAAGACGTGCCCCTGTCGATCGGCCTCGTCTTCGACACCAGCGGCAGCATGGACTATAAGATGAGCGCCGCGCGTGATGCAGCAGTCCACTTTCTGAAGACGCTTACCGCTGGCGACGAAGCCTTCCTGGCCGAATTCAATGACAAGGTGAACCTGGCAGCGCCGTTTACCAGCCACATGCAGGAGATCCAAAGCGCGTTCCAGAATGTCCAACCGGGCGGTCTGACTGCGCTGCTGGACGCGGTGAAATTTTCGCTCGCCGAAATGAAAAAAGCGAAAAACTCGCGCAAGGCCATCGTGATGATTTCCGATGGCGGCGACAATCACAGCAGCTACACGCCCGCTCAGATCGAGGCTCTTGTGCGAGAGGCCGATGTGGAGATCTATGCCATGGGCGTTTTCGATCCGTTAGCTTCAATTGCGCTTACCAAGGAAGAAGTCTCAGGGCCGCGCCTGCTTTCGGAGATCGCGACCCAGACTGGTGGGCGCGCGTACGCAGCCTCTGTATCCAGCGATCTGCCCAGTGTGGCTTCACGAATCGCGATCGAACTGCGTAATCAGTATGTCTTGGGCTACTATCCGGCTGATCAAAAACGAGACGGGAAATATCACAAGGTTGAAATCACAGTGAATCAACCGGCCTCATTCCCGACGCTGAAGCTACACTGGCGGCAAGGCTACTACGCGCCTTCAGCCGCGCAGTAGTTCAGGAATTCATGCCGACGCGCGGCATATGGAAGTAAGGCTGCACAACTCCATCTGCATGAAATAAAAACGCTTTACAAGGTGTGCGACATCCACGACGCCCACGCCCCAGCTATATAGCCAGAGGCGCATGCGGACAATGAGCAAAGAGCACGTGAAAACGATCTGTTGCCGGAACAGTGACCGCATGCAATCCGGCCGATCCTGTGGCGATTGAAGCAACATGATGTGAATCGCGGCGCATACACGGGCAAAATCCGTGTCCAGACTTCTGAGGTAACCTCGGACAAGCTGTGCGCGCTGCATTCTAAATTTGAACACCCTACGCCAAGTGAAGCCGGGCTGTTGTCGCAGAATCTGGAGATCTCCGGGATCGCCCATGCGCAGCATAGGCTGATAACGATCAAGCGAGAGATCCTCCAGCCACTCCGAAGTGACCGGCAGACCGGTCCTGAGAGAGAGCCGGCGAACTAGAAAAGCCACTAAGAGTACCGCCGCCAGTGTTTGAGCAATCAGAAGTGCAAGAAATAAAGTCATTAACTCGTGTTCAGCCGTACTCTGATCATACGGTCTCTCGACCTCCTCCACAAGCCTTACGCAGGTAATGTGTGTACTGCGATTGGTAACTAAGGGAATTCTCTGACTGTCTGCGCAGATACTTACTGAGAACCGTTGGATGAGAGCGCAAACTATCTGGCTACGCGCCCACGAACTTACTGGGTCCGAGTGCGCAGACACCGCCCAATAGGCGCGAGACATCCCAGCAACAAAGCGACCGATAGTAGAGCGAGCGTCGAAGGTTCGGGAATAGTAGTCACAGAGAAAGTCGGCTTGCGTCAGAATGTCTTGTGCGTCCACCGTAGCTCCGCCGGTAATAGTGTGAGCGCCGGCGTAAGAGGCCGGAGAATCGAGAAGCGGATTAAGACGCGGCGGTATGCACCTGATCTTCTTAATGTTCGATTTGGAGGTTAACAAGTTGAGTTACGATAGCGCTACGATTTAAGTTATTGTCCGAACTCCAGTGTGCATGGATCAAAAAAGCGCGACCACGTAACGCCGTCGACATGCGATTAGGAGCATACTGGTAGGCCAGAAAGGTCCTTCCTATGCCACTTGGAAAGAAATTAGCCGCCGAATTTCTCGGCACGTTCTGGCTTGTCTTTGGAGGTTGCGGAGCCGCTGTGCTCGATGCAGCGTTTCCCAATCTCGGAATTGGATTCGTCGGCGTCGCGCTCGCCTTCGGACTCACCGTATTGACCATGGCTTATGCAATCGGCCACATCTCTGGTTGTCATCTCAATCCCGCCGTGTCTTTAGGGCTGGCCGTCGGCAAGCGATTTCCGTTTTCGGAACTGCCCGGCTATGTGATCGCGCAATTGCTGGGCGGAATTGCTGGCGCGGGCGTGTTATACGTCATCGCCAGCGGTAAGGCCGGGTTCTCGCTCGCGGGCGGATTCGCTTCGAATGGATATGCGGAACACTCCCCCGGACAATATTCGATGGTCGCGTGTTTGGTAGCGGAGATCGTTCTCACGTTTATGTTCCTGATGATCATTCAGGGCGCGACGGATCGCCGTGCGCCGTCCGGCTTTGCGCCGATCGCGATCGGCTTGGGGTTGACGCTAATCCACCTGATTGGCATCCCCATAACGAACCTGTCGGTGAATCCGGCGCGCAGCACCGGGCCGGCGATCTTTGTTGGTGGCTGGGCTGTCGAGCAGCTCTGGCTATTTTGGGTAGCGCCGCTCATCGGAGCGGTGATCGCGGGCATTGCTTACCCGATGGTGGCCGCGGAACCGGAACAGCAGCAGTCACGCGCCGCTGCCGCCTGAGTCCGTCAGCCGCCTCGAATCGCCGTACAATCGAATTCATGCGTCCGATCATGTTGCTCTTCTTAGCTGCTGCCGCGGCTGCGCAGACGCGCGTCGTCATTCACGCCGGCACGGTTCTAGATGGACGCGGCGGCGTCCTCCACGATCAGCAGATTGTGATCGAAAACGGCCGGATATTGTCCGTTTCGCCCGCCGCCGCAAAGGCCGATTACGAGTTGGGCGCGATGACAGTCATGCCCGGGTGGATCGATACCCACGTTCACCTGAACTGGCACATGGATGCTAACCATAAATCCGTGGCTGGCGGCGGCAAGCCAGAAGACATGGCTCTCTATACGGAGGCAGATGCGTGGATGACGCTTCAGGGCGGTTTCACCAGCGTGCAGAGCGTCGGAAATCTCGCGGATAAGCCGGTACGTGACCACATCAACGAAGGCGTCATTCCCGGGCCGCGCGTGCTCACATCGCTGATTCAAATTCAAGGTGCGCGCGGCGGCCGCGGCGCGGAGCCACATCAATGGACCGTTCCTGAATTACAAGAGATGGTCCGCAAGAACAAGTCGGACGGCGCTGACGTAATCAAACTGTTCGCGACCTCGGGCCTGGGCGCGGGCGGCGCACAGAGCATGACCGATGAGCAGATTCAGGCCGTGTGCGGCGAAGCCACGGCGCAGGGGATGCGCTCCGTGGTGCACGCCATTGGCGACGAAGGCGCCCGGGCCGCCGTGCTCGCGGGATGCACGTCGATCGAGCACGGCACGTTTTTGAAGGACGAGACCCTCGACCTGATGGTCAAGCGGGGCACGTTTTTCGATCCGAATCTGCTGGTGCTCCACAACTATCTGGAGAATCTGGACGCGTACTCCTTCACCGAGGACAACGTGGCGAGTTTACGCAAAGGCATTCCTCCCACCGAAGACGTCATTCGCCGAGCGCGCGCGAAACATGTGAAGATTTCCTTCGGAACTGATGCCGTAGCCGGCGCGCACGGACGCAACGCCGAAGAGTTCATCTATCGTGTGAAGGACGCGGGAGAGAAGCCGATGGACGCAATCATGAGCGCAACCTCCGTCTCGGCCGATTCTTTGGGATTAGGCAAGGAGATCGGCGCGATTGCTCCTGGCATGCAGGCCGATCTGGTCGCGGTTGCAGGCGATCCGCTGACGGATATTACAGCAGTACGGCGCGTGGTGTTCGTGATGCGCGCGGGCAAAGTATACAAAAACGTTGCGCCGCCGCCCGCGCACTAAGTTGTCACGGCCGCGCCAACCTAGAGAGTCTTGCGCGAAGCCACAAGATTTGGTTTGTCGATCTCGTTGAAGTAGACCTTGCGGCCTTCGTCCATCGCCTGATTGGCCAGGATGACAGCGATCGCGTCGCCCATTCCCACTTCGAGATCCGCGTGCGGCTTCTGGCCGTCGCGGCAGTTCTGGAAAAAGCTGCGCAGTTCCGTGTCGACCGGATTTACGGGCTCTTCCTGCATCCAAATGCCCTTCTGGTATAGCCAGCGGCGCGCAAACTTCGCCTCGCGGCTGAAGAAACCATCGTCCGCGCTGATATTCATGTCGGAGGTCATCAGCGGAATCGGGCCGACCGATCCGGCGCCAGCAGCCACCATGGTTGCGCCCGCGACGAAGTGGTCTTCCTTCTTGGGGGCGCCGACAGTTGCCGTTTTTGGCGGTTCCCGGTACCACCAGGCAATAGCGGAATTCTTGTCGTCGCCGACGGTGATTTCGATGGTCCCCTCGGTACCCATGATAATTTCGCCCATCTCTGGCCGCGAGGCGTTGAAATAGGGCAAAAACTGGCTCGTGCTGATGGCGGAGTAAGTCAGCTTCTGGCCGCCCGGATATTTGAAGATCAATTGAATGTTGTCGAAGACGTTGCGGCCGTCCTTCAACACATCCAGACTGCCGAGCCCCATTACAAACTCGGGCGATGAACCCATCATCCAGTCTGAAATATCCACCTGGTGCGACATCAGCTCCGCAGTCAATCCGCCGGACATGGAGCGATAAAGGCGCCAGTTGTTGATATTCGATTCGCCACCCGGCTTCATCGTCCAAAGCGAACTCGGGTGGTTGATCATGTTGCGGTGCCATTGCGCGTGAATGTGATGAACGTTGCCCAGGATGCCTTTGTCCACCATCTGCTTCACCGTCTGATAGAAGCCGCTGTAGCGCCGCTGCAGGCCGGTTTGCAATATCTGCTTGGGATGCTCGGTAGCCAACCTCCGCAGCGCGTGCACCTCTTCCGGCTTAAACACCAGGCATTTTTCGCAGAAGACATGGCGGCCCGACTGCAGCACGTCTTTGGTGATGCCGAAGTGTGTGAAGAGCGGCGTGATCACGAAGATCGCATCGAGATCCTTGCGGTCCAGCATCTGGCGATAATCCGAGTACTGGGTGGGATTGTTCCCAATGGTGGCGACGCCGTTTTCCAGTTGCTTCGGCTGTATGTCGCAGAGCGCCATGCAGCGGCCGGTTTCAATCTCTTTCAAGTGCTTCAACAGGTAATTGCCGCGGCTGCCGCTGCCGATTAAGCCGTAACGGACTTGGTCGCTGGCGGCCTTAGACGTCTGGATGAGAGGGCCTGTAGCAATTGCGGCTACGCTGGCGGTCTTCAGTAAATCGCGCCGCGTGAGATCGTTATCCTGCTGCATGTGAACTTCCTCGACGCGATTGTAGCAAACCGAAACCGAGCGTCCGAAGCGCGGTTTGGCGTGTGAGTTGACGCATTCGTCAATGGCGTAGCCGTCTAAGAACGGCGCGCTTACTCTTCTACGAAGGCCTTCAGACGCGCAAGCGAAGCGTCCCATTGGCGCGAGATTGCTTCCAGGCTTTTGCGAGCTTGCGCCAGTCGCTGCGTATCCAGACGGCACACGCTTTCGCGGCCCCGCCGTTCCCGGCGAATCAGGCGGGCCTTTTCCATCACGCCCAGATGCTTGGCGATCGCCTGGCGCGTAAGATCGGAGCCCTCGGCCAGCGTCGCGATCGATGCCGGGCCGCCGCGGGACAGCCGCGAGACAAGCGCGAGCCGTGTCTCGTCTCCCAATGCCGCAAATAGCGGCGCCGCGTTCTTTACTTCCGTCGTCATTGTTTAAGGTAGATCGCGATCGTTTCGGCCTGCATCGCCCACCCGCTCTCGTTGGCGCTGAATGCCTTCGCGCGCCGATCGAGCGGAATCTTATCGAAGCCCGACTCGGTAATTTTCAGCAGAATCCCGCCTTCGGAGTCCTTCAACTCGAAGACTACTAGCGTACTGGGCTCGGCGGAGAAATCTTTCTGGGGATCCACCGCATAGGGATGCCAGCGAAACGAGAACAGCGTTTGTGGTTTGATCTCTTCGATCACAATTTCAAAAGGCAAATTGGCGTACGGCTGCTGTGCCTTATCCTGCGCCGGATTCACGTGCGACGGCGCGATCACCCCGCGCATCTGAGCGCCGGGAGCGAATTGGCCTTCGAACTTAACTCCGAACCAGGTTCCGAATTCGCCCGCATCGCTCACCGCGCGCCACACCCGCTCGCGCGAGGCGCGCAGCAAGACCGATTTTTCTATGCGATCTGTCGACATCCAGAAATACAACCTCCTGGTTGCATATTATCTGATCGCAGGTCTAAATGCAACCTAATAGTTGCTCTTTATCGTAAGGTGAATCGCTACTGATTTACGCCGGAAGCCAGGAATCCGCCATCGACGGCGATGGATTGGCCGGTGATATAGCTCGCTGCGTCCGATGACAGCAGAATTGCCGCGCCAGTCAGCTCGTCCGATTGTCCAAAGCGTCCCATCGGCGTGCGCATGCGCAATTCTTTGCCGCGTTCGGTGCCATCGAGCAGCGCGGCGTTCAGATCGGTGCGGAACACGCCCGGGGCGATTGCATTTACGTTGATGCCCTCACGCGCCCACTCCACCGCCAGGCTGCGCGTCAACGCGAGCACGCCCGCCTTCGACGCCGCGTAGGCCGCTACCTGCACCAGAGACACAAACGAATTGAGCGACGCAATATTGACGATCCGGCCGCGCTTGTTTGCCGCCAGCGCCTCATAAAACGACTGGCACGACCGAAGCATGCCGGTCAAATTGACGTCGAAAAGGTTGTTCCATTCCTGTTCGGTAATATCGCGCGTCGGTTTACGGAAGATCTGTCCCGCGGCATTGATGAGGATATCCACCTGTCCGAACTTGGCCATCACCGCGTCGCGAAAGGAGTCGATCGAAGTGCGCGAGGCGATATCGCAGACTGTCCGCAATGAGGCGCGGCCGGTCGCTTCCACTTCCTTGCACGCCTCGTCGACCATCTGCTCGCGCCGTCCGGTCGGGATCACGTCGGCGCCGGCGCGAGCCAAACCCACCGCCAGCCTGCGGCCCAATCCCGAAGTGCCACCCATCACGACCGCCACGCGGCCCGTCAAATCCATCAAGTTTTCGGCCATTGTCCTTTACCGTTGAATGCGCGCGGAGCCGCCCTTGGCGAACGATTTCACTTGATCTAAAGTTGCCATCGTGGTGTCACCAGGGAACGTTGTCAAAAGCGCGCCATGCGCCCAGCCCAGCTTCACCGATTCTTCAACCGATTCGCCCTGTAGCAGCCCATAGAACAGTCCCGCCGCGAAACCATCGCCGCCGCCCACGCGGTCGTAAACGTCGAGTTCCGCCACCGGCGCTACCGATTTCTCGCCGTTGATCCATGCCACTGCGCCCCAACTGTGACGGTTGGTCGAATGCACCTCGCGCAGTGTCGTCGCTACCGCCTTCACCTGCGGATATTTTTCGCGGACGTTGTCTATCATCCCGAAAAACGCGCTGGTATCAAGCTTGGACTTCGACTGAACCTCGGGCCCTTTGACTCCAAGCCCCTTCTGCAGGTCTTCTTCGTTGCCCACCAGCACGTCGACATTCTCGACAATCTTGCCCAGCACCTGATTCGCGCGCTCCACCCCGCCCGAGAGGTTCCATATCTTCTCGCGGAAGTTGAGGTCGAACGACACGATTGCTCCCGCGGCCTTGGCGGCAGCCGCCGCTTCAATGACCAGTTCCGAAGTGGTCGGAGAGAGCGCCGCGAAGATTCCGCCGGAGTGAAACCAGCGTACGCCGCTCGAAAAAATGCCTTTCCAATCGAAATCGCCCGGCTTCAGTTGCGCCGCGGCCTCATTCGACCGGTTATAAAACACGACCGGAGCGCGCACGCCCTGGCCGCGGTCGCTATATACCGTCGCCATATTGGGCCCCAGCACTCCGTCGTGCTTGAAGTGCTTGTAAAATGGGGTCACGCCCATGGCGCGCACGCGCTCCGCGATCAGATCGCCGATGGGATAGTCCACCATCGCGGTAGCGACGCCGGTCTTCAGCTTGAAGCAATCGGAAAGGTTGGCCGCCACGTTAAATTCGCCACCGCTTACGTGGATCAGGCACTCAGTGGCTTTGCGGAAAGGAATAATGCCCGGGTCCAGGCGATGTACCAAGCCGCCCATCGATAGAAAATCGAACGCTCCCGATGCTGGAATTTTTAGTGAGTTGGACATTTTTGCTGGATCTTTTACGTTAGCTCACCAAGCGGCTCGCGTCATCCCGCAGGTTCTCAACCGCCATCGTTGAGAAATACTAAACGAATTGTGGCATGCTGTAGACCGTGGACATCCGGCAGTTGGAACTGTTTTTGGCCGTGATCGAGCAGTCGAGCGTCACCAAAGCCGCCGAGCGAATGAATCTCTCGGCTGGCGCCGTCAGTCTGCAACTGCGGAATCTGGCGCGGAGTCTGCGCACGGAACTGTTCGTGAGGTCCGGCAAGCGCTTACTGCCCACGCCCGCGGCGCTGCGCCTGGCCGAACAGGCGCGTCAATTGATGCGGATGGTGCAGCAGATCGAACGGGAGTTTGAGAGCGCGCCCGACGGCGATACGCGACCCTTTTACTTCGCCTGCGGCGCCACTGCCCTTATATATAAGTTGCGGCGTCCGTTCCGCCAGTTGCGCAAGCAGTTTCCCCATATCGCCATGCAAGTGACAGTGGCTCCCACGGAAGAAATGGTCGCGGGCGTCATGGACCGGCGCTTCGATCTCGCGCTGGTTACGCTCCCATTCCCTACGGGCGACCTGGGCGTCACGCCGCTGTTCGAAGAGGAGTTGGTGATCCTGCGGCCCTCCGCCAAAAGCCTTCACGGATGGCGCGTGGGCGCAATCGAGCCCGCCGAAATGGCGACTGCGCCGTTTCTGCTTTATCCGAAGCGCAGTAATATGCGCGCAATTATCGATCAGTTTTTCGCCGGAATTGGAATTCAACCGCGAGTGACGATGGAGGCCGATGATACAGAAGTAATTAAAGGTTTGGTGGAATCTGGATTTGGATATTCAATGCTGCCTGAATTTGCGCTCCACACAGGGGCCAAATTCTTTCAGGTCTTCCGAGTTCCCGGTCACAGAGTGACGCGTGGGCAGGCGCTGGTTTACGCCAAATCGGAAAATCCGCGCGCCCTGACTCTGGCAGTAGTGAAGTTCCTGCGCGCGGCCCTGGGCGGAGCTTCGAGCGCTACAGAGTCGCCGGAAGCGTGAGACCGGACTTTTCGAGCGCGCGCTGAAGCATGCCAACGGCGTGCACTTCGCTTACGCATCGCGAGATCGAGATTTCGGAGATCAACATGTGGCGCGCGCGTTCCAACATATTCTTTTCGCGGAATGAGAGCGGCTTTTCTACATGAATTTGCAAAAGACCTTTGAATACTTCCGCGGCTTCAGATAAATCGCCGCTTTGCATTCTGATGGTGTTTTCTTTGAATCGAAGCTTCCAATCGGCAACCACCGGAGTCCAACCGTTCGACAGAAAGGAGAGGATGCGGGAGATCTCGCGGTCCTTGGTTACGCGGCGGAGGCCGATATTGGCCGCGTTGGAGAAGGGAACCATCACCGTCATCGCGTTGCAACCGAGACGGAGGAGGTAGAATCTTTCGCTAGAGGCCCCAAACGATCGGATCGAGATATTCTCGATCGTACCTACCCCTTGATTGGGATAAACCACCTTATCCCCAATCTGAAACGTCATACTTACACCCCCATACGCCCACACTGCCACCTCAATTAGGTGTTCACAACAGTTAGGCGTTTACAACCTCTGAATAGTACGCTGATTGACTATTCCTGTCAAGTGTCCGTGAGGATAAAGACCTAGAGATGGTGAGAGTTAACTAGATTTCACTAGAAAATGCAAGCGTTCCGGGGAAGTTTGCGAGGATGTGGGAGACGCACAGATTACACCTTGCAGAGGTGGCGTACCTCAGCGAGCATCCGGACTGTTCCCTAGGCGAAACGAGAGGCTTAATCGCTCCCGCTGGCCGAGGACTCCAGGGCATCGCGGGATTTTAGCCCGCGTTCAGCCAAAAGTAGCCGCCGCAAAGTCCGTAGATCGTTCAGAATCCGGCGGCTGCTGGTAATGTGCAAGTTGAGTTTCGCGAGATTGTAGGAAACCAGCAGAAGAGCCTGTTTACGACGTTCGGCGGAATCATGGTCAGCGCTTTGAATTTCGCTTTCCACGTCGCGCCGAGCCTCTTCGAGAGCGTCGGCTAGCATGGCCACATATTCGTGCGATCCCTCGATGCTATCAAACGGCGTTTCGGATTGATCGCTCACTAATACGCCTCCGGCTCGTCCAGGAATGGACTTATTCTGTATTGAAGTTTTTTCATTTTAGCTCAAAATTTCATAAGGCTGTCAATCATTCGTTAACCCATTGGGCCACAGCGCACTTGCTGCTGGTTAGACGAGATATACACGAGGGCAATGCCGGATTACTTGCGCCGGCCGCAGAAGTATGCTGCCCGCTAGTCGACTGCGCGCCTGATGCGGACCCCGGATTACGCCAAAGGCTCGAGCTTATCTCGAGCCTTTGATTTGCTTCCTGTTATTCGCGGCCGACGGCGGCTTCGAAATACGCAACGGTCATCGTCTTCAGAAATCACGGCGACGATGTCACGCCTCTGCTGTTCTATTTCGGATTCGTGGTCATCTTGGAACGATGGCCGGTCGTCGTCTCCCAATAGTCCATCCAACGCAGACGGATGCCTTCGGTTCGTTCCAGAAGTTCTTTGCTGGGCGTTTTTCCGTGTTCGACAACCACCACCATACCGGTGTTGAAGTCCTTTTGGGAGTGGTCCACATCGGGCAGGCGCGGGCCTTCCACCGCGATCACGTCCTGAATCGTGACCTTGGTGCGGTCGGCTTTGAAAATCGGGCGCCCGTTCACGTCCTCTCCAGCCGGGGTCAGGTTGCGCAGGATAAAAAAGTCCGGCACTTCGCTGGGGCCAATCAGACCCATAAGGTAAAGGTCGAGATACGACCAGCCCGTCGCCGGCACATAGTAGTCGTCGTCTAACTGCGTGAAGGAGCCGTCGTAGTTGTCCTGCCACACGCCGCCGCCCATCGCCGATGCTTCGGTCGGGCGCTGATATGGGAATGCGACCGGCGCCTGCAGTCCGCGCGTCCAGTGCGTGGGACCAAGCTGAATCGTTTCGTTGCCGACCTTGGCTGAAACGAATGCCGACCAGCGGTGGCCCATTTCATGGCCGATCTGCGACATCGCGTAGTCATACGGCGGAATCTTGCCATTCGACGTGCGCTCAGATAGTTGGTGCGTATACGCCGGAACGTTGTGCCGATTGTTCTCCTTCACGTCGGCCGGCGGATACTCCTGCATCTGGTTTGCATTCACCCAAACCGGCTGGATGAACTGCCATTGGAAGCGTCCCTGGCTGCAGTACCCCGCCAGGTTATGCTGGTTCGCGCCAATACCGGTCACCGCGCCGCCGTTCGGTCCGCCGCCCAAGGGGCCATTGCTTGAAGTTCCCGCTTCCGGGTTATCGATGCGGAAGTCCGAGTAGTAAGCCAACATGTCGAACTTATCGCCGAGCGCCTTGATCACGGTGCAAGTCAGGTCCTCGGCGCGCGTCGGCTTCAGATAATGAAACGCCTCGAACACTACGGGGAAGGGACCGTCTTCTTTCTTGACGGATGCCAGGTGCACCTCCGGGCTGCTCAGATTCGCCAGTTTTACGGTCTGCGCGCGCACGCGGCTTGCTGGTTCGGTTGATCCGGAGGCTTGCGCCGAAGCCGAGACGTACACGGCATCGCCGGATTTAAAGCCCGTGGGCAACGTTCCCTCGAGCGAAATCGAGCTGCCTTCTACTTTTACTTGCGGCGAAACACCAGCGCCTGACACAAAATAGCGCGGCCCTGCGGCGCCGCCCCGGCCAGTGCGCCCGCCCATCGCGCCACCGCGGATCGTCCATACCACCTCATCCGACGCGTTTTGCGCGCACTCGCCGGCTGGCTTCTTCAGGCTCAGACACACGCGATAGGAGACGCCATTCAGGCTCGCATCGCCTTCGGCGGGTACGGGGCCGCGCGTTTCGAGCGTAGCTTTCAAGAACAGTCCGTCCACGGCGCTCAGTTTGACGGATTTGATGTCGATGTTGGCGGGCGCGGAAGCCGCCCCTTCGCCATTCACCGAACCAATTTCTTTCTGCTGTCCCGCATTCACCAAGGGATAGACGCCAACGATCGCATCTTCCGCGTGCACCGCGTCCCATGACATCTCGATCACGCCGTCCTTATGCAAAACGGCCTGAAACTTGTTTTCTGTCGGATGCCAATACATGTCCTGCACGCCGCCTACAGGCTCGGTCAGGCTCCAGGAGACCACGGCGCGATCCGGCAGTTCCTTCAGATAGCGCGTGCCCGACATGCGCGGCTTGAAGAAAACGCTGATCGCAGGCATGGTGTTGATAATCGTGCGGCCCGCCCCAGCCAACTCCGCGAAGCGGTCGACCGAGATGCCGCCGCCGCGTCCGCCGAATCCACCGCGTCCCCGTCCCGCGCCTGCGCCTGCGCCACGACCAGCCGCCGGAGCCGGCTCCGCGAATGCGATCGAGCCCGTCATTCCCACGGAGAAGGTGTTCCAGTTCTTACCCGAAAACGGAAACTCAAAATTCTTGAGCGTCACCTGGCTCCCGCTCATTTCGGGCCCGAAATCGGCGTCAAAGTGAAAGGGCACGTTCTCCACGCGATATTGGGTCCCATCCGGAGTAAACCGGATCGTGTGATGCTGCAGGTCAAAGAGGTTGGCTTTGCCCAACACGCCCTCATCGAGCGTCATTACGATCAGGTTGTCTTTGACGGTAACCGCGCCGAGCGATTTGCCCGGCTCACGGCCCTGCTGCGCGTAAATCGAGCCAGCAACTGCCATTCCGGCTATAAACATTGAAATTAGGTGACTCGAAAACCCGCGATTCCTCTTCATAGCGTGTCGTACTCCCTGTTTGTCGTGGCGTAGGCTAGTTGAAAAAACGAACTCACGCCAGCTTTTGGATGCAAGAATAGATTATAGATTATTTGTTGCCACGGAAGTCTATAAAATTGCAAGCGCTTTCAGCAATTTGCAGATTTTTTAAGTACGATGGTCCTGCAAGCAAGCGAATCTAATCGGGAGGGGAGGTCGCCGGATGAGTATCCAGGAGCATAAAGAAAACGCCAACAGCCACGGATTGTTGGGCGCGGCCGGCAAAACCGTAGCGGCCGCCTTCTCGGCACACTTCGTGTCGAGAGATTTGCGCTCTCTTGCCACTGCTTTCCGGGAAGCGGGTCCGGCGCCACTCAATGGCGCCGATCACGTTACGGCCGGGGGTGAGACTTACCGCCATGCCTCCTTGCTGTACGACGTGGATGTCAGCGACGAGGACATCACGAAGCCACCGGCCAAAGGTTGGCTGCTTATGACGGAATGGAAGCGAGATTTTGGCGCCGACATCACGGTCATCCGGGAAATGATCACTGATCGCAGCCGCCTGAGGACGAGCTATGC
>DATAUH010000631.1:0-2796 GCA_036268375.1 Bryobacteraceae bacterium | reverse complement strand
GGCGGGACCGGTGATTGCCTCGATTCATGAGAAACGCGATGAATTTCGCCGCGAACTGCAGGAAGCGGCCAAAGAAGCCGGACGCGAACGCACTCATGCGGTGCGGGCGAAGAAGCTGTCGTTGCGCAAACGCCGCGGCAGTTAGGCCGATTGTGCCAATGCGACACCATCCGTAAGGTATTTGCTCGCGGCGAGCGACTTGGCAGAGGACGCAATGACGGAGGACCTGCCGCTTCCGCTGGCGTGCGCATTCGATTGCGTTCTGGGACAACCGCTGCACCCATCACAAGGCGATCTGGGATTACTGGCCCAACGTGCGGTCGGGCTATCGCATCCAGGTTGAGGGCACCGCAGCCCCGGAAGCGGGGTCACCGGCCGCGCCACTCAGGCGCTGCGCCGCCGCGCCAGTTCGAGCACCTGGGGCAAATTCGCCGGCAGCGTCGGCGCGCTGCGCACTTCAGAGAGCGTGCGCAGGAAGTCGGCGAACCACTTCTGCACCGAGCCACGGCGCAGCTTGGTCACCATGGCGTGCCAACGTTCGCGCCGCTCCTCAAGGCTCATGGTGAGTGCCTTCGCGATCTGCCGGGCCATGCCATCGATATCGTGCGGGTTGACGATCAATGCCGTATCGAGTTCCTTCGCCGCGCCGGCGAATGACGAGAGCACCAGCACGCCTGGATTGATCGGGTTTTGTGCCGCCACATATTCCTTGGCGACAAGGTTCATGCCGTCATGCAGCGGCGTTACTAGTCCGACGTGAGCGGTGCGATAGAAGCCGGCCAACGCAAGCTGCGAGAACGCCTTGTTGAGATAGCGAATCGGAATCCAGTCCACTTCACCGTGGCGGCCGTTGACCTCGCTGACCAGCGTGGCCAGCTCATTCTTGAGGTCGCGATAGGCGCGGATGTTCGGCCGCGAAGGCACCGCAACCTGCAACAGCGATACTGCGCGCTTCAGGTTGGGCTCAAGGTCAAACATCTTGTCGAAGGCGCGGATGCGGTTGGCCAGTCCTTTCGAATAGTCCAGCCGATCGACGCCGAGCACCAGCTTGGTGCCGTGCAGGCTCATGCGCAGGCGGGTCACGTCGGGGCGACTGTTCGCCTTGTTGGCCCGCGCGACAAATTCATCAACGTCGATGCCGATCGGGAAAGTCGCGAGCTGGGTCCAGCCCCATTCGCTGGCAATGGTGCCGTCGACGGCGGTGAGTCCAAACTCGTGGCGGAGGTAATCTTCGAAATTCTGCCGGTCGCCGACGGTCTGAAAACCGATCAGATCATAGGCCAACATGTCGCGGACCAGATCGGCGCTGTGCGGCACTGCCGCCATGGTGTAGCGGTCGGCCCAGGGTGTGTGCAGGAAGAAGCCGAGTGGCCGGTCGATGCGCAATCGCCGCAGCTCGGCACCGAGCGGCAGAAAGTGATAGTCCTGCACCCAGAACATCGCTTCCGGCTTGTCGAAGCGCACCAGCGCGCGGGCCATGAAGGAGTTGACCTCGCGGTAGGACGCATAATGCTCAGCGGTGACGTTGATCAGATCGGAACGCGAATGCAGCGCTGGCCACAGCGCTGAATTGGCAAAGCCCTCGTAGTAGCCAATGTAATGCTTGGCCGGCATGTCGACGGTGGCAAGCGCGCCGGCGCCCAACGCCTCGATTTTGGCGAAAGAGTCCTTGGTCTGCGCGGTCTCACCGACATGGCCGCTGGAGCCGACCCAGATAGCCCCGGAGTCCCGGACCATGGGTAACAGCGCTGCCGCCAATCCCCCCGCGAGCGGCTCATCGCTTTTGATGCGGGCCACACGATTGGAGACGACCACCACACTCACGAGCCATCCTCCAGCTTAATGTCTTACAAACCCCGTCCGCTTGCTTTAACCCCTATGACATACTTTAGTTCCATTGATGCTGCAATGCAGCGGAAAGGGTTCGGAATCTGGGCGGAATTCCGCGAGGCGCTGTTTATGCCTCCTTCTCATCGGCCGGGGCCGTTGAGCGCCGGCCGCCGATGGTGCACCGCACCTTGACCCTGCGAGTGGGTCTTTCGGCTCAAGTCCATGCGAGGCGCCGTGTTCCAGCCGGCTGCGCAAGAAAGCATCCCCGTGACCGGCAACTCTAAGTCTGACCGTAGGCGATGGTGGACAACAAGCTGATTTCAGCGTGCCGGGAATCCAGCCGGGTGTGCTGCACCACGATCGGGACAGTTGACTCGAACGCGGAGGAATAAGGCGTGTCCCGGGGCACCGGCGCCGGATCCTTCAGGTCGTTGAAGCGCAGGTGCAGGGTCCGCCGGGCCGCTACGGTGACCCGGTACGGCCCCACTGGCTCCCGATCGGCGAAAAACAAGGTGATCGTCACCTCCGCCGGCTGATCACCTGCGTTCAACAGGCACGCCGTTTCGTGCGACACCAGCGTCGGATCGGAAAACGAGCTTTCGGACGGAATATAGCCTTCGGCGATGGCCCAGTGTCGGCGCCCAATCCCGTCCATTGGCTTTTCTCCCGTGACAAACGCTTAACCGCGTCGGCGGCGGTCCGGTTCCGCGACAGGAACTTTCGTGGTATCGGGGCGTTGGCCGGCCAGGGCGTCCACGCATTGCTTCCCGCCTCCGGGAGCGCAATCAAACCGGGGATTTGAGGCATGCGCGCTCTGACTGTAGCGCCCGGCACTCCGAATTCAGGCCAAGTCGAAGACATTCCCGAGCCGCCGCAATCGGACGGCCCGGTACTGGTGCGCACGCTGGCGCTCGGCGTCTGCGGCACCGACCGGGAGATCGTCTCCGGCGACTATGGCTGGGCGCC
>DATAUH010000630.1:0-10319 GCA_036268375.1 Bryobacteraceae bacterium | reverse complement strand
CGTGTCAGTGCGAACGCAGCGAGGAGGCCGGCCGCGATTCCGCCCCCAGTGAGGCGCATCCCATGGCCCACCACAAGTCGAAACACGCGTGCCGGAGTCGCGCCCACCGCCATCCGCACGCCGATCTCCGCGGTCCGCTGTCGCACCACCGTCGACAACACACCGTAGAGCCCGACAGCGGCAAGTAGCGCCGCAATGCTAGCAAAGACGGTTATAAGAACGACAGAAAATCGCGTGCCTGAGCCGGCGCGAGTGACATAGGTCTGCATAGGTAATACCTCCGTAAGCAGAAGCGCGCGGTCAAGTTTCGACATCGCCGAGCGGACGATGCCCGCATACTTTGCCGGATCGCCCTTGGTCCGCAGCGCCCACTCCTGCGGCAGAGGATATCCAAAGAAGCCGTTCGTCACGAAGATCTCTTCGCGGCCGGGATCCGTCAGCGAATTCTCGCGCTGGTGGGCTACCACACCGACAATCCGAACCCACTCCGGATCCGGTTTCCGGTACGTCCTGAGGAGGATTCGCTTCCCGACGGCGGATTCGTACGGAAACGCTTTGGCGGCCAGAACCTGATCGACTACAACGCTGTCTGTTTCAGGCGTGTTGTCTTCCTCCGTAAACGTGCGTCCGGCCAGCACTGGGTTGCGCATCGTCTCGAAATAACCTGGCAATACGGCCTGCAAGTTTGCCGCCTGGTACTTGCTTGCATCGCCTAGAGCATCCTCCTTTCCCCATCTGTTTGCAGTGAATTCGTCGACAAGCGGCAGCACCGATGCCGCAGTCACACTCGTGACGCCAGGAACCGCCCGCAAACGCTCCCACCGCGCTCGGATTGCCGCCGCACGCTCAGGCGTGGTTCGGGCGGGGCGGCCCCCCATCATCTGGAAAGCAAGGACTCCCTCCGGTTGAAAACCGGGATCGATGCGAACCAAAGCGACAAAGCTGCGCAGCATCAGGCCGGATCCAACCAGTAAAACAAAAGACAGCGCCACCTCGGCAATCACCACCGCGTTGCGAAGTACGGCGCCCCGCGTGAGCCCGCCAGTGCGGCCAGCCGCGCGCAACACCTCCGCCACGTTTGGCCGTGACGCGCGCAGCGCCGGCGCGATTCCAAACATCGCGGCCGCGGCCAGACCGGCCATGGCGCTGTAGGCAAAGACTGAAGGATCGGTGGCGATCGAATCCAGACGCGGCAAATTGGCGGGCGCGATCTGCAACAACGCGCGAATGCCTAGCGATGCCAATCCCCATCCGATGGCCGATCCAAATGCCGCGAGCAGCAGTGCTTCCGCCAGCATCTGGCGCACCAGCCGCCATCGGCCGGCGCCCATCGCCGTGCGCACCGCTAACTCGCGACCTCTTAACAAGGCGCGAACCAACATTAGATTCGCAACATTGGCGCAAGCGATCAGTAAGAGAAAGAGCACCGCGCCTGTCAACGCAAGAATAGCCGGCCGCGCTTCCGCGACTAGATACCGATGCATCGGCTCCAGGCGGATCTGGTAGTTAGCCGTGCGCCAGATCGGTTCAATTTGGCGGGCGTGGGCTGCCACTACGTCAGCTGTCGCCTGCGCGGCCTGCAAGGTGGTGCCTTTCTTCAATCTCGCCATCAGACGCAGGCTCACACTCGTTCTGAGATTTGCATCGTATCCCAAGCGCGAGGCGTAGAACACGTCGGGCGTCCGCTCCATTTTCAGAGCCGGCGGGAACAGTAACTCGAATCCGGGCGCTAACACGCCGGCGATAATCGGCCCCCCAAAACTTAACATTGTCTTGCCTAACACCGATGACTTGCCGCCATAACGCCGCTCGAAAAACTCATAACTCAGGATCACGATCGGAGGGGCAGCCGCTGCTTGTGATCCTGCCCCGCCATTAGGAGGAGGCTCAGGCGCTCCATCCGCCTCCGTGAAATCCCGGCCGAACGCGATGCGCGCGCCAAGAAGCCGGAAGAGATTCGGCGTGACCGCAGCGTAGCTGATGGGCTCACGGATTCCGTCTTCTCGCGGGAACGCCTGACGTCCGGTGGTGACTGCGGCTACATCCTCCAGCGCGGAACTGGCGCCGGCCCTCAGGTCGAAATAGTCAGCATTCGAAAAGAAGAAGTCCGGCAAATTTCGCGTTCTGAGATCGGCGCACGGGAACACTAACCTGCTCGCGTCGTCATATGGAAGCGGACGTAGAAGCACGGCGTTTGCGACGCAGAATATGGCAGAACTTGCGCCGATAGCCAAAGCAATGGTGACAATCGAGGTGACGGTGAATGCCGGACTCTTGCGCAGCGTTCTGGCGGCATACCTAAAATCGCGTAAGGATGTCATTTCGCCTGCGGCTTCTGCGCCTGCAGCTTCTGCCTGCAGCAACAGCGCTCAGTCCCGAAAACTGGACTCTGATTGCCTGATGCTAAGAGCGTCCCATTTCCGCTCTTGTTCCGCAACCGTGTCTGCGCATTGACCGCGCTGAAATTCTACCAAAGCCGCTGTCGTAACTGAGAGCCACGGACAACTGCGCGCGTCGGAGTCATCCGCGGTATTTGTCCTGAATTTCAGGAACGATTCGCTCGCATCGATATCGCCGAACGCAGCTATCTACTCACCACTTAGCAGATCCGCTCTGGAGAAAAGCCCGTGGGTATATCGACTAAGCCAGCAGCGTCGCCTGCATCACCGTCACAGCCTGGCCGCCCAGGATGATCCGGTCCCCGTTCAAGCGCACGCGCACCACGCCGCCGCGCGCCGACGCTTGAAACCCGGTCATCTCCGTCTTCCCGAGCTTCGCGCCCCAATACGGCCCCAGCGCAGTGTGCGCCGATCCTGTCACCGGGTCTTCATCCACGCCTGATCCAGGCGCGAAAAAGCGCGAAACGAAATCGAATCCGGCCGTTGACGCGCGCGACGTCACAATCACCCCGCGCACTGGAATTTTGCGCAGCGTCGAATGGTCCGGCTGCAGCGCGCGCAGTTCCTCTTCCGATTCCACTTCCACCAGATAATCGAAAGCATTCTTCGCCACCGCCACCGCCTTCCTCACGCCTAGCGACGGCAGCAACTCCGCCGGCGGCTCCGCCTTCTCCGCCAGCTTCACCGGAAAATCCATCTCGATCCAATCGCCGCGCCGGTCCGCCGTCAACAACCCGCTGCGCGTGTGAAAGCGCGCCTGCTTGCCCGCCGGCAGATGCCCGTCCTCCCACAACACGTGCGCGCTGCCCAACGTTGCGTGGCCGCACAGATCCACTTCCACCGCTGGCGTCAGCCATCGCAAGTCGAACTCGCCGTCGCGCGGAATCAGAAACGCCGTCTCCGAAAGGTTCATCTCGCGCGCCACATTGCGCAGCCACTCCTCCGGCCGCGCCTCCGGCATCACGCACACTGCCGCAGGGTTGCCGGCAAACGGCGCGTTCGTGAACGCATCCACAGTCACAATACGAATCGGCATTTCCACCTCACGAAAGCGCTAGCTTAGCACCCGTAAAACTCCCGCACCCGCGCCGCTGTTTCTTCCTGCGCCCCCGAACCCATCCTTGGCCACAATGGCAACGATACGATCTCGCGGCACGCCCGCTCCGCCACCGGCATTCCTCCTCGCTTCGGCGCAAACTCGCGGAACGCCGGCTGCAAATGCAAAGGCGTCGCATAGTGTATTCCCGTCGCGATTCCCCGCGCGCGCAAAAACTCCCGCAGCTTTTCCCGTCGCTTAGCGCGCACCACATACAGATGACACGCGGAACCCTCTCGCCGTCCCACGGGCCTCACTCCATCGCAGCCCGCCAGCAGTTCGTCGTACCGTTCCGCCATCGTCGCGCGCTCCGCGTTCCACTCCGCCAGCTTCGGCAGGAACGCCCGCAGGTAGCACGCCTGTATCTCGTCCAATCGCGAATGCGGCGCTCGCACTCGGCTCACCTGATCGCCTTTCCGCCCTCCGTCGCGCAGTAATCGCGCCCTCTCTGCTACGCGCTTCGAATCCGTCGTCACCGCCCCGCCATCGCCCAAACACGCCAGGTTCTTCGTGGGATAAAAGCTGTACGCCACGAATGGCGACGCCCGCGTAAAACGCGCCGCCCCGTGCGCTTGGCACGCATCCTGCACTACCACCGTATCCCGCGGTAGTTCGCCGCAATCAAACGGCTGCCCATACAGATGCACCGGCACGACCGCCCGCGGCTGCTTCCCGATCCGCGCCACGTCCAGCAGCAAATGCTCTTCGTCCACATCCACGAACCGCGGCCTGCACCCTGCCGCCAAAATCGCCTGCGCCGTGAATGGCGAACTCAACGCCGGCGTCGCCACCTTCGCCCCGCTCTCGCCCAGTCCCGCCGCGCGCAAGCAGATCTCGATCGCGTCCGTTCCGCTCCCTACCGCAATTGCGTACTTCGCGCCCGTCGCCGCCGCGAATTCGCGCTCGAACTCCGCCACCTGTTCGCCCAGAATGAATTGCCCTGCCGCGAATAGCCGCTCCAAGTTCGCCTTCCACGCCTCGCGCGTCTCGAGCAGCACCGGCGCCAGGTTCACCATCGGCACGCGCACGGTTCCGCTCAACCCAGCACCACTATTCGCCACCACAAGCCGATCAACTGCCCAAACGTCGCCATCAACGGACCCATCCGAAAAAACTGCGAGCTCCCATGCGCTCGCGCGAAATGGTGTACAGGCGTCTGTTTCACCTCGTACCCCGTCCGCTCCAGCTTTCGCACCAACTCCACGCAAATCGTTCCGCTTGTCGATGTCAGCGCAATCCCCAACATCAGTTCCCGCCGTATCAATCGGAAGTCGCAATCCACATCGCGTATTCGAATGCCAAACAGCACGCGCGCGCAAAAGTTGTATATAACGCCGATCCACACGCGATGCGCCGGGTCATTCCGTTGGATCTTGTAGCCATTGACCAAACCCGTCCCGGATCCCATCAGCCCTAGCAATAGCGGTAATTCCCTGACGTCATACTGCGCATCGCCGTCAGTGTAAAAAACGAACTCCTTCCGCGCCGCCGCAAAACCCGACCGCAACGCGCCTCCATACCCGCGATTCACCTCGTGCGTCAACACGTGCACATACGGTGAGTATCGCGCTTCGAGCCCTCGCAGAACCGCCGCAGTCTCGTCACGGCTCCCGTCGTTGACGACGATCACCTCGTAGTCCGCCACGTGTTCCTGCAATGTCTCAAATGTCTTCGCCAGCAGCCCCGGGAGCGACGGCGCGTCGTTGTAAGCCGGAAAGACAACGCTCAGCGAGGGGAACTTCAACCGCGTTCCCCGCCCCGCTTTTCGGCAAATAGCAGCAGCGATTGCCCAAACGGAAAGTTGAAGCCCGCGCGCAGCCAGGCCGCTTCCGCCGCTAATGCGCCGTAGAGGACAGAATCCAGCCACGGCGATACCGCCTGTATTCCGCTCTCCGCACCCTTCGCCGTCAGAGGCTCCATTAAACGGAACTTCACAAGAGCCACCGGCGAGAGCAACGCGTTTGCATACGTCGCGCGCAGTACGCGAAACCCGGCCGCTTCCACCAGCCCCTTTAATTGACCTCGCCGGAATCGCTGCGCCTCATGTACATGCTCCGAATGGCGGCTGCGCAGCATCGCAAACGCCGAGACCCGCAGCGCCAGCAAGCCGCCCGGACGCAGCACCCGCGCCATCTCCACAATCGCCCGCCTCTCTTCGCCCGGCCTGAACTGCTGCAATACATCAAATGCCATCGCCGCATCGAACGACTGTTCGGCGAACGGCAAATCCAGCAAGCTTCCTTGCGACGCGCACTTCAGCCCTTCGCGCATCCCCCAACGCAGCCCGCGCTCGCTGTAGTCGAGCGCCACCAGCGGCAGTTTGCGATCCTGCTGCAGCACTCGCGCCACATAACCCGTGCCGCACCCAGCCTCCAGCGCGCAGCGTATCTTGCGTCCCTTTAAATAGCGATCGAGCAGGCCTAGTTGGATCGCGCGCATTCCGCGATACCACCAGAAGTCCTGTTCATAATGCGCGATGTTAGCGAATTCGGCCTGATTGAAACGATCGGCCGTGGCGTATTCAGACGGCGACAACGTCTGCGGTTGACTCCCAATTTCCGTGCGCGGCATCTCCCTCATCATTGGCCGCACGCAGATAATATGCCCGTTCGCGGCGGTAGTATTCGATCGTTCGCTCGATTCCGCGCTCAAAATCTACTCGCGCAGTCCATCCCAAATCCCGCCTTATCCGCGCCGTGTCCGTGTAGTAGCTTCCGATCTCGATACTCTTCAGTTCCGTCGGAAACGGGCGAAAAACGGGCGCCACCGAGTCCGCCCCCGTTGAAATAACCTCAGCGATCGCCGCCAGTTCCAGCGGCTGCGCGCCTCCGACATTCCACATCCGGTTCGCCGGATTCTGCGCCAACCCCGCGAGTAGAAACGCGTCCACTACATCGTCTACAAACACCGGATCGCGCAATTGCTTTCCGTTGCCGAAAATGGAAATCGGCTCGCGCGTCATCGCCTTACGCAGAAAATCGCCCAAAAAACCCTGCGTCCGCAACTCCAGCGACATGCGCGGCCCGTACACGTTGCTCAGACACAGCACCACCGCGTCCAGCCGCCCGCCCGCTGTCATCACCTGGTGATATGCGGTCGCCGCATACTTATGTATGCCGTTGAAATCGAGCGGCGCCACCGGGTGCTGCTCATCCACCGGCAAATAACGCGGCGCTCCGAAGATCTGCCGCGTGCTCGCATACACCACCCGAACTCCGGGCCGTATGCGCGCGCATTCCTCCAGGAAATGTAGTTGCGACGCGGCGTTCAGGTCCATGTCGCGACGCGGATCGCGCATGCTTTCCAGATGGCTTACCTCGCCCGCCAGGTTGAAAATAACATCGCTTGCGCGAATCGCGCTGGCAAAGTCCGTCGCATCAGCGATATCGCTCGCGATCACCTCTATTTGAGCCGCGGCTCCCGCCAGATTTCGTGGGTTCGCGCCGCATCCTTCTACCGCGGAATCGACCACTGTCACCGCCGCCCCGCTCTCGGCGAGGCGCAGCGCAAGATTACTCCCGATGAACCCTAAGCCGCCCGTTACTAAAACCTGGGAATTCCGATAGCCCGAGACCATGTGTACCCGCACACCCGATGTACACATTTTTACCAAAGCACCCTCAACACCGCAATATATTTTGAAACTTTTTCAAATGCTGCGTGTTGGAAAGTCCTAAGGTCGCAGATCCAATTCGCCCATTACCGGCAGGGAATCTCCCGTCTGCCCGCGCATCTTACTGTAGACATTGCGAGCCGCACGCTGCGCCGCGATTTTTTTGGTCCGCCCGTCCGCTTGCGAAACAAATTCCTTGCCGACGCTCACTTCCACAGTAAAGGTTTTCGAATGCTCCGGCCCGCGCTCACGCACCGTTACATAGCGCGGCATGGACAACTTCATTTCCCGCGAAAGCTCCTGCAACGCGCTCTTAAAATTGGTTATCGCAGGTTGAATATCGGTATCGGAGTCCGCGTCCCCGGCATACTGCGCGTCCAGAACGTGCGCCGCAATAAATCCGCGCGCAGCCTCCATCCCGCCATCCAGATAGATCGCCGCCAGTAGCGCCTCCACTGCGTCTACCAGCAGCGTCTTCTTCGTGCGCCCGCCGCTCATCTCCTCGCTACGGCCGAGCTCGAGGTGCGCGCCGATATCCAGCCGCCGCGCCACGCCGTATAGATGCGCCGCGCTCACCAGGTGCGACTTCCACTTCGAAAGTTCGCCCTCACGCGATTCCGGATGCCGTGCCACCAGCGCCTCTGAGATCAAAAATCCCAGCACGGCGTCGCCCAGAAACTCGAACTGTTCGTTGTCGGTGAGCGGCCCATCTTGCGTCCGCGTCTCGTTTGCTAGCGAGCTATGCGTCAGCGCTCGCCGCAGCAGTTCCGGATGTTCGAACCGGTATCCGATCTTCACCTCGAGCGCCGCCCGCTCTGCCTTCATCTCTCGAGCTACTTGCCGCCCTTAGCCTTCGCCGCGTCCGCTTTCACCGCATTGGCGGCGTTCGCAAACGGAGCCGGCAGGCTCGGCTGGGCCAGTAACTTGTCGCAAGTCGCAATCGCTTCGTCGTTCTTGCCCGCCTGCTGTTGCGAGGATGCCAGCCACACCAGGTACGCCGGTTGCGGATCCGCTTCCGCCGCGGCCTGCAGCGGAGTAATCGCGTCCGCATACTTCTTGCGCAGCATGTATACGCGTCCCAAGTCCGCCTGCGCCTCGGCGATCGTGAACTTGCGCCCTTCCTCCCACTGCGCATCCGGCATCTGCGGATTCGGCTTCTGCGCTGCTTTCGCATTTTCGATCGTAAGGTTCAGATCCTTCTCAGCCTTCGTGAGTTTCTCGTCCTTATCCAGATCGTTTTCTTTCGTATGCTTCACGATGCCTTCACCGATCAGCAACGGCGCCTGAAAACCCTTTGGATCGGCCGCCATGCACTGTTCCGCATACACCTGCGCGCGGTCGTCGTCGCCCTTCGCCTCATAAGCGCGCGCTTCCAGCATCAGAGCCACCGGCTTAAACTGGGTGTCGCTGAACTTGGTGACTAAATCGTCCGCCGCTTTGATCACACCATCGTTATCGCCGCTCTGCGCGGCTGTCACCATCGCGTTATACGCATCCGCTTCGCCCTTGGATACCTTCTTGCCCTGGGCCATCAGACTTCCGGCGCCCAGCGCAATCACGGCAATCCCGGCAAAAATCGTTTTCTTCATTCTTGTCTCCTAACATTCTTACGCGACTAAATTGTAAACAGGACTACTTCAACGTTTGCGAAGTGACCCGTAACACGCTAAGACTTGCCCGCAATCCTCGACACCAAATTTCTGGCTTCCGACTCCTGACTCCTGACGTCCATCCGTAACGGATCAAGGGCGAGGCCCTTGCCTAGTGTTTGGAAATCTGATCTAGCGATCGTTTTGCTTCGGCGATGCCCGCTTCGGACGCGCCATCCACCTTCAGCGCCTGTTGAAAATATTTTACGGCTTCGTCCGGCTCGCTGGAGGCCAGCGAAAGCTTTCCCAGGTACACCAATGTCCATGCCTTCACAGGCGGCTCCGGGTCCAGATCCAACGTCTTCAGAAATAGCCGTTGCGACGTCTCCGGATCTTTCTGCAGCGCCGCAACCCGCGCCAGCCCGTAATAGGCAGCGGCGTGTAGCCTTTTCAAGTCCGTTTGATTTAGAACGGCTAAGTACCCTTCTTTCGCCTTGTCTAAGTCGCGCGCCGAATACAGCTTCTCCGCGTCGTCCAGTGTTTTCTCCGCGCCCGTCAAAGCCGGCGCCGGAGGCGGAGCCACCTGCACCATGCGTTCCGATTCCCGCTGTTTATCGAACTGCACCTGCGTCAGCCGCGCGTCTTCTTTGACAACATCAATCGATTGCAGCAGGTCCTTGTAATACTCGCTCATCGCCAGTTCCTGCTTCTCATACGCCGGCAGCTTCTCGAAAAAGTACGGCGCCAGCAGCATTCCTTGACGCAACGCCTTCTGCACTTCGGCCGGGTTCTTGTCCAGCCGCGCCTCCACCGCCTTCACCATCGATTCGCTGGTCAACTGGACGTAGTCCGACTTCAAATAATCGTCGAGTGCCTGCGCGCGGAATGCATGATCGAACAAATCCTTCTTGCGCGCAATAATGTCCGAGTAATGCACGGCCATTGGGTCTAGTAAGTAATGTAAGTACGCATGCCGGATCTCGAAAACGTGCGGCTCCGGCGATGGCGTCACGACGATCGTGTAGTGGAACCCATAACTTCGCGTATGTACCTGGTTCGGAGCGCCCAGCGGATCCACGAAAATCTGGAATCGCGTCCTGCTCGCGCCCGATGTCTGCTGGCGAAGATACCCATTCACGTCCAACACGGCGTCGATCACCGGCTTCTGATACATCCGCAGTTCACGGTTGATCTCCGGCTGCGCGTTCTGCCACAGCTCCTCGATATGCGCCTCTTTGTAAAAAGCAGCCAGAAGCGGCGTCAGATGGCTCACCGGACCTACATCCGGCGGCACTTCGATGTCCTTTTTATTGATCGCAAACGTTGGCGGTCCCTCGCACGTGATCGCGAACGAAATATACGGGCTGATTTGCGGATGCTTCGCCAGCAGGTCCTTAATCCCAGACAGCGAAGGCACATTCATCTTCGCAATCGCGTCGCGTACCTGCTTCCGCAGCGGCGAATTGTGCGGCGAATCGATCAGCGTGTCGTACCCCGCCGCGTTCACCGCCGCCATCACCGTGAACAGCGTGGGGCTTCCGTCAAGCTGCCCAGGCTGCGCCGTTTGCGCGAAACCAGCCGCCGCACACGATAAAATAGCCGCAAATAGAGGTCGATACAAA
>DATAUH010000629.1:0-5850 GCA_036268375.1 Bryobacteraceae bacterium | reverse complement strand
TCGGTGACCAAACCCGCCCGGCGGCCGATCGGCGTGAGGCGCTCATCGGCATTATCGATCCGCAGGTGGAGGCGAAATTCGGCACGCGAGGTGAACATGCGATATGGCTCGTCCGCGCCTTTGGTAATCAGGTCGTCGATGAGGATGCCGGTGTAGCCGGCGGTTCGGGCGATGATCACGGGCTCACGTTCGAGAAGCCCGCAAGCGGCGTTCAGTCCGGCGACAAGGCCCTGGCAGCCAGCCTCTTCATAGCCTGAGGTTCCGTTGATCTGGCCTGCGAGGTAGAGCCCGGGAAGCGACTTGACCTCGAGCGTGTGCCTGAGCTCGCGCGGATCAATCGCGTCATATTCTATAGCGTAGCCGGGGCGGATCATTTCGGCGTTTTCGAGACCTGGGATGGAGGCGACGACTGCGGCTTGGACATCGATCGGCATGCTGGTCGACATTCCGTTCACGTAGACTTCATTCGTATCCAGCCCTTCGGGCTCTAGAAAAATCTGGTGACGCGCCTTGTCGGGGAATTTGACGACTTTGTCTTCGATGGAGGGGCAGTAGCGAGGGCCGACGCCCTCGATCTGGCCACTGTACAGGGGCGAGCGCGGGATGGCTTCGCGGAGGACGCGGAGGGTTTCGTCGGTAGTGTAGCCGATGTGGCAGTCGATTTGGGGCCGGTCGATTTTGCCGGTGAGAAACGAGAATGGCGTGGGTTCGGCGTCGCCCGGCTGCGGCTCGAACTTGGACCAGTCGATGGTGCGGCCATCGAGGCGAGGCGGCGTGCCCGTCTTGAGACGAGTCCAATTGAGGCCCAGGCTGCGCAATTGATCGCCGAGCAATTGCGACGGAGCTTCTCCGTTCCGGCCGCAGCTATATTTCGATTCGCCGACGTGGGCGAGACCATTTAAAAAGGTCCCGGTGGTAACGACAACAGCGCGGGAGGCGATGGTACGGCCGTCGCGAAGGAGGACTCCGGTAACGCGCCGATCCTCGCCGATCGTGAGGGACGCGACTTCAGCCTGCTTGATGCTGAGGTTCGGCTCGCGCTCCAGGACCTCGCGCATGCGCACGCGATAACCTTTCTTATCCATCTGCGCCCTCGGCGACCAGACGGCCGGACCTCGGCTGGTGTTCAACAGTCGGAACTGAATGCCAACGGCGTCCGCCACTTCGCCCATGACACCGCCGAGAGCGTCGATTTCGCGAACCAAATGGCCCTTGGCAATGCCGCCGATGGCTGGGTTACAGGACATCTGCGCGATGAGGTCCAGGTTCATTGTGACCATCGCAGTCTTCAGGCCGAGACGGGCGCAGGCGCGCGCCGCCTCGCAGCCCGCATGGCCCGCGCCAATCACCACGACGTCGTAATTCTCGCGCACGCTATGATTGTAGCGAAATGAGAATTCTGGTCCTCGGAAGCGGCGGGCGAGAGCACGCCCTGTGTTGGAAACTGGCGCAATCACCTGGAGCGCAAGTGTTCGCAACGCCCGGAAACCCTGGCATTGCGCAGGTTGCGAAGTGTCTGCCGACCGGCAACTCGTTCCTCGAAACCGCTCAATCGTGCCAGGCGGACCTGACCGTGGTGGGACCGGAAGTGCCGCTGGTGGAAGGCGTGGTGGATGAATTTCGCGCCGCGGGAAGGCTGATTGTGGGACCGGCGCGCGCGGCGGCGCAACTGGAGGGAAGCAAGATTTTTGCAAAGCGCTTTTTTGCGCAAAGCGGAATTCCCACGCCTGGATTTGCTGTCGCGGATAACGCCGTCGAGGCGCGGGAGGCTCTGGACCGCTTTGGCTTTCCGGTGGTGCTAAAGGCCGACGGCTTAGCGGCGGGAAAGGGCGTGGTGATCGCGCATGACCGCGCCGAAGTGAACGGGGCGCTTACGCAACTGCAAGGCCGGTTGATAATTGAGGAGTTTTTGGCGGGCGAAGAGGTCAGCTTTATTGCTTTGTGCGATGGGCGGGATGTGGTTCCTCTAGCGGCGACACAGGACCACAAGGCGGTATTCGACGGCGACACCGGCCCGAACACAGGCGGCATGGGGGCCTATTGCGACGTGGGCATCCTGACCGAGGCACAGTCGCAACAGATCCTGAGAAATGTGATCTATCCGGCAGTCGACGCGACTAACTTCACTGGCTTTCTCTATGCGGGGTTGATGATGACTGCCGACGGTCCTAAGGTGCTCGAGTTTAACGTGCGACTCGGCGACCCGGAGACTCAGCCGTTGATGCATCGGATGCAGTCGGATTTTGTCCCACTGCTGTTGGCGGCTGCGGAAGGAAAGCTGGCGGGCGCGCACATCGAATG
Organism: Bryobacteraceae bacterium; assembly: GCA_036268375.1. Classification (GTDB taxonomy): domain Bacteria; phylum Acidobacteriota; class Terriglobia; order Bryobacterales; family Bryobacteraceae; genus PALSA-243. The sequence continues at coordinate 3,549 of DATAUH010000629.1, read as the reverse complement.
GCGGCGTGAGGCAAGCGTGTGCGTCGTCCTGACTTCCGGCGGTTATCCCGGGTCGTTTGAGATTCGTAAGCCCATCACCGGCATACAAGAGGCAGAGGCGACGGGCGCCACGGTGTTCCATGCTGGTACTAAGTTGACCGCTAAAGGACTAGAGACGTCGGGAGGACGCGTGTTGGGAGTTACTTCGCGCGGCGAATCACTCAAGGACGCCATTCGCAATGCCTATGTAGCGGTCAAGAAGATCAATTTCGAGCAAATGTACTACCGTACGGATATAGGACGAAAGGGACTTAGCAGGCACATTTCATGATGGTATGCTACCTAACAAATGAAATTCGGCCCCTTGTCTTGTTTGTTATTCGTAAGCGCCAGCATAGTTTCAGCCCAAACCGCAATTAATACCACTTGGCAGCCTGTCACGGCAGAAGAACGCGCTCTGAAGAGCCCGTCCGTGGACAAAGACGCCGGAGTAGAAGCACTCTTCTGGCAAGTACACGTGATGGATGATGTGCACGGCTCCGATCTGGAGAGGACTTACTACCACTACGTCCGTCTGAAGGTCTTCAATGACAACGGGAAGTCGCAAGTCTCGACCATAGAGATTCCAATCGATAACAATTCCACGATCAACTATCTCTACGGCCGCACCACGCGGCCAGACGGGACTCAGGTCGAGCTTACCAAAGACAGCATCTTTACACGCGACTTAGTTCGCGCCGGCGCACGCAGGGAGAAGGTCAAGTCGTTCGCGATGCCGGGCGTGGAGCCGGGAGCGATCGTCGAATACCGCTGGAAAGAGACTCATAATCATCCCGACGTGTTTTATACGCGTTTGCAATTCCAGCGGGAGTATCCCGTGCAATCGGTGACGTACTATGTGAAGCCGCTCAACGCCGAATTTACGCCGCTCACGATGAGCTTTCAAGCTTTTCATTGCCAACCCGCCCTGGCGAAGCCAGATCGCAACGGGTTCAATGCGATTCACCTGGAGCATATGCCGGCATTCCACGAGGAACCCATGATGCCGGGCGCGCCCAACGTCCGGCGATGGGGCCTGATCTTCTACAGCCAAAACAAGACGCGCGACACGCAGCGGTATTGGAACGATACCGGCAAGGAACTCTTCAACCGCGACTTAAAACCGGCGCTTCATCTGAACGATGAGATTAAACAGGCCGCGCTGAAAGCTACAGAGGACGCGAAGACAGATGACGAGAAGACGGTTGCGCTGATCCGCTACATACGCACGCATATGCGGAACCTGTATGGCGATGACGTATCGGACACGGATCGCCATCGCATCCTGAAGAACCAGCCCAAGGACCGGTTGCGTACCTCTGTCGAGGTGTGCAAGAGCGGGATCGGTTCCGATGACGAGCTCAACACGCTTTTGGTGGCGATGGCCTCGCAAGCCGGACTCCAGGCGCGACCGGCGCTGGTGGGGAATCGCAATGACCTGGCGTTTGATCCCTCTTTCGCTAACGATTACTTCCTACGCAGCATTGATACCGCCATCAACATTGACGGCAAGTGGAAGTTGTACGACGTTACGGCGCGCTTCAACCCGCCTGGAATGCTCACGTCCGGTGAAGAGGGAATGAAAGCGCTGATTGGGGACGCGAAGCAGCCGGTGTTCGTCGATTCGCCCGTCTCCGCTCCCGAGCTTTCGCACACCGCGCGCAACGGGAAATTTACGCTTACCGAAAATGGCGTACTCGAGGGCGACATCGAAGAAGCGCTGACAGGCCATGCAGCAGCCGACCAGCGCAGCGGCATGCGTAAGGAATCCGAAGCGCGGCGCCTCGATCTGTTAAAAGAGCGGATCACGAAGGTGTTTCCAGAGGCTGATGTATCCGCTGTAAAACTTACGGACTTCGATGACGCGGACAAGCCGTTGAAGATTGGCTATCACATAAAACTCGAGGGTTATGGCCAGCGGACCGGCAAGCGCCTGCTCTTTCAACCGCTGTACTTTGAACGGGCCGATCCGGCGGTCTTCACAGCCAATGACCGGCAGTATCCCATCCTGTTTCCCTATGCATGGTCGGAAACCGACAATCTGGTCATCAACCTACCCGCAGGCTTTAATCTGGACAATGCGCAGAACCAACCCCGTATGGAATTCGGCAAACCCGGGTCTTACCGCGTTCGGCTGGCCACTAACAAAGAACATCAGTTATTTTGTGAACGGGAACTTACTTTCGGGAAAGACGGGATGATCTACTTTCCCAAAGAAAGCTACCTTGCGCTGAAGAAAGCATTTGACGAGATACACAATCAAGATAACCAGACCGTTTCGCTGATCGCCGGGGACACGAAGTGAAAAGCGCATATCTACTGCTCGCGCTTTCGCTACCGCTGGCTGCGGGCAAGGACCTCCCTTCCTGGATCCAGGAGGCGGCCCACCGTCCGATGCCTTCTTACTCATCGAAGGTGACTCAGGAAGTTCTGTTTTCGGAGGAGCGCCTGGCGGTTGCGCCGGACGGTAAGCGCAGCATGACCGAGCGCCAAGCCATCCGAATCCTGCAAACTTCGAAACACTCGCTTTTCGCGGCTCGAACTTACAACACGAAGACGGGCCGGATCCGGGATTTTCGCGCGTGGATGCTGCCGACATCGGGTTCAGTGGTGGAGTATGACAAGAAGCGCATCGTCGACGTCGCACTGGATCAGCAGGGATCTTATGACGAAGCGCGCGCGAAAGTGATCGAATGCGATCCGAACTCATCGCCGGGGACGATCTTCGCCTACGAAGTTACCGAAGATGAAGATACCATCTTCACGACCTACCACTATGCTTTTCAGGATGCCGACCCGACTGCTGTTTCACGGTTCGTTTTGACGTTGCCGGCCGCTTGGGAAGAGAACGGGATCCTCTTCAATCACGCGCCTGTTGCGCCACAGACTTCCGGCAACACTTACACTTGGGAGTTACGCGATCTGCCGTGGATCGAAGCGCAGGACTACGGACCGGGGATGCACGACTTAGCCCCGCGTTTGGGCGTGACTTACTTTCCGGCATCGACGCCGAACCATGCGCTCACGCCGCTGAAGGATTGGACGTCGGTTTCATCCTGGTTTGCGCGCTTTGCCGATCCAGCCGCGGCATTGACGCCGCCGGTGAGCTCCAAAACGTCCGAACTGACCCGCGCGGCCGCGAACGACATGGACCGCATACGCGCGCTGGCTAAGTTTGTGCAGCAGACCAACTATGTTTCCGTGCAGATGAACATCGAACACGGGGGCGGCTATACGCCGCGTCCCGCGACGGACGTGCTGCAGAAGAATTACGGCGACTGTAAGGACAAGGCGACGCTACTGCGCGCGCTGCTGAAGGGCGCGGGGATTGATTCCTACGCGGTGTCCCTATACAGCGGCGACCGCGATTACGTAAAGCGCGAGTGGGCATCGCCGATGCAGTTCAACCACGCGATTATCGCGATCAAGCTGCCGGCGGGCGTAGAGTCACTGGCGGCGGTGGAAAGCGCGAAGCTGGGGCGATTGCTGATCTTCGATCCGACTGACCCGTATACGCCGGTGGGTGACCTG
>DATAUH010000628.1:0-5581 GCA_036268375.1 Bryobacteraceae bacterium | reverse complement strand
TCTTTCGCGTATTGCGGGTGTGGCGATCCCAGCGCCGAATATCGACCGCGCAGTGGAGGAGATTCTCAAACGCGGCCGTGTAGCGCGCGGCTATTTGGGAGTCGGGTTGCAACCGGTGGAGATCTCCGATCATCACAAGGGTCTGATCGTGTTGTCGCTGGAGTCGGGCGGTCCGGCGGCCAAAGCGGGGGTTCTCATCGGCGATATCCTGGTCTCGCTCGGCGGCAAATCCGTCGAGGACACCGAAGATATTCAAAGCGCGCTCGAAGGGCATGCGGTCGGATCGCCGATCGATGTCATGGTCTCGCGAGGCGGGGAATCGCGAACCATTTCGATTGTCGTTGGCGAGCGGCCCGCGAGGAGCTGAGTATGTTCGGATTCGGAGAAATTGCGGAACGGCTCCGGCGATCCACGGTGCAGGTCTTTCCGGAACAGCCGAATCGGAAAGAGCGCGGCAGCGGTTCGGGCGTCATCTGGCGCCCGGACGGCGCGGTGCTCACTAATTCGCACGTGGCGCGCAGCAACACCGCGGAGGTAGAACTATGGGATGGCCGCCGCTTCAGCGCGCGCGTCATCTCGCGTGACAGCCGCCGCGACCTGGCGCTGCTCAGCATAGAGAGCGCGTCCTTGGAATCCGCCACTCGCGGCGATTCCGGCGCGGTCCGGGCAGGTGAATTTGTGCTCGCAATCGGCAACCCGCTCGGCTTCGCGGGCGCGATTTCGCGCGGCGTGGTGCACTCCATCGGACGAATCGACGGGATGGGAACCAACGCGTGGATCCGCGCCGGCGTACAGCTTGCGCCCGGAAATTCGGGCGGCCCGCTGATCAACGCGCGCGGCGAAGTGATTGGCATAAACACCGCCATCCTCAACGGACTCGGGCTGGCGATTCCCTCGAACACCGCCAGCGAATTTGTCAATCGCGGGCCCCGTCCTTCGCTCGGCGTCACGCTACAGACTGAACGCAACGGCCTGCGCATCATTCAAGTGGAGCCGAACGGGCCTGCCGCGCAGGCTTCGCTCAAAGAGGGCGACCTTCTGCTGGGTACATTCGATGACCTGTCGGATGCGCTCGATACCGCTCGCGACGTGCTGGCGTTGAAGTTCCTGCGCACTAACCGCCTGCGCGAAACGCACGTTCGCTTCGGAGTTCGCGCGGAGGCCGCTTGATCCGCATCGTGATTGCCGCCCGATCCGCGGTTGTGCGCGCGGGTCTGGAGGCGCTGTTGGCATCCGCCCCCGGCTTGGAAGTCGCGGGCTCGTTCGCGGACGCGACGGGCATCGATGCGCTTCGTCCGGACGTGTTGCTGGCGGCTGGGGAAGCCGCGGGTGTTTCAGGGGCGCCCGCGGTGCTCCTCACCAACGAAGATCAACCTGTGTGGACGGCGGACGCGCTCCGCTCCGGCGTGCGCGCCTTGCTGCCTCGCGACGCCTCGCCGGCCACGATCCTGGCTGCCGTTGAGGCGGCGGCGAACGGCCTCGCCCTGGTGGATCCGCAGGAACTCGAAGCTTTACTCGGAGCGGCCGCGCCCGTGCCGCAGCCGGTCGACGATTCCACCGCCACAGTTCCGCCCGTAACTTTGACGCCGCGCGAACGGGAGGTCCTGCGCATGATGGCCGACGGCGCCGCCAATAAGGAGATCGCCTGGAAGCTGGGGATCTCCGAACATACTGCCAAGTTTCACGTGGCTTCAATTCTCGGCAAGTTGAATGCGGGTAGCCGGACGGAAGCGGTTGCGATCGGCCTGCGGACCGGGCTGATCCTGATCTGATCCAGTACCGGTCTGGGCCATACCCGCAGGCCTTTTGACCTCGCTGTAAACCAAGTTTGGCGACGGCGCGTCCTACAATAAGTAACGGAGCCGAATTATGCGTTTAGCCTTCGCCGGGATCCTTTTAGCGCTTGCCGCTCATGCCGACGTTGTCACCATGAAGGATGGCAGGGTCATCAACGGGACCTATATTGGCGGTACGCCGCGGCAAATCAAAGTCGAGGTCGGAGACCAGATCGAAACGCTCGACGTTTCCGCAATATCGCGGATTGAGTTCAGCAATGGTTCTTCTACATCTTCATCGTCCCGTGGCGATTCCGGTTACAGTTCCGATCCCGATAGACCCACGCTGCGGCGGGGCTCGTCTGCTTCCGCCGGTCCAACTGCCGGACCCGTCGCGGGGCCAATGTCGGGCCCTGGATCCGGGCCTGTAATGGTGCAGCCCGATCCGTCTGATCCGCGCACGCAGGCCGGCCCTGGCGGTGGAGGCTCATACAGCTCTGACCGGCCGACGCTGCGCCGCTCCACCGGGTCTTCTACTTCCGATTCCGCGTCTGCACCGCCGACGCAGTCGGCGCCTCCGTCCGATGATAGCCGTCCAACTTTGAAGCGTGCTCCTGGCTCGTCATCCGACGCTCCCCCACAGCCTGCGGCGGCTGCTCCAACTGCTGCCGCGCCGGACGCCCAGCCTGCTCAGCCCGCTAAGCCCGCCGCGCCCGTGACGGTTCCGGCGCAGACCAGCCTGGTCGTCCGTATGATCGATGCCATCGATTCCGAAAAGGCAAAAGAAGGGCAGAGTTTCGTAGCAAGTCTCGATCAGCCGGTCGTTGTGAATGGCCAAACCGTGCTGCCGACGGGCTCGGACGTGATCGTCAAGTTAGTTCAGGCGCAACAATCCGGGAAATTCACCGGCAAGACTGAACTTACTGTGTCCCTATGGTCGGTGAAAGTGGGCGACAAGTTCGTAGATGTCGATACGCAGAACATTACGGAAGCCAGCAGTTCGCGCGGCGCGAAGACCGCGAAGGTTGCGGGCGGCGCAGCCGCAGTAGGAGCAGTAATCGGCGCAGTCGCCGGCGGTGGAAAAGGGGCAGCGATTGGAGCTGGCGCGGGCGCTGCGGGTGGCGCTGCCGTGCAAGCGGTCACCAAAGGCGAGAAGGTGAAAATCGCTTCGGAAACGCGGCTCACGTTCACGCTGGAAAAGCCGCTGACGATTTAATCATCACGGCGTTACTCAAGTCACCTGTTCAATAAGTCTCGACCCGGATCGTTCGAGTATTTTTGTGTCTTCACTTAGCCCAAAGATACTTCGCCGGCCGGATGGAGCAAAAATAATCGAGGACATACCTGGTAATGCAAAACCTCGAATCTCCACGAGGGTTGTTTATCATGTATGACGATGCGCCATAGGTACTCACTCATTGCTGCTTTCGCGATCGCCTTATCGCTGCCCCTGGGGATGTGGGCACAGTTTCACCATCCTCGATATCTGAGCGCGCGCACGGACCTGCGGCGCGCTCAATTACTGATGCGCGCGCCGGATGAGCCGAACGTGATGCGCGACATGACCGCATCCGCCGATCTGGTGGAACGTGCGATCCATGAGCTCGATTTAGCCGCGATGTTTGATCGCCGCGACCTGAACGACCGTCCGCCGGTCGATACGCGCTTGGGCCGCGGCAGCCGCTTCCGCGAAATCACGCGCCTGTTGGATAGCGCCCGTCGCGATATTTCATCCGAAGAGGACAATCGCCGCGCGTCCGAGTGGCGGAACCGCGCATTCGGGTATTTGGACGAAGCGGCCGCCTATATCCGCAAGGGCGGCTACGACAAATTCCGCGATGAGATGGCCGGCGCCGTGCCGCCGCCCGGTCCGCGTCCGCCGCTGCCTCCGCCGCCCATGCCGTCCGCGCATGCGCATTACGTCCAAGCCATTGCTGACCTCCGATATGCGCGCGCTCTGCTGTACCGGTCTGATTGGCGGGACATCATGCGCGAGCAGCGCGGCGCCGTGGAAGAGATCGACCGCGCCATCGCCGAAGCCCGACGCGCGGCCATCGACGATGGGAAAAATCCCGATGACCATCCGCCCATCGATACTCGCACCGGCTGGGAAGGGCGCTTCCGCAAGGCCACGGAGCTCTTGAATTCCGCCGATCGCGATCTATCCTTCGAAGAAGACAACCGCGCCGCCTCTGCGTGGCGAGCCGCCGCCCGCCAGAACGTTCAGAACGCGCGAGCGTTCGTCGAGCGCGCCATGCGCGCCAGTTGGTGGCGGTAGAGCGCAAGTTTCGTTTGCAACCGTCGCGCTTTTATTTTCCGGCACACTTTCGACCGTTGCACGCGGCAGTAAAATGCGAGCCATGATCTTCTCGCGGAAATTCGCGCTCGGCTGGGCGCTCGCGTCATGCAGCTTCAGTGTTTACGCGCAGAACGCCCCGCCGCCGCGCTCTCCCGAGGTCTCCGCCGACCGTTCCGTGACATTTCACCTCGCCGCGCCCAACGCGAAAGAGGTCAGCGTCGCCGGAGAGTTTATGACGGGCTCGAAACCGCTCACCAAAGATGCGTCGGGCGTGTGGAGCGCGACCACAGGCCCGCTGGAGCCCGAGATCTATAACTACAGCTTCACGATCGATGGCGTGAAGACCATCGACCCTGGCAATCCGAATGTGAAAACGGGTTCCACCCCCAGCACCATCTCCAGCATTCTCGAAATCAAGGCCTCGCAACCGGTCTTTTACGATGGCCAGCCTGTGCCGCACGGCGAAATTCACACCGATTGGTATCAATCGAAGTCACTGGGCGCATTGCGCGTACTGACCGTCTATACGCCGCCCGATTACGATCGCGACCGCTCCAAGCGTTATCCGGTGCTTTACCTTTTTCACGGCGCCAATGCGGATGAAACCGCGTGGACTCGGCTGGGGCGCGTCAACTTCATCCTGGATAACCTGCTCGCTGCGCATAAAACTGTGCCGTTCGTTGTGGTGATGCCCTTCGGCTACGGCATTCCTCCGGGTTCGCCGCGGCCCGCAGCGGGAGGGACCAACGAAGAGCTCTTCGCGCGCGATTTGATCAACGATGCGATCCCGTTTGCAGAGGCGAATTATCGCGTGTATCGCGATCGCGAGCATCGCGCTATCGCAGGCCTCTCGATGGGCGGCGGCGAATCGCTCTCGATCGGTCTGAATCGCCTCGATCTCTTCGCGTATGTAGCGGGTTTCAGCGCCGCGCTGCGCGCTCCGCAGTTCGAGCGGACCTACGGCGCCTTCGCTGCCGATTCCAAAACGGCGAACAGCAAACTGCGCTTACTGTGGATCGGTTGCGGACGCGATGACAGCTTGTTTCCTGCCGCCCAAGCCTTTGATGAGTTTCTGACGCAGCATCACGTAAAGCATACGTTCCACGAAAGCACCGGAGCGCACACCTGGATGGTGTGGCGCAACTATTTGAATGAGACTGCGCCACTGCTGTTCCGCTAGCCGGATCAACCCACCGCCGAGAGACCCCGCCTAGAACTTTTCCGCCATCGCGGCTTCGGTGCAGCCAGCCGGTTTTATAACCGGATTGCAGCGGATGTTGCCGTGTTCGAATCGCACGGCGAAGCCGGATACGGCGGGCTCATCCAGCGGGTAGTCGGTGCTCAAAATCTGCGCGCCGCTCGCCATCGCGGCGTCGCTGCGCTGGTGATCATTGGCGCGAATTGCGACGGGTTGCGGGTCCGTCATCGTGCGCACCAGGTAGCCTTTGCGAACCAGGTTGGGAACCACCTTCGGATCGGCTGCGGAATTATTCACCTCGATGAACGC
>DATAUH010000627.1:0-4113 GCA_036268375.1 Bryobacteraceae bacterium | reverse complement strand
AGCGCTTCATCGGCTTCGGCGCCAGAAACAGTCCGTGTCCCGGACCGCCCGGTTGGAAGTCCGTCGCATCCAGCACCCGCGTGTTGATCATCGTGAGCACAAACCGGTCCGCCACCGCATGGCGAAACGGTTCCACCACATCCAGCGCCAGCGAGGGCCGCCCATAGTCGACCCGATGCAGAAAACCCAGAAAAGGATCGAGACCGGCCCCTTCCAGCAACGCGGCGACTTCGTTCATCAGCAGAGTATATGTGAGCGAGAGCAGGGCATTCAGCGGATCGAGCGCCGGATGTTTCGCGCGTCCCGTCCACGCCATTTCGGATTTGTTGAACTGCATCACCAGGCTGAAATATTCACGCGCCGCCGCGCCCTCCGTCCCATCCAGCGCCGCGATGTCACGTACCAACCCGGCTGTGGCTACGGATTCCGCCAGCGCCGCCTTCCGCCTTTCGAAATCTGGCTCTGCGCAGGAATCTGGCGAGGTCTGTTGTTCATGCGGCTTTCTCAAAGGCAACGAATTCAGTCCTTGTAGCTGCCAGGCGCTGTGCCTTCAGCAGCAGGTAGCGCAGGTTTTTGTATCCCCGGCCCCGCCGCAAGAGGGTCTTGATGTTTCCATTGATGGCTTCCACGACGCCCAGAGGGACTTTCATGCGGCAATAGTTCAAGATGCCGTCCAGGTGATCCAGTAACATCTCGGCCAACTTCTCAAAGGGGACCAGACGTTGCCAGCGCAACTGATTCATCCAGCTTTGGAAGTACCGTACCATCGCCCCCTCGTAGCTGTAGTCCCAAAGCCGATCCAGGCTCTCCTTGAGCAGATACGCTTTCAACAGGCGGCGATTGAGCGCAAACAGTTCATTCAGTTGCCGCCGCTTGCCTGCCGTCAGGTTTACCCAGCGCGTCAACAGCAGCCAGCGTTTCCCCTTCACCAAACCGCGCATCGGCCCACCCTTGCGGAAGAACTCAGCCCGGCGCACTTCGTCCACCGCACGGTTGGCATGCTGCATGATGTGGAACTTGTCATAGATGATGCGACACCCCGGCGCCCATTGCTCGATACTTTGCCGCCAGGGCAGCCACATGTCGACGCAGGCTGCTTCTATGCCCTTCCGCTGCCGCGCGGTTAATTCCTGCTGAAAGAACCCGTCCAGAGTCTCCTTCTTTCGCTCCCGCCCAAACCATAACGGCTCGCCGCTTTCCAGATTGCTCGCCACGGTCAGGAACTTTTCCTTCTTGCCCAGGTGGATCTCATCCACACCCAACTGCCGCAATACCGGTCTGCGTCGTTCTGCCGCCCAACGCTCCAGATATCGCAGGTCGATCGACCGCACAGTGCTCGCTGCCAACCCGAACTGTTTGGCTACACGACGCGCCGCCGCGCTTTCGCAAGACTCCCCCACAGCATCCTCGAACCGTTTGCTGAAGGGGGCCTTGCTCGGCAACAGAGCCACCTTCTCGGCTTTCACCCCGCAATCCGGGCAGCGTACCCGATACAGCTCAACCGTTACCGTTGTCTGGTATTCAAAACAGGGCAGATCGCGTACTTCCCGCTCGTAGACCTCGGCGATTGCGCTGACGCCCCGCCCACATCCCGAGCACACCAGTTTGCCTGCCTTCCGGCGCACCCATAGCCTCAGCTGCTTAGCCGGTTCCTCGATCTCACTTCGATATACCCGATACCCCGACCAGCCTAGAATCCTTGTCCAATCGTTGTTTCTCAATCCACGGAGTGTAGCGAAATTCCCGATGCCCCCAAACCCCGTCAATCGCCGCGTCTATCGGATTCCTGCGCAGAGCCCGAAATCTTCGCCCACTTCGCCGTGGCGGCGGTAGAGATCGAGGACCGCCACGCCGTTGGCGATCTTAGCCTGCACTGTGGCGCGGGCGATGGAAAGCGCGCGGTCGGCGTCCCGAAACGCCTGGAACTGGGCAATGCGCAGATCGACGTTTTTGCCGCGCGGCGGAGTGAGCGCGCCGCGGTATATCCCGTGGCTGGAGAAGAGGCTCATGTTCACGCCTTTCTCCAGCAGTTCGCCCATGGCTTGCGTGGTCACCTGGACGTTCCCGAACAGCAGCACCGTTTCCAGCTTGTGATACGGCAGATCGAGCAGCACTTCGTCGTCTTTTTCGACCAGCAGCCGGTCGCCCGCCTTGCGCAGAATCGAGCCGTGCTCGGTCAGATAGAGATATGCCACGTCGTCGCTCCTTTCCGGGCGGGAGATGCGGCTGTCATCCGCGCGGTGCTTCGATACCGTAAATTCCGCCCGTGTCAGCGCGATCTCCATGGCGCTTTGCGGAGGTGCGAGTTCGTAATGGGCGCGCAGATCGGGCGGCAGCGGTCGCGCCATGAACAGAATCCGTCCCTAGCGTTTTTCGTGCTTCCACGGAATCCAGATCGAGTCGCCGAGGAACAGCGTTCCGAGGAAGCGGAAGCCGTGTTCGAAATCCGCGATGTGCGTCTTCTGTTCGTTCAGCGAGAGGTGCGCGGCGGCCAGGAGGGTTTCGGTCTGGAGTAAAGCCTGCTGCGCCTCATCGGCAGTTCGCGCGAGGATGACAAAATCGTCGGCATACCGGATCAGCTTGCGGCCGGATTTCTCCAGTTCGCGGTCGAAGTCCTCGAGATAGAAGCTGGCCAACAGCGGGCTGATCGGGGACCCTCTGACTGGCCCCCTTTATGGGGGCCTCAGCCTGCGGGACGCCCGCCCGCAGCGCCGTCACTTTGGTGCCGTCCCAGACATGGCCTTGACCCACATCTGCAGCAGAGCTTCGATGGCCGCGCCCAGCGGCCGCGCGGCCAGCCGTTCGAGCAGCAGCCTGTGGTCCACGTGGTCGAAGTAGGCGGTGATGTCCGCGTCCACGATGGAGCGGTAGCCGAGTTCGTGGCATTTGCGGATGCGGGCGATGGCGCGGTCCACCGATCTCCCCGGCCTTGTCGAAGACGAGCGGTCAGGCCTTATCCCCGATAGTGGTCATCCGAAGATGAGAACCTCTGGTCGGTGCACTCCAGAAACTCCTCTTCGAACGAGCGCGACATCTGCCGGGCCACGGCGGTTTGCAGGACGCGGTCGGCAACCGAGGGGACCAGCAGGGTCCGAGTGTGCCCGACTTTCTTCTCCACCACAATCCGCAGCAGTGGGTAGGGCCGATAGTCTCCGGCCGTGACTCTTTCACGGAGATGCTCGATGCGAGTAGCCGCATCCCGCGCGAACTGATCGACCGTGAGCCCGTCCGCCCCCGCACACCCCGCGTTCTCCTGCACGCGCTCCCACGCTTGCCAGAGTTGTTCGGCGGTAATCATAGGACATACGGCCGCCAGCCGCATTCAATTCTATTAGGCCACGAATAAACACGTATGAGCACGAATAGGAAACCAATTCATTCGTGTTCATTCGTGGCGCAATCGGTTTTTCAAAGCCCTCCAGTTCTTCAGAATCGGTGTGTTAGTCCGATACAACGACAGATGAGAGCGGTGGTAATCGATGAGCTCACAAGCGAAGACAAAGACTGGATCAACGCCCAAACTCGAACGCGTCGAAACCAGTCTCCTCACAGAGTTCCATAAGTGGGCGAGTCCGATCGAAATGCGCCTGCGAAGTGACACAGCGGCACTGCGTGCACTCGACGTGGAGTTGGAGGCCGTCTCGGAACGCGTAACCCGGCTGGAACCGCCACCCGGCTGACTGGGCAGTTTTGCCTGGCGCGTTTAGTGACGCAACACAGTTACATCGGATTCCGTGGCGTTTCCGTGTTTTCGATAATCACCAGGCCTTCGGGTTCAAAAACGAACCGGACCTCCGGATCGCGCAACCGGCGCGTATCGAAATACGCCAGTGCCGGTCGTTCTACACGGCGCTCCCGAAGAATTTCGAGAGCGCGAACCCACAACCCAGTATGGCCGCCGATCAGGACTACGCTTCCCTCGGCGCACGCTTCGAATAACCGATCCGCCTGGATCTGCGCCGCAACTTCGAGTCCTCCGCGTCCAGGCTCAACGGTGACACCTTCCGGCGTTAATTGAAGATCGTAATCGGCGTCTGCAGCAACGCTCTGTTCGCGTACGCTCTGGGCATGCTGCGTAAAATTTCGCAACCTCCGCTTCGATATGGTGTGTCT
>DATAUH010000626.1:0-5049 GCA_036268375.1 Bryobacteraceae bacterium | reverse complement strand
GGACGGGTGACGCGGAAATCGCGTCCCCAGGAGAGGCGTAAAGCTAAGATGTAGAGCCAAAGCGCGCAGAGCGCGATATCAATCCAAATCAAAACGACTTACTCGGCCTGTACCCTGGCCGTGCATGCACGCGCAGCTTTTTCCCTGGATCGTTTACCAGCTCGACGGCAATCTTACGAAAAGCTTCGTTCGGGTTAGCCGCTGGATAATAAGTAATCGTGTACGAGTTACTCATATCCTCGCGAATGTCTTCAAACGCTTCCACCTGCTTCTGCCACGTGCGCGCCCAGTACGCTTTTCCGCCAGTGCGGGTCGCGATGCGGCGGAAAACGGCGCTCGAAATCGGGTCCTTGTTCACCTCTGTCGTGGAGATCACGTAAATCGGAATTCCTTCGTCCTCGGCCACCGCGCGCACGTCGTCCGGCGCCACCATGCTAGCGTTATCAGGGCCGTTGGAAAACACGATCACCACTTTCCTTCCCGGCACTTTCGCTGCGTCCCGAAGCGTCAATAGGAGTGCGTTGTAGAGGGCCGTGTCATCGCCGGCTACCGAAGTGCGCAGGCCTTCAATGGCAGTGCCGTGGTCGCGCGTCAGCGTGGCCGCGCGCGAAAGATTACGGCTGAAGGTATAGACGGCTACGGAATCGGCGCGGTCGAGTCCACGCACAAAATCGGCAATTGCGTCTTCGGCGTAAACGAAGCCGCGGTACATGAAGTTACTGGTGTCGAAGAGGACAAAAACGTTGGTGCCGACGAAAGCGTCGGGCCGATCCATGCCGGGAAGTTCCTCCTTTTTTGCCTCCACCATTGGGTGCGTGGAGCCGTCCCGGTTTACGGCCATTGGCGTGTTTGCGCCTTCGGCGAAGGTGGAGACGCGCTGCAGGATGCCGTCTTCGTAAATCTTGAAATCGGACGGTTTCAATCCGTTCACGTAGTGGTTCTTGCTATCCGTTACCTGGAAGCTGAGAACCACCATATCTACCTTTACCCGAAAGATAGTGTGAGGCGCTTCCTGCGCAAGCAGAACGCCTCCGAATCCTGCTCCCATAAAGCCGCGTCGCGTTATGTTCATCGTGTTATCCCGGTGGCGCTCCTCCGAATAATCTCTCCCGCTACTGCATCAATCCCTTTGCGTCGAGCCCATCAGCGCGCGCCGATTTCCTGACGTCGTCGCCTACCAGGCGCAACGATTTCAGCAGCGCGGGCCAATCTTCCAGGTGCGAGGCGAAGATGCGCTCCAGCAGCTTTTCCGTCCACTGCGGAATCTGCGTATTCAGTTGTGAGGGACGCATATTCAGCTCGTCCGCCAGCCCGGCCCAGTAGAGCGTGTTGGATTCCCAGCTCTCGGCCATGATCCGGCTGGAGTAGCCCATCAGCGTAGGGAAAGTGCGCAGGCTGAGCAGTTCCGGCTCGTACGAATTAGTGAGCGTCGGTTTGGGGGTGCCGAAATCCTTGGAGATCGACGTATAGGTGACATGCTCATTTACCTCGCGAATATCGGCCAGCAGCACGGAGTTCTTGGGATCCCGCAGCGCCCCCACTTCGCGCGCCAGAGAGACCAGTTCCGAGGGCGTTACGGAATCCAAGGCCTCTTTGACTTCACCCTCTTGGATCAGGCGCGCCACCAAAGCAGTGCGCGCCGGCGCGGCCAGACCGCCGAGCGCCGTGACCACTTGCGCGCGCAGCGCCGGATTCAACGCAGCCTCCGCGATCAGCTCACGGCCATATCGCAGGTGCAGACCCACCCAGTGCAGTTCGGCGGGCGTAGCGTTCCACCAGCGCGGAAGCTTCGCGCTGAGAATCATCTGCGGCGTCAGATCGCCCCAGATCAGCGCCTGCGTTTGCGTGGGTATCAGAAAGTTCTGTTCGGCTTCCGCCAGCGTGTACGGCAGCATGGAAAGCGACCCCACCAGCCTGCCGCCGCCGTTCGAGGGCCACCCGGTGCCGTACGTTTCGGTCGGCATCCAGGTGCGCGCCTGGCCTTCGCCGCCGATGAAATCGTGGCTGCGCACGAACAACGGGTTGGTGTAGAGAATCTGCGCTCCAGGCGGCGCATAGTAGGCGTAGTTGAACGCCAGCAGCGTATCGCGCAGCATGGGCGCAAGTTCGCCGACGACCTCTTTGACCTTCACCGGATCCGATGCGGCGCGTTCGACTGCAGCGCGGATGTTCGTCTTCCGCTCGACATCCAGGTGACGCTCAGCATAGTAGCCGAAGCCTAAGACGTTACGCTCCGTGGAGCTCAACGGCGGGCGCGGAATCGGTATCTCCGCGATGCGCGCCGCCAGCTTATTGGCCTGTTGAGAGGGCTTGCCGGCTTCGAGTTGCGCCGCCAAATCCAGCAGCGTGTCAAGCGAAATGATGTGTTGCGCGTCGAAGATCCGGACGAAATCCTGCTCCATCGCGTCGCGCGTTTCGACGTCTTCGGAGCGGCCGGCGCCGGCCAGCAAATCGTACATGCGCTGATTGGGATCGGAGGGCATCGAGCCTCCGAAAAGCGTCTGCAGTCCGCCACGGCTTGCGGAAAACAGCTCCCGATTGCTTTTTACGCCCGAGAAGTTGTTCACGATGGCCGCGAACGACGTGTCCGCATGGTCTTCGTCAATAGTGCGCTGGCGAACCAGAATCTGCCACAGCCCGATCTCGCCTTGGAACGATCCCGCGACATCGGCGCGGAAGAGCGGGTCGTGGACCTTCTGCATCGCTTCCACCGTGTCCAGATATTGCACGATCGATTGATCGCTCAGCCGCCGCGATTCGGCGAAGACTGCATACTGGCTGTTATAGCGGCGGTAATCGTGCGAAAGTCGTTGTACCGTGGCGGCCGAAAGCGGCGTGATGCGGCCGCGATCCAGATCCGTTACCGTCATGAAGATCTTGAGCGGCTCATTTTCCACCGATTTGCGGCAGAGCGCGAACAGCGCTTCCAGCAAATCGTCAGGCTCTTTCCAGTTTGTCGCCAAGCGGGTAAGTTTTCCATCGTACTTGGCCTGCGGATTGTTAGTGAAGAGTTCCTTCCAGACCTCCAGGCTGCCCGGGATGTGCGGCTTGCCGTTCGCATCGAGCTGCAATCGCGTTGTGAGCAGCATCATATCCGTGTTGGACCGGAAAACAGGGCGCGCCGGGCCTGGGCTGGTGATGCGTCCGCGCACGGCGGTGTAAAAGCGCTTCATGCGCGACGGATCGGTGAGGTAATCACGCAGCGGGCCACGTATGCGGGCCAGCGCATCGTAGAGACTGCACAGCCAGCCATCGTCCTTGGAGATCAATTTGACGAGAAATTCGCCCCCGTTCGAAGGCTGCGCGCCCACCAGTTCCGCCCAGATCTGCACCGAATGCTGGCCACCGGGCACTTGCACCTTTCCGTCGCGCACTTCGAACATGCCGCCGAAAAAATCGAGCACATGCGCATACGCTTTCAAGTGCGAATAGGTGTCTGCCTTACGAAGCGCTTCGGCTGTTTCGGTATCGAGCTTCGAGAAGCCAAGGTACAGGCGGCAAATCGCCGGATCGCCGATGAAAGTCTCCAGGAACCCGGCCGGCTCGGCATCTTTCACGTTTGGCATCCAATAATTCGGACCGAAAAGTACTGGGACCTGCGAGGGATGGTAGTCGTACGTGAACGGGCGATTGGTGCGCAGCGCGGTTTCGAGCTGGTTTACTGGAAAACCGGAGTCGGTGGTGAGAAATGCGCGCGCCGCGTTTACCGTTTCCAGCACCACTTCCGAACCGCAGCCGCCGCGCATCCGGAAACCGAGCACGCGCAGCAGGTCGGCGACGTTCGGCGCATCGCAAGTCTTCACTTCGATGACGTGCTGATCGTTCGCCAGCTTTTCGAGTTCGTGCGCCTGCGAAAGATAACGATGGACCAGCTTCAGGTACTCCGTCTGTTCCAGCGCTTCATTACCGTGGGACGCCTCGTAGCCATTGGTGATGACGTTATGAGCAAGCGCGGGAAGAACATCACGCGGCGCAGTATCGGGCGAAATGGCCGCCATGCGCGCAAAGGAACGTAGCGGCCCGGGGATGGGAGCCAACGGCCATGCGGATGCGGTAGCCGGCTTGCCGATGTCGAGCGCTTTACCGGTAGCCGTCTTATAGACCTCCGCATGACGAACAGCGGCGTCGCGGTCGCCGGCCATCAGGTCGAACAGCGTCAGGTTTAAGGCTGCTTCGCCGGTTTCATTCTGGCTGCGCGCGCGCTGCGCGGCAGTCAGCGCGCGGCCATAAGCGTCGCGAGCCGCGGGGTCGCCATAGGACTCCAGAAACTGGGCGTAGGCAATCTGAGCCGAATAGTTATTGGGCTCAATGGACGCAGCGTGGGCTAAGGCGCCACGTTGCGCTGGTGTATTCGTGCTATCTGCCCCGTGGAGGAAAACGGCTCCCCCAAAGAGAACTACGGCAATCCAGGAACCCAATCGCATGCTCTTCCCCCGCTCGTAAAACGGCTTGCTCACTCCATTACCTACACGGCTAGTGGTGTGATTCTAGTCCAAGTAAAACGCCGCGTGCAACGGGAGGGATGTAAAAACGGATACTAGGACCACGGTTCTCCGGGTAAATCGACATCCTTAGTCAAAACTTTATTACGCGCGGGTTACGACGAATCTTTTGGGCGCCTTCGGCGTGCAATACCTGTTACGGATGCTGCGGGTGTGCGTAGCAGCCGGAAAGTCTTGACACGTCACTCGGTTTCCGATATAACGATAACCGAGTTATGTTTCTCCCTGATCGTAAGCGCCAGTTTCGCGTCTTGTACCGTGACTTTCTCTCGCGCATGATCGATCTCGACGTGCTCTCGGCGCGCGGCGAGCTACAAGCGCTGCTGGGACAGTTCGCGGCGATGCTCGGGGCGCTGAGTTTCGTGCTGACGGTTTACCTGGTTCCGCGGTACGGCACGTCGCTGTTGCCGCACGCGCGCCTGATGACGCTGGCGTGGCTCGACGAAGAGTTCTTAATCGGCGTAACGATGGCGATCGCCGGCATGTTCACTGTTTTGGCGTGGAACGCGGTCTTGCCGGATCGCCGAGACGCGCTTGTGCTGGGTAC
>DATAUH010000625.1:0-10566 GCA_036268375.1 Bryobacteraceae bacterium | reverse complement strand
AACGGCCGCCGCGTCGATTCGTTCGTGTTGTTGACGCCTGGCGTGAGCAATGACGCCACTTTCGGCCTGCTCACGTTTCGCGGCGTAGCTGGGAACAATTCGTTTCTGCTGGATGGCAACGACAATACCGACCAGTTTTACGACGAAAATGCCGGCCGAACGCGCATCCAGTCGCAAATTTCGCAGGACGCCGTGCAGGAGTTCCAGGTGGTGTCGGCAAACGTTTCCGCTGAATACGGGCGGGCGATGGGCGGCGTGGTCAACACCGTCACCAAGAGCGGCGGCAACCAGGTTCACGGGACTGCATTTTATTATCTGCGCAGCACCGGCTTCGACGCCCACGATCCGTACGCTGCCATCAACCCGTCCGAGCGCCGCTTTCAGACCGGCGGCTCCGTTGGCGGCGCCATCGTCAAGAATAAGCTCTTCTACTTTCTCAGCGCCGACATAACACGACGTAACTTTCCGTTCGTAGACAGCTATGTAAGGTCAGGCGTGGTCGATCCGGTGGCGCAGACGTGGGTTGGTTGTACGGCATCGGCCGCGCAGTGCCAGGCTATCAATGGCCTGTTGCCGCGCTTCTTCGGCCAGATTCCGCGTACCGCTCGAAACGACCTCTACTTCGGCCGCCTGGACTACCATCTGAATGACAAGAACACTCTGAGCGCCAGCTTTAACTATTTGACGTGGCGTTCGCCTAACGGCATCCAGACAGGTCTTTCGTCTACCACTGGTTCGGGCATTAACGCCAATGGTGATGACAGCGTTACGGTGCGCAACGGTAAGCTGACCTACACATCCGTCCTGACGAACTCCATCGTAAATACCTTGCGCTATGGTTTGGATACGGATCGTCAGGCTGACGGCTTCGATTCAGCCGAGCTTGGAGGCGGACTGGGTTATCTGGACGTCTCCGTGAACGGCGTCCAGCTTGGACCTGCGAACTATCTGCCGCGCGTCGAGCCGATGGAAACCCGCCACGAAATAGCCGACGATCTGAGCTGGGTGAAGGGCCGCCACATGATCAAAATGGGCTTCACTTATGAACATGTGGATGAGAATGTCAACTATCTCAGCAATCGCTATGGATCCTACACCTACCCGACAGTAACTTCGTTCGCGTTGGACTATAGCGGCAACACAACGGGAGCCAAGAACTGGAGCGGCTTCAGCCAAACGTTCGGCAATCCGCTTGTGGATTACAAGATTCAGGACGTGGGCTTCTATCTACAGGATCAGGTGAAGGTCACGGATAAATTGACGCTGACGCTGGGCGCTCGTTATGAGCACACCTTCGCGCCGCCGCCTCCTGCCGTCAATACGGCCTATCCGCTC
The DNA here is from genome assembly GCA_036268375.1 of Bryobacteraceae bacterium. Classification (GTDB taxonomy): domain Bacteria; phylum Acidobacteriota; class Terriglobia; order Bryobacterales; family Bryobacteraceae; genus PALSA-243. The sequence goes on along the minus strand of DATAUH010000625.1, from coordinate 9,231 downwards.
ACTGGCGCGTCGCTCCACATGGGCACGCTCGATCTGATGCCGCGCATCGGCCTGGCCTACAAGCTGAATGAAAAGACGGTGATCCGCGCCGGAGCCGGAACGTTCTATGCGCGCCTGGTGGGTGGATTGATCGACGACGTCTATACGGGCAACGGCATCTACCAGGTTTCGGATTCGCTCACTTCGTCCTCGCCGAGCCTGCTTGCGGCCGGCCCTGTCTTCCCGAACGCGCTGGCAGCTCCGATTTCGAGCATCGTCGGCGGCGCCTCCACACTGGACGTACTCTCGCCGAAGTTGAAAACGCCGTACACGGAACAGGCCACGGTCGCTGTCGAGCGGCAGTTGACGCCAAGCATGGTGCTGACTGTTTCCGGCATCTTCAGCCGCGGCGTGAACTTGCTCGGCACGCAAGATATCAACGCGCCTGCACTGGGCGCTCCGTTCACGTATACCATTCAGGGCGCTCCGGCGGGTTATCCGACCGCCTACACCACCCAAGTCTACTCAGGCGCGCGCCCGAATCCGGCTTTCGGCGCGATTTACGAAGAGACAAACGGCGTCAGCAGTTGGTATGACGGCCTGGCGGTCTCCTTCGTCAAGCGGTTCACGCATGGCTTCCAGACCGAAGCGTCTTACACGTGGTCGCACGAAATCGACGACGGACAGGGCGCGGCGACGAACGCCATTTTCGGCTTCAGCGACGCCCTATGGACCTACAACGGACAGTACACTTTTGATAAAGGCAGCGGCTCGCTCGATCAGCGCCATCGCTTGGTCTACTCGTTCATCTGGGCGCCCACGTTCTCACATTCGAACAGCGCCTTTGCCCGGTACGTCGTCAACAACTGGCAACTGTCCAGCATCACGACGATTGGGAGCGGACGCCCCTCGGGCAGTCCCACGGTTCACCTGAACGACACGCCCACCGCGATGCTGTACAGCGCCGACGCGTTGAACGGTTTCAACGGAAACTTCCGCGTACCGTTCCTGCCAGTGAATAGCCTGTATACTCCGTGGACCGAAACGGAGAGCTTCCGCCTGACCAAGAACCTTCCGTTCGGCGAAAACTCGCGCGTGCGGCTTGGTTTGAACTTCGAAGCTTTCAATATCGCGAATAACTGGTCACCCACCAGCTTGACCACGCAGGCATTCACTGAGACCAAGGGTGTGTTGACCTTTACTCCGGCGGCATTCGGCGTGGGCTCAGCCGATGGTGGCTTCCCCGACGGTACGCAGGCGCGGCGTCTGCAAATCAGCGCGCGATTGACATTCTAGTCGCTCTGGCATTTCCGGGGTGGAGGGCCGAAAAAGGGCTTTCCACCCCTTTTTATTGGCGGCGGTTTTCTAATTGTTTGTGCGATTGCGCCGCCAATTGCTTGCGCATACGTTCCTCAAGCAGCGCGAAGAACTTCTGCACGTCGGCGAAGGTGGTCTTCGGATCGTTGTTATAGTTCATCAGCCGGTGTTCGTAGTGATTCCCTTTGCCAGCGTCTCGTCGATCCCGAAGCGCGCCTGCTGCATAGCCGCTCCTCTGTGTTCGAAGTCCTGGGTTATCTCAGCGGTGGCCTTTTCAAGCGCACAGTATAGGCTGTGGGTCTTCTCGGTGGCGGGACATTCGCGGTTGTCCGCGCGGTTCCACTTGGCTGGTGAATCCAGAATTTCGCGCGCCCGTTGCACGATGCGAATATCGGTTTCGCTTACGGGCGGATTGGCGTTAGAAGGGCCGCTGAACTTGCCGGCTTGCGCGGCTAAAGTGAGCGCGCCCAGAAAAAGCGCAATTACGAGGCGCATGTCATTAGAACGCCGCAGATGACACGGGGTTAGTCGACGAAGCGGTGGCGGGTAAAACCGGAGCGGATTCAAAAACCCTGCATGTTCGGACTATGGTTGCTCGTTGTCTTCTGAGCTTCGGCGCGTACTTGCGCGTCCCTGTCAATCTCCTCCTGGGTAACGTAGAAACGGCTCCCGCAGGAACGGCAATGCCGCGGCGTTCGCTTCGCCAGACGCATGACTCCATCGACAATCCCACGAGGATAGGAGGGAACGATGTCCTTGCTGAAGCATTTCGGGCAGCGTAGCTGGCCTGGCTTCACATCTAGTGGAACATTGACTTCCAAACCGCCAGCATATCAAATACGCCAACCCCAGGCCGGGTGTTGTTCCATTACTACCCGTACGTTCCACGATCAACGCGAAATTGGTGACTGCGGATTTGTGCTCTGCTAGCCTGAGATGGTGCGTTCGTTTCTTCTGTTTCTCTCGCGGCAGAAGCAGTTACGGAAGTGGATGGAGACTTCTTCGACAGCCCGCCGGCTTGCCACCAGGTTTGTGGCAGGCGAAACCCTGGAGCAAGCCCTGAATGTGGCCCGTGGCCTCAATTCGGAAGGCATCTCCGTCACCCTCGATCATTTGGGCGAAAGCGTTACTTCGATGGCGGAAGCCGCCGAAGCGCGCGACGTTTACCTCAAAACGTTGGACGCCATTCACGCCGGAGGGATTGACGGGAATGTCTCGCTGAAATTGACCCAATTCGGCCTCGATCTTTCCGAATCCGGATGCGCCGCAAACGTCGAACGACTGGTCGCGCGCGCCGCCGAGATCGGGAATTTCGTGCGTATCGACATGGAATCGAGCGATTACACCGATCGCACGCTTGCTTTGGTGCGCGACCTGTTCTCTCGTTACCCCGGCGCTACCGGACCGGTCATTCAGGCCTATCTTTACCGCAGCAAAGCCGATATCGAAGACATGTGCGTCCGCGGAATTCGCGTCCGGCTTTGCAAGGGCGCCTATCTGGAGCCCGCCACGGTCGCCTTTCCCAAGAAGGCGGACGTTGATGCAAATTATGTAGAGGTGCTGAAGGCGCTGCTGGAACGCGGGACGTATCCGGCGCTCGCCACCCATGACGAGAAGATGATCGAGGCGGCCAAGAAATATGTGACTGAGCGGAAAATCCCGCGCGAACGCTTCGAATTCCAAATGCTCTACGGAATCCGGCGCGATTTGCAGCGCAAATTGATCGCGGACGGCTATCGCCTGCGGCTTTATGTGCCGTTCGGGGCGGCGTGGTATCCGTATTATATGCGCCGTATGGCGGAGCGGCCGGCGAACGTTTTATTTATTCTGCGAAATCTATTCCGCAGTTAATTTGACGTACCTTGCAATTTCGGGCGTACGCTTAGAAACTAAATACAGGGGGGTAGTGTCTAATAGCCATGCGCTACTGGGCCTTTTTCGCAGCCAAGTTGATTGTCGCGGGAGGGGTCTTCTACGCGCTATTAGCGCTGCTCAATCCGCTAGTGCCACCGGCGCGGAATACCCATCCGGCGTACGCGATGACGCTCGTAAATCCCAACGCAGCCACAGCTCCTCAGAAACCTGCGACCTCGATGCTCGACGATGAGGGAATGCGCAAGCACTTGGCGGGACTCGAAGACGTTGGCGCATACCTCGCGATTAATACGGCGCTGATGGTCTGGTTTGTGTTGGCCGCGGGAAGCTTTTATTGGATCGTCCGCGATCAGCGATTCCGTTGCCGTGTCTGTCTGCGGCGTCTCCGAATGCCGGTGGAAACGGGTTCGCGAGGCTTCATGCTGCAGTTGGGACGGCCGCGCATAGAATACATCTGCGTCTACGGCCACGGAACGCTCAAGAAGGAGGAGTACGAGACCTCCGAACTTGAGAATCCTAAGTGGACCGAATCCTCCGGCGACATTTGGGAAGACCTCTACGCGGCCAGCAAGAACGCGCGCGAGAAATAACCTCAAGTTTTTGGAATTCGCAGCGTCAAAATGGCGACGTCCGCATCAGTCCACATGATCGTATAGTCGATGATCGCGCGGAGCGGCCGATCGAAACTGACTGCACTCTACGCCACATCCGGAAGCGGGCTCTATCGTACAATCGGAATCTATGGATGAAGCACGCCGACGCTTTCTGGGTTATTTTTCGTCGATCGGTTTAGGCGCCACATTGCTGCCCGGAGCTCTTTGGGCGCAGGCACAACAGACGGATGGAGGCGCCGCGCCGCAGATCACGCTCGAGATGCTCCAGCAGTCGCTGAAGATTGCCGGGCTGGAGTTCAGCGAAGCGGATGAGAAGGCTATGCTGAATGGCCTGAACCAGAACCTGACGCGGTACGAGGAAGTGCGCGCGCTGAAAATCCCGAACGATGTTTCACCGCCTTTCTATTTCAGTTCGATCACGCCGGGTATGAAGGTTAATAAGACGAAAGCGCCGCTGGTGTTCAGCGCGCCGGCGGTCAAACGGCCCGCGAACCTGGAAGATCTGGCGTTTGCCTCTGTCGTGGACCTCGGCCAGCTTCTGAAGACGCGCAAGATCACCTCGGTGGAATTGACCGAGATGTACCTCGGTCGCCTGCACAAGTACAACGGAAAGCTGAACTGCGTGGTCACTTTCTGCGATGAAGTTGCGATGACGCAGGCGAAGCAGGCCGACGCGGAGATCGCGGCCGGCAAGTACCGCGGTCCATTGCATGGGATTCCGTGGGGCGCGAAAGACATCATCGCGATGAAGGGCTACAAGACGACCTGGGGATCGAATGCTTATAAAGACCAGGTGCTCGACGAAGACGCGAGCGTTATCGAAATGCTGCGGGATGCGGGCGCGGTGCTCGTGGCAAAGCTGACGTCGGGCGAATTGGCGCAGGGCGACCAATGGTTCGGCGGGCAGACGAAGAACCCGTGGAATCTGGAGCAGGGTTCGAGCGGATCGTCGGCGGGTCCCGCCTCTGCCACAGCCGGCGGATGCGTGGCATTTGGCATCGGTACGGAAACCAGCGGGTCGATTCTGAGTCCGTCGGGCCGCTGCGGCATTACCGGTTTGCGGCCGACTTTTGGGCGCGTGTCGCGCTACGGCGTGATGGCGCTTTCGTGGACGCAGGATCGGCTGGGACCGCTATGCCGATACGCGGAGGATTGCGCCGTAGTTATGAGCGTGATCGCTAAGCCGGACGGCCGCGATCTGAGTGTTTCGGAGCTCCCATTCAATTGGAACGCCAAGCTCGATATTAAGAAGCTGCGCGTCGGTTATCTGAAGGATGCGTTTGATGAGACGCGCGATCCCGAGGCCAAAAAACTCGACGATGCGACGCTTGCGCAGATGCAAGCGCTCGGAATCAAGTTGATTCCGGTTACCGTTCCGGACTGGACCATGGATGTTTCGAGCTACTCGGTCGAGTCAGCCGTATTCTTCGATGAATTGATCCGCACGGGACGTGACAAGCAATTGACCAGTCCGGGGCGGGGAAATGGCTGGCGCGGCGCACGGTTGATTCCGGCGGTCGAATATCTGCAACTGCAGCGCGCGCGTTCGATGATGATGATAAAACTGGCGGAGGCAACCGAGGGTTTCGACGTTTACCTTGCACCCGCCAACAGCGGGGCGGGCGGAGGACGAGGGCGCGGTGCGGCCGCTGCCGGCGCCGATGCTGCTCCGTCGACGGCTGCCGCTGGGCGTGGGCGCGGAGGCGCGGGTCGCGGAGCGGGCGGCGGTTTTGCGCGTAGCCCCATGCAGCGGCATTTCAATATGGCGAATTTGGCGTGTTACCCAGCCCTGGCGGTTCCAAATGGGTTCTATGGCAATGGTTCGCCCGCCAGCGTTACGTTTATGGCGCGGCCGTTCGGCGAAGCGGAACTGATCGCGGTGGCGAAGGCGTATCAAGACGCGGCGGGATTTGCGTCCAAACATCCGGCGCTCACAGCTTGAGAAACTGCCGGACAAAAACTGAAAAAACGAACTCAAATAGGGAAAAGACCGCAGTCTTCGCGGACTTGCGGTCCTTTTCATCTACAAACTTGACTCTGAATTAATCAGGATAGGTTGCGTGCGCGACGAAACTTGCTTAGTTGACGCGAGGCCGCCATCGCCTGAGGGCTAGGATCGCGGCAAGTCCCAAAAACAGCAGAAAAGCCGGACCAGGCTCTGGGGTACTGGTGGCGCCAGGCGAGAATGCAGTCAGCACTCGCACGTAGTCGCCGGGGGAACTGGCGAATGTATCGAAAGTTATCTGATTCGTACCGCTTATCGTGACGGAATCGCCCGGTTCCAGACCGCGCTCGTCGGGGTTCAGGTAATTTACACCGGTATTTGCCAGGAAGTCACTCGCGGCAAGGTTGTTAGTGGTCGTGAACACCGCCAGGACCGGGGCGTCGAAGGTGACGGTTCCGATTACCTGCTCGCTTGGGCCCGGATCAAAAAAGATATAGTGGCTGGCAACGGTGGTACCCGGTGTGAGCGGTCCTGAACCTACATCGACTTGGAGTGGCGCGCTGATTATGATGTTTTGGTCTTCGTCGAAGCCGAACAGGTTTGGGCTCTGAAAGGTGTCATTGCCCACGCTATTCGCGGGTCCGAACGGGTTATTGAGAGGCACAGTCAGTTTGACGAAGGTACCACCAGCGCCGAGCGCCGAGCCGCCAGTAACATCGCCACTTATGATGGTGGCTCTGACGGGAACGGACGAGCAAAGCGCACAGAGTCCAATTGCAATCACCTGCACGATGGATCGCGGGTGAAAAGAAAAAGCCGTTCTTCTCATAGATTCCTCCTCCAGGCGTGAGCGATTGTAGCAGTGTCATCCTACATTGCGCGGACAACTCAGATCGGCACGGTCGAAAGCCGCATATTCGTGCCCTCCGTTTGTTAAACGCCGTACGGATTGGATGACGACACTACTGATGCCAACTTAGCCCCGACAATCTGATCCAGCCTGTCTGAACCGATATGCCGTAAGTCGGATCTGCGCAACGAAGGCTCTATATTTTTAAAAGTTAATTATTACAGTGAGGTCAAGTGCGGAATGTCAGGCGGAAAAAGGCGCAGAAGAAAAAAGCTCCGGCGGCTGGGTATAAAGGAAAGCCGCCGGAGAGGATGAGACTCCGCTTGGATGATTTGTATTGACTTATGGTTTGTGTTGCGAAGTAAGGAGAAGAAAACGCGTCAGTCAATGACTGGCGGGATGTAGTTGATCTTTAAATGGCGCGTTTGCCAATAAGCTAAACGCGCTCTTCTGGCGCTCGGGCTGATGCAGTCGACACAACGAAGGCCCTTTTTCGCCTGGCTCATTGTTGTAACAAATGCTTTGCCGCAGTCGGGGCAGTTCGTGGTGACATGCGGCACGGGATTCGGGCGGCCGCGTAGACTGAGACGACGCATGCGAACCATGGGCTTCGGCGCTTTGCGTTCTCTTGCGTGCGGCCACGCGCTCAGAGACGCGGCGCTCCACAAGGGGCGCTTCGCGGGGATTCCAAACTCACTGCGGTATTCGTCGGGCGTTGTCCGATGCACCAGACGCAAATGAGTGCCGAGACACTGCATTAATTTGCCACAGATCAGGCAGCGGATACGGTTGTTGGAAAGATAGGCGTCTACTTCTTCTTCGGTTTCGAAAGGACGGTTGATGACGGCCTGTTTTCCCAGGAAGCGGTATTCCCGGGGCTTCTCTTCCAGGTCGAGCAAAGGCTCGGGCAGACGCTTTGGACGCTTGGGCGCCGGCGGTTTGTTCTTCTTATGCCTCCGCATACGCTGCAGAAACATTTGCCGCATCACGGACGGCGTGTTTACCTCTTTCAATCTGTGGAGCAGCGTGGCGCTGACCAGCGAGCGCTCGAAGGGGATGCCGAACTTCAGTTGGTAGGCGATTGGCTCCATCTTGTGCGTGCGCGAAATGTGCGACGACAGAGACTGCATCTGCTTGCCGCACAGCAGGCATTCGATGGTCGGGCCGCTTAGATAGGTATTGACCTGATCGACGGTGTGAAAGCGCGTGCGTTCGTAGAACTGTTCCATGTTACGCCTCGATTAGGCTATCCGCTTCTGCTTCCAATACTTCACACGCGCCTTGAAAGCGCCGGGCGTGGCGCATTTCAGGCAGCGAATGGGCTGGGTTGCTCCCAAAGCCGTGGTCGAAATATCGCAACCGCAACTGGCGCACTTGGTGATTACCAGTTTGCGGGCGAAATTGCGGCCCCTTTCGGAGATCTTCTTCCACTGATTGGCTACCGCGGGCACACGTCCGTTCTTATGAGCGGCGCGGCCCGGTACGGCGTAACGGCCTGCGTTATCCCGAATGAATTTCTCAATGCGCTCAGGAGTCATTCTGGAACCTGTCTTTTCACGTGAAGCCGCGCTGGTGAGCGAGCGCGAGTAAGGAATGCCGAATTTGGTGCGATATTCATCCAGCGATAGTTCGTGCTCTTTCTGGACATGACGATTCAGCCGCTGAAGCTCCACGCCGCAGATGAGGCAAGTGATTGTATTGCCGGAAAGGTACTGCTCGACGTCTTCCATGGTTTGGAAAGGCTCGGCCGTAAACGTTTCTTGCATGGGCTCAATAGCTCCTCTACGCCTTCATACTCCCAGGCGTATTCAAGCAGGCCGGGCTTTCAAAAAATCAAGTGGTTGAAAACAGATGAAATAAAATTCTCTAAAACCTGTGAATTGCAGACTGCAATAAATGCGAGTGGGCCAGGCCTGCGGGTTTGGGCTGGGCGCGCCGAGGTTGGCCGTGAGGACCGCGGCCCGCGGGCGGAGGCACAGCCTGGTAAAGGCTGTCTGAGTCCTCAGGGGCGCGGGCGGCGAGCTTGGACGTGAGGACGGCGGCTCGTGGGCCGACGTGCGCCCGAGACAAAGGAGTCTGAGATCTCGGCGGCCCGTCAGCGACGAACTTGGGCGCGAGGACTGCGATTCGTAGGTCGAAATCTCGTCCCACGCAAAGGTAGTCTGGATCTGGCGGTGGCGCCGGCGGAGCGATTGCGCGTAAGGACCGCGGCTCGCGGGCCGAAGTCGGCGCGCTGGGCAAGGGCAGTGTGTGGTCTCAGGGGGCGCGGCAAACTTGCGGGCGTGGGCGCGGCTCGTGGGCGGAAGGTCGCAAGCTGGGCAAGGTAGTCTGGGACCTCGGCGGGCACGGCGGCGACGAGTTTGAGTGTGAGGACCGGCTCTCTGGCGGAAGGCCGCAAGCTGGGGCGAAGGTAGTCTGGGACCTCAGTGGGCACGGCGGCGACGAGTTTGAGCGTGAGGACCGCGGCTCGTGGGCGGAAGGCCGCAAGCTGGGGCGAAGGTAGTCTGGGATCTCGGCGGGCACGGCGGCGACGAGTTTAAGCGTGAGGACTGCGGGTCGTGGGTGGAAGGCCGCAAGCTGGGGCGAAGGTAGTCTGGGACCTCAGTGGGCACGGCGGCGACGAGTTTGAGCGTGAGGACCGCGGCTCGTGG
>DATAUH010000624.1:0-3960 GCA_036268375.1 Bryobacteraceae bacterium | reverse complement strand
ATGATCGACCGCGCAGACGAGCATAGTCGTTAGAAGCATGCATCGATGTCCTCAAAAATAGGACGCACGAAGAATGTTATCCGTTGGATTGTATTGTCGTCCTTTGAACGGATTCGTAACGCCGATCGGCATGGCTCCTGCCCTATCAGAGCTGGCTTTCAAGTTCGCAACGGAATCCTCGTGCGCACGCCTGGAGCCTGCAGGGCCACCAGGCTCGCCTCAATAGCCGAGCTTTTTATTCACCACATTCCGCAGCGGCTCACCCTTCCGGTATCTTTCAAAATTCTCCAGGAAAAACTCCATCGCCTGGTCCAGCCAGTCCATCGTATGGTCGGCGCAATGCGGCGAGAGCAGCACGTTTTCCATCGAGTAGAACGGATGCCCCTGCGGCAGCGGCTCTTGCGTGAATACATCCAGGCCCGCACCCTTGACGCGGCCTTCGTTCAACGCCTTCAGCATCGCCGGTTCGTCGATTACCGGCCCGCGACCGACGTTGATAATCACCGCATCCTTCTTCATGGCCGCGAACGCCGCTTCGCCCACCATCCCGCGCGTTTCTTGGGTCAATGGAGCCGCGACCGCTACGTAGTCACACTCGGCCACCATCTCGTTCAGTTGATGCGGCCCGTAAACGCGATCTACCATCGAGTCGTCCGCCGCTTTCGATGTGTGTCGCTTCAGCGCCAAAACCCGCATGCCCATGGCGTGCGTCCGCTTGGCGATAGCGCGTCCGATATCGCCGTACCCCACGATTCCGACGGTCTGGCCCGAAATCTCGTGGACGTCGAACTGCTCCCAACGCCCCGCCACCTGATTTCGAATCATTCTCCGAAAATCCTTGGCGAAATACAGTATTGCCGCCAGCGCGAACTCACCCAATGATGAGCTGAACACGCCTGTCCCGTTTGTCAGCAGTACCGGGCTTTCTACGAGTTCCGGAAACAGCAAGCTATCCAGCCCTGCCGACTTCGAATGCACCCATTTCACTTTTGGCGTCGTGGCAAAAACGGCGCGCAGCAACTCGCGCCCACCCGACCAGTTGAGAATCACGTCGGCATCCGCTGCCACGCGTTCAAAAGCTGACAAATTGTCGCCTACCGCCAGATTCGTCTCCAGAGGCAATCGGTCCAACATCGCAAGCTGTGGTTCGTTCGGTTTTGCTAACACGATTATCGTAAGCGGCATGCTATCGTCCATGAGGAGAAACCTACCACATGTTCGACCTCTCACTGGAAGTTTTGCGCGTGGTGGAAAATGCGGCCATCGCCTCTGCCCGCACCATGGGCATGGGAGATCCCAACGCGTCCGACCAGGCCGCGGTGGAATCCATGCGCCGCTCGCTCGATACCCTTGCTATCGATGGCGCCATCGTCATCGGCGAAGGCGAGCGCGACGAAGCGCCGATGCTCTACATCGGCGAAAAAGTCGGTTCCGGAGCCCCACCCAACGGCGACGCCCTCACCGTGGATATCGCCGTCGACCCGCTCGAAGGCACCAACCTCTGCAGCACCGGCGCCGGCGGCGCGATAACCGTACTCGCCGCCTCCGAACGCGGCGGACTACTTCACGCGCCCGACTGCTACATGGAAAAGATCGTTGTCGGCCCGGCCGCCAAGGGCGCCGTCGAGCTTGACGCTCCCGTCAAACACAACCTGAAGGCCATCGCCCGCCGTCTGCAACGTGGAATTGACGATCTGGTGGTGGTCGTTCTCGACCGTCCTCGCCATGAAAAGCTCATCGCCGACATCCGCGAAGCCGGAGCGCGCATTCGTCTGATCTCCGATGGCGACCTTTCCGCCGGAATCGCAGCCGCCGTAGCCGGAACGGGCGTGCATGCCGTCATGGGTTCAGGCGGGGCGCCTGAAGGCGTGCTCACCGCAGCCGCGCTGCGCTGTCTCAACGGTGAAATTCTCGGCCGCCTCGTGGTTAAGGACGACGCGCAGAAGGAACGTATGCAGTCGATGGGCATCACCGACGTGAGGCGCATCTACACCGCAGCCGAACTGGCGCCCGGCAAGACGCTCATCTTCACAGCGAGTGGCGTCACCGATGGAAACCTATTGCGCGGGGTACGCTTCACGGGCGACGGCGCGCATACGCAATCCATCGTGATGAACTCCACGCCCGCGCGCGTTCGTTTCATCGAGACTACGCACCTGGAAAATCGCCCGGACGTGAAGGTCCGCTTCCGCTAAACGCGCGGCGTTATCAATAGAGTTAGCAGGGAGCGTGCGCCAGGCAGCTTATCCGCGAATCGCCCACTGCGCCAGCGTTTTCATGCGCACCGGCTGACCCTGCATCAGAATGGCGATGCGGAACACGCGCGAAGCGCCCCACACGACGAAAATCGTAAATACGATCGTGCCCAATAAGCCGACCCACGGCTGCCACGCCGGGACGCCTCCGGGCATCATCTGGCGCAAGATCATCGTCGTCGGCGTAAACGGCGGACACAGCGAAATTGCCGTCGCGAATGCGCCGTTGGGATTGTTCGTGATCGGCGCGATCAAAAAGAACGGGATCATAACCGGCGCCAGAATGATCATCACCAGGTTGCCGGCCTCCTGCGGCGTGTTGCACGCAGCTCCCAGCGCCGACGCCATTGCGCAAAGCAGCGTCACTTCCGCCAGAAGATACACGTAGAACCAAGGCAGCACTGCCAGAGGAGCAAGCCCGGCCACATTCATACCCAGCAAGACTACTGTCGCGCCTGTCACGTACAGGAGCGACCCCGTCAACGACCGCGCTACGCCCGCGATCACTTTGCCTGTCATCAAATCGAACGCCGTCGCTATTCCCAAAAGCATTTCGATGATGCGCTGCGACTTGTCCTCGGTCACGCCGGCCATCATGGGCGCCGCGCCCACCATCACCACCATCGAAAGCAGCGTCATCGCGCCGAACGGCAGTGCAAACGTCGCGAAGTCGTTCTGCTTCACGGGCCTGCGTATGCTGCCCGTCTTCGGGTCGCGCTCTACCAAAGTCATATTGTCGAGATTGACAGCCTTCAACAGCGCCGGCGCATCGGCCGCATTCACACCGGCTTCCGCGAGCCTTGCTGTATAGATCGCATCGTTCAACGCGCCGCCCATCCATGCATTCGCGCGATCCACGGAGCCTGTGGCGCTGTAAAATCCTGCACCTTGCTCTTGGGGAGCATTTCCATGCTCTCGCGCAGCCCGGTGCAACACGTCAGCCGGCAGTTCGACAAAACCGAACAGCTCGTGTTTCCGAATCCGGTCACAAAGCGCCAGGCGCTGCCCCGCGGGGTCGTCCGCATTCACCGCCACCGCATCGATCACATACTTAGGCGACGTTTGAAACCCGGTTTTTGCATCCGTACTGGCGCCGTTCTTACGCGACACTGCGTCGATGACGTAAGGCGTAAGCTTTTCGCTTCGGTCCAATAGCGCCACATGCCGGTCGCGCACATCGGGCTTGGCCTTCATAATCGCTACGCCCAGCGCACCCCCTCCGAAAATCATCGGAAAAAGAATGAGTCCGATCAGAAAGGATTTCGTTCGTACCGATGCTATGTAGTCGCGTTTCGCAATCAACCAGGCTCTACGCGATGGGAACCAGCGGCGCCACCAGGACTGCTGCCCGTTATGCATGCTGCGCCCTCGCTATTTCGCGCCCCGCGATGCGCACGAAAATGTCGTCAAGCGACGGCCGCGCAATCGTAAAACTTTCCACGCGCGTCCGCGCCACCAGGATTCGGAGCACCTCCTGCGAGTCGAAACCGCGTGCAAGGCGCAACTCCTGCACCTGTCCCAAGTCACGCACTGCCTCAATCCCCGGCAAACCTCGCATCAACGCGGCGCCGCCCGCGGCCGATACGCGAATCGTGTCGTTGCCGTACAGGTCTTGAATCTCCCGCAGCGTTCCGTCCAGCACCTTGCGGCCTTGAAAGATCATCAGAATCGAATCGCAAAGCGTCTCCGCGGTTCGCATGTCATG
>DATAUH010000623.1:0-11543 GCA_036268375.1 Bryobacteraceae bacterium | reverse complement strand
AGTGGAAGTACACGCGATCCATCACGGGCGACACGCTGTACCCCTGGCGGTTCAAAGCCTCCAACCACTCGCGTTGTTGTTCATCGGTCTCGGTCCGCCACGCGATGTGATGGACGGTTCCAACCGCTACTCGGCCGTGTTGGTTTTGGGGCGCGCTCACGATATCGATCGTCCTGCCCGCTCCCCTTCCGTTGGTCTCATAGCGGAGCCTGTTTCCTTCGCTCCCCGCTAGGCGCAGGCCCATCGTATCGGTCAACAGGGCCGCGGTCGGCTCGTGCGCCTTCTCCGAGAGCGTGCCGCCGTGAAACCCGCTTATCGCCGCGTCCGCGGGGACCTCGCTTGCGGTCCATGCATTCGCCGGATCAGTGTGCGCGGTCTCGATTAGCTCCAGCCGGAGTCCATCGGGGTCGGAAAAGGGCAGCACCCGTTCGCCAAAACGCTCTCCGGGCTGCTCCGCTTCAATTCTATTGGCCGCCAAACGCTCACGCCAGTAGCCCGACGATCCTTTCGGTATCGCGAAGGCCGTCGCCGTAAGCTGACCGTTGCCGTCGCGGCCCTGCCGTGCTCCCGGCCACGTGAAAAACGTCAAAATTGTTCCCGGCCGGCCCTCTGCATCCCCATAATATAGGTGGTAACTGCCCGGATCATCGAAATTTACCGTGATCTTCACCAGCCGCAGCCCTAACACCCGACTGTAGAAGTCGATATTGGCCTCGGGCGCGCCGGCGATCGCGGTGATGTGGTGAATTCCGAGTATCTTCTTGCTCATTTTCGCTCCTACCAGTTAGATGCTGGGGGGATTCAACGACCCCACCGAGCTCGATCTCCAGTAGTTCCTCCCTCGCGGATCCCGCTGCGCGAGCAATGAGTGTGGGTTCTTTCACGGATTCCTGTGGCCGCCCGCAGCGCTGGTGTTCGGATTCACCGAACCCTGACCCAACTTGGCGGCTGCGGCGCGACGGTTGCAACGATTCCCCGGAGGTCCATCCCATGAACCAAGCACCATTCGATATCGGTGATATGCACAAGCGCGCCGTCGTCGAGACGGTCCGTTTAATCCTGGACAGAAAGGGCGGAGATCTTATTTCTATTTCTCCTACGGCGAGCGTCTACGAAGCCATCGCCGAAATGGCCCGGGCGCAGGTTGGAGCCTTGCTCGTGCTGGTCAATCACGAGCTGGTTGGGATTGTATCCGAACGGGATTATGCCAGAAAAGTCATCCTGCAAGGCCGATCCTCAAACAGTACGCGCGTCGAAGAGATTATGACGCCGTCCCCGATCACGGTAGAGCCAGACGCCACGGTCGATGAATGCATGAGAATCATCACCGAACAGCGTATACGGCACCTGCCCGTGGTAAAGGACGGAGACGTAAAAGGGATTGTATCCATTGGCGATCTCGTGAAGGCGATCATCTCCGCGCAGTCTTACACCATCGAGCGCCTACACACTTACATCGCGACGGATTATCCCTCGTAGCAGGAGCTTAGAGCCGGTTCGCTTGGGCAGATGAGGATGCGGTCTACCCCTTCAATCCATCCAATCGTGATTGAGCCCGTCGGCCTTCACGGCGATTTGGCCCTTGCCGCCGAAAATTCCACGATCGTTATGTTTGCTCATGGAAGCGGCAGCAGCCGCCACAGTCCACGAAATCGCTACGTAGCGGAGATCCTTCAGCAGGCCGGCTTCGGTACCTTACTTTTAGATCTGCTGACTGCGGAAGAGGAGCAATTCGACATGGAAACTAGCGAATTGCGTTTCGACATCGGCCTGCTCACACAACGATTGGTTGAAGCCACACGCTGGTTGATCCATCAGCCGAATACGCAGAATTCTCCGATCGGCTATTTCGGAGCCAGTACAGGCGCCGCGGCGGCTTTAAAGGCAGCCGCTCTACAGCAGGATCGGATTACAGCGATCGTTTCCCGCGGCGGCCGCGCGGATTTGGCTGGCCAGGCGCTTTCAGCGGTGCGCGTTCCCACGCTGCTCATCGTGGGCGGTCTGGATACAGCGGTGATCGATCTGAACCAGCAAGCTTTGGAGTTATTGAATTGCGAGAAGCAACTCTCGATCGTACCGGGCGCTTCCCATCTGTTCGAAGAGCCAGGCGCGTTGAAGCGGGTCTCCGAATTGGCGGCCGACTGGTTCCGGCGATATCAGAAGAAATAAGGCGCGTAAACGCCAAATTCTGGGCATGGGGCGCCGGCGACGCGATTGTACATCGAGCGCATACGTGAAAACGAATTCGCCCAAGGCGCCCGAAGCTATCCACAAAAGCGCCGCTCAGTAAATATTTCCTGATGGCTTTGGCCGTCGCTTTCGTGACCCTGCTTTGGGGCAACTGGAAGCGCTCGCAGATTTCTTCGAAAGACAATTACGCCGCGGTTTCCGATGAATTCTCTGAAAGAAAGCGCTCGGATTGCGCCCAGTATCACAAGACCACAACATCGATTGTGCAACGTTGGCGCGTCAGATGCAGATTTGCCGATTATGACTCACACAAAACAGACAACAGATCATGAGCAGATTCGCCGGTGGGCGGAGGCTCGCGGAGCCAAGCCGGCCTGTGTTCGCGGCACAGGAAATAAAAAAGATACCGGCATCATTCGCTTGGATTTTCCCGGCTATACCGGAGAGGACAAGCTGGAGCACATCTCCTGGGACGACTGGTTCGAAAAATTCGACGACAGCGCGCTTGCGCTTATTTACCAGGAAAAGACGGCTGAAGGGCAAGAAAGCAATTTCAATAAACTGATCAAGCGCACCGAAGAGTAGGCCGTCTTGACTATGCGGTCGAATTCATAAGCAGTACAGCCAGTGCGCCTGCGAGCTGGCGCGCAGCCTGGAGATGCACTGCACGCCGAATTTGGTTCAAAGCGGCGACGCGCGGATTCTCGAAGCCGCACGCCAGGAGCAAACAAAGATGAACGATTACGAAGTTGTTACTGCCCGAAATGTCCGGGATCTGCAGGATCGGGTTTGTGAATTGATAAGGACTGGACGCAAGCCCCTTGGAGGCGTTGCCATGCTGCATGAAGAGGAGGCCGGCGACGGCAAGCTTCACATGGTGTTTGCGCAAGCTATGGTTCGCGACGGGATTACGAGTGTGGATTGACAACGCGGCCAAGTCCGATTAATCCCGCGCGACTTGCCCGCGTGGTCCTTTGCCTGAGCGTCACATTGATTGTCAGGCCGACAAAGCACCCGGAATTTCCGGGTGGTCTGCGCGCACGGAACGTTTTCGTTTCAATATTTTGGCGACCGCGCTGACCAATGTTTGCGGCAGCAGCGGTTTCGTCAAAAAATTCCAGCCCTCGGCCCCGACTTCGGGAGGAATCGCGCCACCGGATACGAGAAGTACGGGGCAGTCGTGACTAGCGACGAATCTGGCCAGTTCTGTGCCCGAAATATTAGGCATGTGAATGTCGCTGATGACCAGCGCAAAAGATTGCGGCGATTCGACGAAAAGGGATAACGCGTGGTCTCCGTCGAAAGCTTCTTTAACGTCATAGCCGGCCCTGCGGAGGCAATCGGAGAATAGCGCAACCAGTGCTGGCTCGTCATCTACTAAGAGAATCGTCATAGTAGGGTCCCGGTGAATTTATTGCCAGTGTAACGGCCCGAAAGTGACGTTGCATACTGGGATTTTCACCAGTACGCCCAGACGGTCCGCAATCCATTGACATTCGTTTCATAATGGTATGGGGACATGATTAGACCTCGCATTCGCATCGTGCTGGCCGATGACCACCGGCTCCTGGTCGATGGCCTGCGCAGACTGCTGGAACCCGACTTCGATGTGGCCGAGACAGCGAACGACGGTCGTTCGGCAATCGAGGCGTTTGACCGGCTGCGGCCTGATTTGATGCTGATGGATGTGGGGCTGCCGTTGCTCAACGGCCTGGAAGCAGCGCGGCAGATCAAGGCCATGTCTCAGAGCGCGCGCATTCTGTTTATCTCCATGCATGCAGACCGTACGTACGTGGAGGAGGCCTTCCGCGCCGGGGCTTATGGATATGTGCTGAAGCAGGAGGCGGCCGGCGAACTGGTACAAGCGATTCACTCCGTCATGCGCGGCCACTACTACGTCAGTTCCATGCTGGGTGGCGAAGCGGCCATTCCCGCTTTTAGTCCCTTGCAGAATCCTGCCAAATTGGTTGGTGGACGCCTGACGCCGCGGCAGCGCGAGGTCCTGCAGCTTGTGGCAGAAGGCAAGTCGATGAAGGAAATTGGCTCCGTTTTACAAATTTCTGCGCGAACGGTGGAGTTTCACAAAAGCAGCATCATGCGGGAGCTGGGAGTGCGTACAACGGCAGAGTTGACCCGATACGCGTTGAGCCAAGGCATTGCGATCCCCTAGCCGTCGGTCATCAGCCTTTGGCTGCGCATCGCGGCCTTTCTCGTTGTAAAAGTCTTTCTTCATTTCAATTCAGTCCGAAACCCATTTACCTCTCGCTGCTGCGGCATCAATCCCCAGATCCAGAAGTTATAGGACTCGTGTTCCATCTGTTAACCCGGGTACCCGTATTCGCCATCTTTCGTTCTGCCGTCGGTCGGCGTTGAACGCGACAGGTTGTTCCGCACTTACAACTAGTGAATTCCCGAGGTGTCTAGGCGAGCGGTAAGTTAATGCTCTAAGTCCGAAGACATCTGCTTGTCGAAGTTAGTGGGATCGCGTATATATTGAAGACGCCCGGCTAGGCCGCGACACAAATAATCTCCAGAGGATCGCATGAGAAGCTTCAGACTAAATGTGGCTGACGAAGATCCACTAACTTACCTGCCGCGCAAACCGGTCCGTGAATACGGGCGCGGGAGAGTAATTTACGACGCAGATAACCCCTCATTAGAATTATTCGTGGTGATTCTGGGGCGAGTAAAGATAACCAATTTCGCGGAGGATGGCGCACAAACCACGGCTCGCATCGTTTGCACGGAAGGACTGTTCGGCGAACGTTGCTTAGTCGGTTCTTCCTGCGCCACCGAATCCGCGACTGCTCTAGACAGAGTGACAGTAATGTCCTGGAGCCAACAGGAATTGGAAGCATACATCGAACAGGAACCGCGACTGGGCATCGCCCTTTCCCAACATATGGTGCGCCAATGCCTGAGTCTGCAGGATCGCATTGAGAGCATGGCGATCTATAAAACGCGCGAGCGCGTGATGTTGGCGCTGCTGCAGCTGGGGCGAGAATTAGGCACTTCGATGCCGGATGGAGCTATGCGGGCGCGATCTCTTACGCACCGCACCATCGCCGAATTCGTTGGCACGTCACGCGAAATTGTATCCGTGCAAATGAATCGCCTGCGGCGGCTGGGATTAATCCGCTATTCGCGAAAGAACATGGATATCTATTTGAACGAATTGCGCGATCACATGAAGCGCGAAGGAATAAACCCCCCGCAGGCGAGCGAGGAGCTTGCAGCGCGCGCGGGCGTGAGTGTCTAGAGGCTGATGCGACGCCGACATGGCGCTGCCGTCGGTCCTCAGCAGCTAATTTCGATCTTTCGGCCGGCGGCTGATAGAGCCGTTCCGCGGAACTTTCGCTGACGCTCGCCTGGAGCTCCTTATCGCTTCGAATACCACGGCACGTTGATAATCGATATGCGGCGATCGCCATTGAGGACGAGAAGGGCAGTCAGCAACTGGCTGCGTTGATTGTGAAGGAGCCGCTTATAAAAGCGTCGCTCCACCAGAGTGGGCACAACTACGGCGATGCGGCGGTCGGGGTGGTCGCGCTCGAGCTTGAAAATATAATCGAGAATGGGCTGAACCACAAAACGGTAAGGCGACGTAACGAGCGCCAATTGCGGTATGGCGACCCCTTTCTTCTCGACCGGATCTTGCACCCATTCACGCCAGTGCTGCTCCAGTTCGTCACTAGAACCTTCCGTTTGTACGTGCAAGGCGATTACATCAGTGGAGATGGTGAGCGCAAATTGGAGCGCGGCTTGAGAGACGCGATTCCATTGTTCTAGAGGCGCTACGACCAGCGGTGGCTGTAGCGCCTCCAAAGGTAAGGGCTTCCAGTTGGCCAACTCTCTCCGCACGCGTTCGTGCGCGCGGCCGATTCCGCGCAGCATAAAGAAGATACTCGGGATCACCAGGAGCGTAATCCAGGCTCCTTCGCCAAATTTAGACACGATAATGACTACCAGCACCAGGCCGGTGGACACCGCGCCCAAGGCATTGATCGCGAGATTGCGCCTGGCGTGGGCGCCGCCGTTTTTCCGCCAATGAAAAACCATTCCTGATTGTGAGAACGTAAACGAAAGAACAGCGCCGATTGCGAACAGCGGAATCAGCCGGTCTGTGATGCCGCCAAAAATGACCAGCGTAATCGCCGAAAGTACCGCCAACACTACGATTCCGTGCGTGTAGACCAATCGGCGGCCGCGATTGGCGAAAACGCTGGGCAGATAGCCATCCGCAGCCAGCGCGCGGCAGAGGCGTGGAAAATCCGCGAACGATGTGTTCGCCTGCAGCGAGAGCACCAGCAAAATGGAAGCAATGATCACGTAGTAAACCGGGCCGCTCCCAAACACCGCATGTGCAAGTTGGGAAAGAACGCTCTCGTAGCCGCTTTGCCCGGGCGGTTGGGCGCCGACCCGATAAAAACGGCAAAGCGCGGCTACGCCTGCGAGCATTACGATCAGAATCCCCGCCATCGAGGCCAGCGTAATCTGCGCTGTTTTTTCGCGTGGGTCGCGGAATGCAGTGACGCCGTTGCTGACCGCCTCGACGCCGGTCATCGCCGTGCAACCGCTCGAAAATGCCCGTAACAGGAGCCAGATGCCGACACTTTCCGTGGCCGCCAGTACGTGGTGATGAGCGGTTAACACCGGCGCTGGGTGACCCCCCGCTGCAATCGACTTCCAAAGTCCTACTCCGATCATTGCAATCATGCACGCGACAAAAAGGTAGGTCGGCACGAAAAACGCCCCGCTGCTTTCACGCGTGCCGCGCAGATTCACTATGGTAATCAGCCCCAGAATGCCGAGGCACAGCGTCAACGTTTGAGGCTCCAGGGAAGGGATGGCCGATACGGCCGCGCCCACGCCTGCCGCAACGCCGACGGCCGCGGTGAGGACATAATCGATCATCAATGCGGCTGCTGCCAGTACGCCCCACGTTGCGCCGAGGTTCTTCGTCGCGACTGTGTATGCGCCGCCTCCACTCGGATACGCTTGAATGGTCTGCAGGTAGGAGAGGCAAACGACAATTAAGAGAACGATTACACACGCCAGGATCGGAACGATGAAATGAAGCCCCGCCACTCCCAGCGGGATCAGAATCGTAAGCGCTGCCTCGGGACCATACGCGGCGGAGCCCAGCGCGTCCAAACCGAATATTGGAATGCCGCGGGCCGGTCCTAACTTTTCTTCGCTATCCTCGGCAGAACTGAGCGGGCGTCCGAAGAAAAGGCTTAGTAGCTTCATTGTTGCGCGGCGGAAATGCTTTTGGATCCATCGGCGATGAAAACTTCCAGCTCACTCTTTATATCGTGCAATGCGGAATTCCAGTCCCCCGGCGATGATTGGCGAAACAGCCGCATCGTGGGGTACCACGGCGTGTCGCGTCGGCTTAGCATCCACCGCCAGTCGGCGGCATAAGGCAGCAGCATCCAGACGGGTTTTCCGAGCGCGCCCGCAAGGTGCGCCAGCATTGTGTCCACGGTGATCAGTAGATCGATGCGCATCAGATCCGCGGCCGCTTCGGTGATGTCCGATGAGTCGCCCGAAACGTCTGTGATGGCGATCCCCGCCGCGTCGAGCGATGCCGCGCGCGCCTCGCCACGTTGAAAACTGTAGAATTCGCAACTGGAAGAGCTCAATAGGGAAGCCAGTTTGTCGAACGGAACATCGCGAGTGGCGTCCCACCGGCTCGATGCCCATTGGATTCCGACCCGTAAGCTCAGGCTGTTTCGCGGCGCAATTCGGCTGTGCTCCATCCGCGAACGCGGTACGTGGAGATACGGCACTTCATCCGGAATTGTCTGCAGCGTGGTTCGAAATGCTCGGGGCAATTCCATCACCTCAATCTGCTGATCCCATGAGCCGCGATCCTCGCCGTCCCACGAGATCACCGAATCTGCCCAGGGCAATTGCTGAAATAGCGAGATTAGTTGAGGATGCGTTTGAACAATGATGCGCCGCGCTTCTGGTTTGAGGAATCGCCCGAAACGGATGAACTGGATCGCGTCGCCATAACCATGTAAGCAGCGCACAATTACTCGCTTGTCTGCAAATGGATTGCCATCCCACAACGCAATCGGGTCGTCCGAGCCGCGTGCATCGATGCGCTCACTCTCCTTCCACGCGTCTTCGAAGCGGCCCAGCAGCATGTAGCAAAACCATCGCTCTCCGGCGCACTCGTTTGGCGCGTGGCCACACGCTTCAGCGGCATCCAGCAACCGCAACGCGTCTTCTATTCGCCGCTCCGCAAGCGCTCGTTCAGCATCTGGAAAGGCGCACATGGTTTTCATCCTCTCCCACGTACGCGTCGCCGTCCGTCAGAATACGAACGTTGATAGAGACGATCAGCGCGTGAAGCATCGAACACCGGATTCGTCGCAACACGAACAGATGTTCACGTTTTTGAGTGTAGGCTCACATCCCGTATTTTTGGCATATTGCGCCAGTGTTCATGCTCGACCTAACGTGGGAAGCGCCGATGCAAAAACACATCTTGATTACGGGCGGAGCGGGCTTCATCGGTTCTCACGTAGCCGACGAACTCTTGAAGCATGGCTATCGCGTGCGCGTTCTCGACAGTTTGGTGCAACAGGTTCATGGACCTGAAAGGCGCCGGCCGAGCTATCTGTCGCCCGAGGTGGAACTGCAGATCGGCGACATCCGGGATACCAACGCCGTGAGGCGCGCGCTCGAAGGCGTCGATAGCGTAATTCATCTGGTGGCGCTTGTGGGCGTCGGACAGAGCATGTATCAGATTGCGGACTACACCAGCGTGAACAACTGGGGCTCCGCGGTGTTGTTCGAGGAACTCAGTTCGAAGCAAGTGGAACGCGTCGTGACCGCCTCCAGCATGAGCATCTATGGCGAAGGACTCTACCGCGACGCTGAGGGACAGATTCAAACAGCCGGTGAACGTTCGCTCAAGCAGTTGCAGATGGGCGATTGGGAAATCAAGGATGCTAAGGGACGGCCCCTGATTCCTGAGCCGACGCCCGAAAGCAAAACGCCCGCGCTCGCCTCCATATACGCGCTCTCGAAATTCGACCAGGAGCAAATGACGTTAATCATCGGAAAAGCGTACCGCATTCCTGCCGTCGCGCTCCGGTTTTTCAATACCTACGGTCCTAATCAGGCGCTTTCGAACCCGTATACCGGCGTGCTGAGTAACTTCGCGTCACGCGTATTAAATGGTAAGCCGCCGTTGATCTTTGAGGATGGTTTACAAAAACGCGACTTTGTCAGCGTTTACGACGTAGCGCGCGCGTGCCGTCTGGCTATCGAAAAGCCCGAAGCGGCCGGCAAGTCGATCAACATCTCGAACGGTATTCCAATGACCGTCAAAGAAGTTGCAGAGCGTACGGTGAATGCGCTGGGCGCTTCGCATATTTCGCCTGAAATTACCGGTAAGTATCGGGTGGGCGATATCCGGCACTGTTTCGCCGATGTGTCGCTGGCCAAGAGCGTATTGGGATGGACGCCGCAGGTGAGTCTCGAAAAGGGTTTGGAGGATTTGGCCGCGTGGCTGGAGGGGCAGACAGCCGTCGATCGCGGCGTGGAGGCCCGGGAAGAGCTGGCCGCGCGGGGATTGATGGTATGAAGCGCGCTTCCAAAGAGGTGAACGCGAGGGCAACGGCGCCGCTGGTTGGCGCGGTCGAGTGGTTTCGCCCTGGGGAACATGCTCGCGTCGAAGCCGTATTGGAAGATCTGCGCGCTCTGAATTTGAAGCACATCCGCATCGCGGTCCGCTGGTCCGATTGGTACGCTTCGGGCGGCGATGGCTGGTATGCATGGCTCTTACCCCGCCTGGCGCAGGAAGTCACGATTCTGCCGTGCTTTCTCTACACGCCGGCGTCGCTTGGGATCGTGCCGAAGTTGTCGTCACCGCCGCAATCGCCCAAAAATTACGCCGATTTCATTGACGTGATGATTACCCAGTTCGGCGACTACTTCGAATGGCTCGAACTCTGGAATCAACCGACAAATCCCGTGGAGTGGGATCTTCGGATCGATTCCGAGTGGCGAATCTTCACTGAGATGGTAGGCGGCGCCGCCTATTGGGCGCGGCATCGCGGCAAGAAGACCGTGTTGCCCGGCACGTGGCCTATCGATTTAAAGTGGCTGGATCTGATGAACGAGCGCGGCGTGCTGGCCTACATCGACGCCGTAGGAATGCACGGTTTCCCCGGCTCCTCCGAGTTTCCCTGGCGCGGTTGGGAGCGGGAAGCATCCGAGATGCGTTCGCGCTTGCGGCGGCTTGGTTCGAATGCGGAATTGTGGATCACTCAATCCGGTTTTTCCACCTGGCGCGGCGACGAAGGTGCGCAGGTCCGCGCATTGGCCGACGCATTGGATGCTCCTGTAGACCGTCTATATTGGCAGTCCGCTCGGGACCGAGCCATGGTGGATGATCCCATCCATACGGACGAGCGTGATGGGCACTATGGCCTGAAGCGCGAAGATGGCAGCGCCAAACTGCTCTTCCAACTTTGGAGCGATGGCGGTTTGGACCGAATTCGCTCCGAGGCCCGCCGCATCGGAACCAGACGGAGGTTGGCATCTCCCGGGCAGGTTGTGATTACCGGTGGCGCGGGTTTTATCGGAACAAACCTGGCGCATCGTCTGCTGACGGAGGGACGGAATGTCATGATCTATGACAACCTCTCGCGGCCGGGCAGCGAAAGAAACGTGGAATGGCTCCGTCAAACGCACGGCGATCTTCTCCACATCGAGAACGCTGACGTTCGCGATCGCAAGGCGCTGCGCAACGCCATTCGGGAAGCGGAGCAGGTGTTTCACTTCGCGGCGCAAGTGGCCGTGACGACAAGCCTGGTCGACCCCGTGCACGATTTTGAAGTGAATGCGGGCGGCACGCTCAATGTGCTGGAAGAGATTCGCCGCTGCGATAATCCACCGTCACTGGTTTTCACATCGACGAACAAAGTATACGGCGGCTTATCGGATTTGGCGCTGGAAAAGAGAGACTCGCGCTATCAGCCGCTATCTCCGCTGCTGCGCTCCGGCGTCGACGAGCATCGGCCGCTCGATTTTCACAGCCCATATGGCTGCTCTAAAGGCGCCGCAGATCAATATGTGATCGATTATGCGAGGACATTCAGCATTCCGGCCGTTGTTTTCCGCATGAGCTGTATCTACGGTCTGCATCAGATGGGCAATGAAGATCAGGGTTGGGTCGCCCACTTTCTGATCCGCGCCATAGATGGTAAACCGCTTTCGATTTTCGGCGATGGCATGCAGGTTCGCGACATCCTGTTCGCGGAAGATCTGGTGGATGCGTTTTTATTGGCGCAGGCGAACATGCATACGCTGTCAGGCCAGGCGTTCAACAT
>DATAUH010000622.1:0-15510 GCA_036268375.1 Bryobacteraceae bacterium | reverse complement strand
CGGGCGTCCGCAAATCCAGCGCGGCGTGGAGTATGAAGCCGTCTACATCCGCCACAGCGGTTCGCGCACCTTCAAGGCGTCCATGTATCGCCAGGATATTTCCAACGCCGCGGTGACCATGGCCGCAGGCAACGGAGTTCTACTCGGCGGAGACGCGCTGCCCGATCTGTTCTCGAATAGCTGGATTCTGAACGCGGGAACGTTCCAAAGCACCGGCATCGCTCTTTCCGCAACGCAAAATCTGGGCGACAACGCCAGCGCAACAATAATTTACGGCGACACCGGCGCCCTGACCGTCGACCCGCGCGCCAGCGTTAGCCGCAACCCCGATGATCTGCGCGAAATTATCCGCGAGGGACGCCGCCAAAGCTTGACGGCCCAGGTGAAGGCCACTATTCCGAAAGCGGGCACGCATCTGGTAGCCAGCTATCAATTCACCGGAAACAACGGAACCATGATGGCCGGCAACCTCTATTCGACTGCCGGAATGCAGCCGCTCGAAGGCATGAACGTATGCATCCGCCAGCCACTGCCAGGATTTGGCGGGCGGCTCACCGCCACGGCCGATTTTCGCAACATCCTCGCGCAGGGTTACCTGCCGCTTACCACGGCCGACGGACAGCGCATTCTTCTCGTGCAGAGCCCGCGCAGCGTGCGTGGAGGCCTGAGTTTCACCTTCTAAGCCGGAGAATGTTCCCGCCTGGCTGCGCTGGGCAGATGCCGGAGGCTTATTTGCGCTCAACGCCTACGTCACAGCGCGGCTTTTCCACTCGGAGTACATCGCACAGATGGGCTCCATCGAGGCCGCTTTCATCGGCCTTGCGCGATATATACGCGACCACTTCCCCGACCTGAGTTGGATGCCGCTCTGGTACGGCGGAATTCCCTTCCCCGACAGTTATCCGCCGCTGCTCCACACCGCTGTGGCCGCCGTGTCGGGCGTTGGACATATCCCAGCCGCGCTTGCATATCATTTCGTCACCGCCACTCTTTACTCTTTGGCCCCAGTTCTTCTCTACTGGTCGCTTGGCAGGCTGAGCATTGCGCGTTGGGCGGCGATAGTAGCGTCGCTGGGTTATTCCATATTTTCGCCGACCATCTGGTGGGTACCCAGTTTTCGCAACGCCATCGGCGGCTGGTGGGCCCCCTGCCGTCTGGACGCGATGGTGAGTTGGGGCGAAGGCCCACACATCACGTCGCTGATGTTTCTGCCGCTCGCTATGGCGGCATTATGGGCCGTCTGTTCCGAAGAGCAGCGTGACGTGAGGCGCCGCCGGCTTAGTCTCTGGTTTGCGGCCGCACTCGTTCTGGCAGCTGCGGTACTCAGCAACTGGATCGGCGCGCTCGCGTTGGGGCTCATCGGCGTGTCGCTCGCCCTGTCGAGTTCTCCCAAAGTGTGGCCATGGCTGGCAGCCGCGGCCTGCTGGGCGTATGCCATCGCCGGCCCGTTCGTCACGCCATCCACTGTCGCCACCATACAGGCCAACGCGCCCCTGGTCGCAGCCGGCGGCTTCCAATCCAACAGGCTGCTCGAAGCGGCATTCGCCGCGGCGATTTTGCTGGTAGCTTGGGCCCTCGCGAAGGCACGGGTCGATCGCGGCATTCGCTTCGCCACGCTTTTTTTCCTGCTCACGGCCGGTATTACGCTCTTGGCGCAGTGGTTTAACCTGCGCATGATTCCACAGCCCGAGCGCTATCACCTCGAAATGGATCTCGCGTTCTGGGTTCTGGTCGCGATGATCGCCACGCGCATCAAAGTCACGCGCGGATGGATCGTCATCGCAGTCGCGGCTTTGGTTTGTCTGCCGGTCGCAAGATGGCAGCACCGCCGCGTGCGCGATCTGGAGCGTCCCATCAACATCGCTTCCACCGTAGAATTCGAAATCTCACGCTGGTTCGACGAACATCGGCCGGGCCAGCGCGTCTTCGCCCCCGGCACCATCGGCTTCTGGATGCAAGCCTTCAGCGACACTCCCATGCTGAACGGCGGCTTCGATAATGGCGAGAGCAACCGCATCATGCCGTCGGTGCTCTATCAGGTCTACGCCGGCGCCCGGCAGGAGACGATGGTCGAATGGCTGAAGGCGTTCGGCGTAGACGCAGTGGTCGGCGAAGGCCCGAAGAGCCGCGAAGTTTATCACCCCTACGCACATCCTGAAAAGTTCGCGGGACTCCAGGAGCTTTGGCGCGATGGCGACGACGTCATTTACGCCGTGCCACGCCGGCGCACCTCGCTCGCGCACGCCATGTTTGCAGGCGACCTGCCGCAAACGCAGCCCCCGGCCTACGACGCCAAGTCGCTCGATCATTACCTGGCCGCTCTCGACGAGCCTTCCTTGCCCGACGCGCAGTTCACCTGGCGCGGCACAAGCGCCGCCACCATCACGGGCGTGTTCACACCGCAGCACATTCTTTCCGTGCAGGTGACCTACGACAAAGGCTGGCGTGCGACGGTCAACGGACAGGCGCGTCCCGTGCTGCAGGATAAACTGGGACAAATGACAATAGCGCCCGGGTGCAACGGGCCGTGCACGGTGGAACTGAAGTACGACGGCGGCGTGGAACAACAGGCGGCGCGTTGGATCAGCGCGCTGGGGCTGCTGGCAGGGGTGGCAATCGTGATCAAAGAGAGGTTCAGCAAGTGAAGATTGGATTTTGCGCATTCGTTCTCATCGCAGGGGTCGCTTGGGGACAAAAGGCGGTCACGCCGGTAGAACCGGCATTGGCTGAAATCGCCAACACGCACTGGTTTCCGCAAGCCGTCGTGTCGCCGGATGGATCTCACGTCGCGTATGTAGCGTCTCTGGCGGGCGGCAAATCGGGTATCACCGTGGCCGCAGTCGAAAATTCGAACAGCAGCGTCCACATCACCGCGGGAGATGGCAAAGCCGCATGCGATGAAGAGGCCATCGCGTGGTCACCGGACAGCTCGCACATCGCGTTCCTATCCGACTGCGCGAAGGCCGATCAGTTCCAGCTCTATGTTGCCCCAGCCGCGGGCGGCGCGGCCAAGCAGGAATCGCATCTCACTGGCCTGCTGGCGGATCCCAAATGGGCGCCGGACGGAAAACGAATCGCCATTCTATTTACGCAAAACCTGCCACACCGTGCTGGTCCGCTTGATCCCGTTCCACCGGATTCCGGCGTGCTCGATTCCAAGATCTATGAGCAGCGCATCGCCGCAATTGACCTCGCCGCCGGCACGATGCGACAGCTGTCGCCGGCCAATATGTACATTTACGAGTACGATTGGTCGCCCGATAGCCGCACGTTCGCAGTCTCCGCCGCGCAGGGCATGGGCGACAATAACTGGTGGATCGCGCAGATCTACACGCTGGCCTCCGCGGGCGGCGAGTTGAAGTCTGTCTACAAACCGCCGGTCGAGCGGCAGGTTGCCGAGCCGCGCTGGACGCCCGACGGCAAATCGATCCTGTTCATCGGCGGCATCATGAGCGACGAAGGCTCGACGGGCGGCGAAATCTACAAGGTGGATGCGAGCGGAGGCGCTGCCGTCAGCGTCACGCCTGGCATCAAGTCCTCTGTGGCGGATATCGTCGCGCCGAAGAAATCCAAATACATCTATTTCAGCGAGCACTACGACGGCGGCAGTGCGGTTTCACAGGTCGACCTGGCGACCGGCCAGACGGAGCGTCTCTGGAATGGTGACGAAACCATCTTCACCATGGACGGCGGCGGCGTCTCGCTTTCCGACGACGGCAAGTCAACCGTCGTGACGCGAAATTCCTGGCAAAGGCCGCCCGAAGTGTGGACGGGATCGATCGGCAACTGGCGCAAATTGACGCACGCCAACGACGCCGCGCTGCCCATGTGGGGCGATCAGAAAAGCCTGCACTGGAAAAGCGATGAATTCAACGTCCAAGGCTGGCTCATCTATCCCAAGAACTTCGATGCGTCGCGCAAATACCCCATGGTGGTGAGCGTGCACGGCGGTCCCGCCTCTTCCATGAAGCCCACGTGGCCGAAGCCCGGCTTTAATGCCACGCTGCTTTCGCAACAAGGCTATTTCGTGCTGCTGCCGAATCCGCGCGGTAGTTACGGCCAGGGCGAAAAGTTCACGGCCGCCAACGTGAAGGATTTTGGAGGCGGCGATCTGCGCGATATTTTAGCGGGCGTCGACGAAGCAATCAAAAGCGCTCCTATCGATGAGAATCGCGTCGGCATCACCGGCTGGAGCTATGGCGGGTACATGACGATGTGGGCAGTCACACAGACCGATCGGTTCCACGCGGCTGTGGCGGGCGCGGGCATCGCCAACTGGCAAAGCTATTACGGCGAGAACTCAATAGATCAGTGGATGCTGCCGTATTTTGGCGCTTCGGTTTACGACGACGCCAAGGTATACGCGAAAAGCGCGCCTATCGAGTTCATCAAGAATGTCAAGACGCCCACGCTTGTCGTGGTAGGCGACCGCGATGGCGAATGTCCCGCGCCGCAGTCGTATGAATTCTGGCACGCGCTGCGCGACCGGGGCGTGAAGACGCAGATGGTGATCTATCCCAACGAAGGTCACCGCTTCCATAAGCCCGCCGATCAGCGCGACGTGCTGGTGCGCATGATCGGCTGGTTCAACGAGAATCTGAAATAACACGGCTACGGACGGCGAACGCGACTCATCCGCGCGTCTAAAATATCGCCCGCTGACAGCCTCTTCGCGGCTCCGTTTCAGGCGTTCCAAGAAAATCGGTACCGGTACGGCAACTCTGCCAAGCCGCGTTTGACAAGGCTTTGCGCACCTATACTCGGGATTGAAGTCTCCTGAGCCTTCGCTCTTGCCAGACAAATTTTGCGAAACAAATCAGCTCGATTTGTTTCACTTGTTTGGTCGGTCCCGACGAAGGCGCACTAGACAGGTACCGGAGGAAGTATGTCAAAGCTCAAAGATCTAAACCAAGGGCAGACCGGGCCGGATGTGAAAGCAGTGCAAGAGGCGCTGAACCTCGTCAATGATGCGAGCCAACCGCCGCTCAAAGAAGATGGCGTGTTCGGACCCAAGACCGAGCGGGCCGTTAAACAATACCAATCGACGCACCAACTCACGCCAGACGGCATCGTGGGCCCGAAAACGCGCGGACAGCTATTTCCGTTAGGCGTCGCGACGGTGACCATCTTCGGCATGCCGATGCCGCCGCTGACTTTGTCGACGTCGTGGACCGGCAGGCAGCCCAGAGGGCCTTCGGCGCGCCTGCTGAATCCGAATCAGCTCACGCTGCGCACCGATCTCAGCACTACCGTGACTGCGGGCCTCGGCGGAAGCGTATTTGCGCCTCTGCGCGTTCCCGGATTGACGCTGCCGATATATGCGCCTAGCGTGCCCGACTTCTCTTTTCAGGCGCCGCAAACACCAGGAACCGCTTCATCGGCGCCAACGTCCATCTTCGGATTCAATTACGATCACCTGGAAGTGCAACCGGGCGCGCAATCCACATTCCCATTCGGCGGGTTACGCAATCCGCAAAACGCGTTCTTCCTGACGATGCAGACCGTCTACGTGCGCGGCGACCCGAAAGCCGCAAACCAGCAGCTCACATTCGGAGTAACAGCGTCGCAACCAGTCGACGGCATCCTTTCGAATGGCACGCCGCTGACGTTGAATCCATTCGTGCAACTGACCGATGTCGACCGCTTCGGCCAACTCGGCATGTTTCACTACTGGCAGCCGTACGCCCAACTCGGCGTGCAGATGCAGGGCCCGGGCGCGCCGAACCCGGCGCTCACAGGGGCGCTGTATCCATTCAATTTCGGTTTGGATGTAGGGGATCTCTTGACGATTGCTTTCGGACTAGGCCTTGCCGCGACCGTTGACTTGAAGAGTGGACAAGTAGTAGCCGGGCCACAGGCGAATTTCGGGTTGACGTTCAAGTTAGGCCAGTGACAAGGGCGGACAGCCGCAGTGCTTCGCGGTCTACCGATCGGACAGCATCGCGCCTCGTCCGCACTAGCCGAGGGCAGGAGGCATCGCCGACCCGGACGCCAAAGCTGCGTCAAGCCGGGAAGCGGGCCGGTGACGGTTGCGGGCCGGAGCATCGAACGGCTTCGTTAGTCCAGAGGGGATCCGTCCCGGCGCATGAATCCCATGACGATGCGAGTGTTCAACGGCCCAGTGGTCCGCGTGCGATCGCAAAATCACGGCGGCGGCAGAACCGATCAGTACGCCAGCGGCCACGAAAGCGAGTTTCTGTAGAAAGGTCACTCTGGCATCTCCGCAGATCTGTTGTGCAAAGACGCCGCCACTCGCTAAATTGCTGATTCCAGGGTAATTCCGGTCCAAGATGTGTCCACGCGATAGCGCCTCACATGCACAGTAAATAGACATGCTGTCAATCTGATGGACACAATCTTCTATACACGGGCAGTGCTCGCGGCTGGAAATAAGCCAGTTACAGCGTTACCTTCTGCCCTGCGCGGCACGAGCGGTACACGGCGTCGACTACTTCCAACGCCTGCAGGCCCTCCTCGCCCGCGCACGCCGGCTTGCGGCCATGGCTTATGGCGTCGCCGAATTCGCGAAACTGGCGCTCGAACGGCTCCAGCGAAATCGCCATCGGATCGCTCGCACCCGACGCTACCTCTTTCGCAATCGGCGCCGGGTCGCCGGAGTCGTCCTGCACGTCCCACACGGTCAACTTGTCGCCGGAGATCACGGCGGAGCCCTTCGTGCCATGAAACTCCATGCGCTCGGGATAACCCGGCCAGAATGCCGTGGATGCCTGAATCACACCGGTGGCGCCGCTCGCAAAACGCAGCACCGCGTTCACCACATCTTCCGATTCGATCTTGTGCAGCGCGCCCAGTTGCCAGGCGCCGAACACCTCCGTCACCGGACCCGCAAACCAACGCATCAGGTCTACCTGATGAATCGCCTGGTTCATCAGCGCGCCGCCGCCCTCCGTCTGCCAGCTACCCTTGATTGGCCGCGAATAGTATTCGGCGGAGCGGTACCACTTCACGTACGCATCACACTGCAGCAGCTTGCCCAAACGTCCCTGGGCGAGCGCCTTCGAGAGAAACAGGCTGGCGTCGTCAAACCGGTGCTGGCTCACCACGCCCAGCAAAATGCCGCCCTCCGCCGCAGTCTGAATCATGCGGCGCGCCGTCTCGAGATTGGTCGAGATCGGCTTCTGCACCTGCACATGTTTTTTCGTTTGCGCGCAGATCTCGATCGGCTGCAGCCGGAAATCGGGAAACGTGCACACGTCGACATAGTCCACGCGCGGGTGGCGGCAAACGTCCTCGTAGTTGCCCACGAATTCGCCGCCCCACTTTTCGACGAACGCTCGGCCTGCGGCCTCGCTGATGTCCGTACAGGCGGTGATTTCGTAACCGATATTGCGATACGCTTGCGCGTGCTTATGGGAGATTGCGCCGGCGCCGATGATTCCAACTCGCATAGGATCGTCCATTTTAGCGAAGGCAAGGCTACAATGGGAGGTTCCTGATGAAGCGACAACACGCCTGGCTCGCGGCCGCCTTCTCCTGTCTCGCGCTCACCTCCTGCAGCAAGGCGCCTCCGGCGGGAGTCGCAGCGGCCGTCAACGGTCAGCCCATCACGTACGCGCAGCTCGACAAAACCTACAAGACGCAATACGGACAACCGCCGGAGAACGCCAACGCGGATCTCGTCAAGTCGCAACGCCTTGAACTCCTGGGCAGCCTCATCACCAACCAGATCATGTTGCAAGAGGCCTACAAAGCGGGCCTTCAGGCGGTCGATGCCGATGTCGACGCCGAGCTCAACAAGATGAAGACGCCGTACACAAAGGAAGAGTTCGACAAACAGCTCGCCGGGCGCAACATGTCAATCGACGATCTCAAAACCGAGATCCGCCAGAAGCTCACCGTCGATAAGCTGATCGCCAAAGAGATTACGTCGCACATCACCATCACCGACGCCGACGTCGCCAATTTTTATAACGCCAACAAAGCCAGCTTCAACCTCGCCGAGCCCCAGGTGCATCTGGCGCAGATCGTCGTCACGCCGACGCCCGACCCGAACGTGCGCAATCTGCGCAACAGCAAGGCGCAAAACGACGCCGAAGCCGCGGGAAAAATAAAAGACATCGAGCGGCGCATCAAGGAGCGCGGCGAAGACTTCACCATGCTGGCGCAGAACTTCTCCGAAGATCCCAACACGGCTCCCAATGGGGGCGACATGGGCTTCATTCCCGAATCCACTCTCGATAAGGCTAACCCGGAACTGCGGCGCATGGTGATGTCACTGCAGCCGGGAGGAATTTCGCCCATTATTCACACGCAAGGCGACTACAGAATACTCAAGTTGATTTCGAAAGAGCCTGCCGGCCAGCGCGATTTGAATGATCCGCGCGTCCAGGAAAACATTCGCGAGAATCTGCGCAACAGCGCCGACCAGGTTTTACGCAACGCCTATTATGAAGTGGTGCGCAACCGCGCCAAAGTTGACAACTACTTCGCGCAGAACATCGTCGCCACGGCCGGCAAGAAGTAACCGCGGCGATTCGCCGCCCAGACGTGAGCGGCGCCGCGCATCAAACGGCGCGGGACTTTCCTCGAACCGCGTGCTGTTCGCCCCGAATCGGCTTACGTTCAGCCGCGCCGGTAAGCCGCCGCACCTGATCCGAAACGCTCACCAGAAACATAGGCTGGCGCGCGTTCTTGAGTAAGTCGACGATGCGATCAGGAGCCTCTTCCAAATAGATCGATTTTCCGTCCGTCAGCAAGTGAACATTGGATTGCGACGCCAGTGCATCGCTCAAGCGCTTGCCCATGTCTTTTTGCAGGAAGCGCAGCACGCGTCGGATTTTTTGCAGCGAAAATTTCTTGCGGCGCAGTTCGGCGATTACCGAAATTTCCAGCACTTCTTCCGTCATGTAGACCCGCTTGTGTCCAGCCTGGCGCGGCGAAACTACATGGCGCTCGTCCCACCATTGCAATTGGCGCAGGCTTACGCCGCAGATGCGCGCTACCTCGCTGCTGGTGTATCCGGGCATGTCTGTTGGAGCTGTCTGACGTACTTTCTTCACTCGTGACATTTTCCGCCGCTTCCGTTTTTTATTTAAGGACTATTCTGGATTGTACAGCGGAGAACGGCAGAGTCAATAGGGCGCCAGTCGACGAAATCTGCTCGCAATCTGCGTATAAGAAGTTACCAAGTTGCGCGTAACTGCGTGCGAGGCTTCACCACACGAAGCGCGCGGGAAATTCAGACAAACGTACACTGTTAGTGGAGCTCAAAGGAGGAAACTGGCATGGAAGAAGAAAATGGATTGAGCGTCTGGGAAAATCACTCCGGAAAGATCTGGCTCGGACTCGCCATCGGAACGGCAATTGGACTCGGCCTTGCATACTCGCGGCGCCCCAAGAGCAAATGGGATGTGGCGCGCCGGGCCACCAAAGAGATCAGTGGGAAGTCCGCGGAATTCGCGGACGCGGCGCGGGACATCGTCGACCGCGTGAAGGTGATTTACGAAGAGGGCGCGCGAATCGCCGAAGACGCAGGCGAGCTCTGGGCCCGCGGTCGTAAATTGGTCGGATACTAGGCGTCTCCATCGCGAGCCGCTGCGAGCGCCTCACCGCGCTGCTTCCCAGGCGGCGGCTTGCGACTGTTCCGCATTCGAACATCTCAGCCTTAGGTTTCCTGAAATCCAGTGCGTATAATTTGAAATCGCCCGTATTGTTGTTGTCATCCGCGGGGAGGTAAAATCGTTTTTGTAAGCTTCAGTGACGGAGGCCCAACCTACTGACAAACGCTTCGACTTCTTGACTGGTGAAGAAGTCGAAGGTGAGCTTCTCGCACAACGTTTGCATCGAAGCCAGGTTTCGCCCGAAGACGCATTGCGCTACGCGTTGGATCTAGGAGCCTACCTTGCCAAAACCCACGCGCTGAGTCGTCTTCACTGTCACGTTTCGCCACAATCCATCCTCATCGATGCCGTGGGTCGGACGGTGCTGGTTCAGCCGCTCGAGCACGACAATGCGGGCCACGAATATCGCTCTCCGGAGCAGGTTTCGGGTAAACAGGCCGATGCGTGCAGCGACATCTACTCCTTCGGGGCCGTCCTCTACCGCTTAGCCGCCGGCGTACCTCCTTTCCAAGGCGAAGGCGCGGCGCTGAACTCGGCAATTCTGCACACTCAGCCTGCGCCCCTCGCTTCGCAACACCCGATTCACCAAGCGATGCAGCCGGTGATCGCGGATTGCCTCCAGAAAGACCCAACTAAACGCCGCCAGCGCATCCAAAACGCGGTTACAGAGCTGAAGCTTATGGCGCGGACGCACGTCAGGCCGGAAGCCGCCTCAAAGCTGCGGGAGCTGACGCAGTTCCGACCCACGCCAAACTCCCACGACGATGCCGGCGACGTCCCGGCAAACGGCAGCGATCCGGCCGCGACGCAGGCAGTGTTCTCAGGTTCGGCAGACGCCGAATACGTGCCGTTCGCGCAGACTATTCGCGCGGTCTCCGCGCGCCGGTTGGGCCCGGGAATATGGATCGTCGTGATAGCGTTGGCGGTTTGCGCAGCCGGCATCGCAGCGATGGTGATGTACTCGAACCGCTCGACGGGGCCGGTTTACCGATTCACCATCGATTCCGCGGAGGCCAAATCTCCCGGCATGCCCGCCGTTTCGCCCGACGGGCGAACTCTAGCCTTTACAGCCGACGGCGCGGGCGGCAAACGCACGCTCTGGGTACAGGCGCTCGACGGAACCCATCCAAAGCCCGTCGAGGATACGGAAGGCGCTTCGGAACCATTCTGGTCTCCGGATGGCGCTTATGTCGGTTTCTTCGCCAACGGCGTGCTGAAAAAGATTCGTATTCAAAATGGCTCCCCTTCCGGCGCGCCAGTTGATATCTGTCCAGTGGACAACTTCCCCGGCGGCGGAACCTGGAGCAAAGACGGCGTCATCGTTTTCGCCTCAAAATTGACGAGCGGCCTATCCAAAGTCTCAGTTGCCAGGCGAAACGCGGAGCCGCTCACCAATCTCGATGAAGCCAAACACGAGCGCGCCCACCTCTGGCCGCAATTCCTGCCCGATGGCCGGCATTTCATCTTTTTCGTGGCGGCCGATGAAGGCGAT
Source organism: Bryobacteraceae bacterium (assembly GCA_036268375.1). GTDB lineage: Bacteria > Acidobacteriota > Terriglobia > Bryobacterales > Bryobacteraceae > PALSA-243. The sequence goes on along the minus strand of DATAUH010000622.1, from coordinate 4,437 downwards.
GAGAACACGGGTGTTTATATCGGGTCGCTCGATTCCTCTACCTACAAGAAGCTCCTTACTGCGGAAACCAACGCGGTCTACGGCGGCGGCTCCGGGTCCTCCGGACACCTGCTTTACATTCGCGACGGCAATCTGGTCGGCCGGCCCTTTCAACCGTCCAAGCTGCAGTTGAGCGGCGACGCGCTTACGCTCGCCGACAATGTGGCTCCGGTGGAGAGCCTTTCACTCGCGCAGGTCTCCGCTTCGACGAACGGCACATTGGTCTATGAAGGCGCCGGACAATCCACTCGCCAGCTCGTGTGGCTGGACCGCTCTGGCAAAGCCATTGGAACAGTAGGGAATCCCGGCGATTGGGGACCGCCCCGGTTATCTCCAGATGCAAAGCGTATCGCCGCGGGCCGGCGCGATGAAAAGGCCGGCGCTGCGGTGATCTGGATCCTCGATACCGCCAACGGCGCATCTTACCAGCTCACGCATCTGCGCGGCGGCTCTGCCCAACCCGTATGGTCGCCAGATGGCTCGCGCATCGCTTTCTCGAACGATGAACTGGGCAGCTACGACCTCTACATTCAGTCCACCAGGCCGGAGAGCAAGGCCGAACTTGTCTATCGCACCGCCAACCGCAAGTTCTTCGACGATTGGACGCGGGATGACCGGGGCCTGGTGTTCGATGAGATCATCCCCGGCATGAATCGCGGCCTGTGGCTGCTGAACGCGCATGATCATCGGGCCTCGATCGTGCTCGACACTATCCATTCGGAAGGCTACGCGGCCGTTTCACCGGATGGACGCTGGCTCGCCTATCAATCCGACGAGACAGGCATCAATCAGATCGTGGTGCAGCCCTACGACAACGGCTCGAGCGGTTCCAAACGGATCTGGGCCATCACCCGCGATGGGGGAGGCCTTCCAAAGTGGAGGCGCGACAGCCTCGAGCTGTTTTATATCACGCAGCCCGGTGAGATCTGCTCGGTCGCAGTGCATCCGCACGGTAGTGACTTCGCCTACGATCCTCCCAAAGAGCTTTTTCAGACGCGTCCTACGCCGCATTCCTGGAATCTCTATGACGTCGCGCCGAATGGCGATCGCTTCCTCGTGAACTCGCCCATGGACTGGTCGGGCTCGTCAAAGATCGCTGGGATCATAAACTGGCAAAAGGCGCTGCAATAAAGCGTTTATTTTGAATAGTTTAGAAGCGTTGCAACCCTGATATAATGGAATTGTCCTTCCTGGGTTAAGTCAGGTAACGTTTCCATGAAATCTACATCTAACTTTTGGCCGCTCGATTTTGAACCCGAAGACCAGATCTACGATAATCCGTCGTGGGATCTTCCGGGATTGCGTCGCAAGCGCCACAGCGCGCCCAAGACACGCGCCTCCGATGCAGCGCCTAACGGTCGCCGCAGTCCGAAGCCGTAAGCGTGGTCTACACCGTCTCGCGCACCTATCGCGGTGCGCCGAGGCGGCGATCTAAGCTCTGTTTTGTCAGCAACAAAGTCCTGCCTTAGTCGCCTCCCAGCACTTGAAGCATAGAGACAACATCATTCCGGGGGCACTCTCATATCCGCCCGCCGGGGCCATATTGAACCAGGCGGAATCGCTAGACAGCATCATTCGACACGACGTGCAGCCACGTGATCTTCTTAACTCTCTCGGGAACAAGTGGCCCCTCCGAGTCAAGGAGAAAAACAGGGCGTGTAGCCTGACTTCAGTCGACGTTGCGGTTCTGCGTACATTTTTCCGGAGCAACCGTAATGTAAGGCGCAGTCGCGTAAGCTTTACATCACAAAACGTCTAATGGACGGTCCGACCCTTGAATTTAAGGGCTTCGTATTTGAGGCTCCAAAATTGCATCTGGGCAACACGAGGTTCTTGACCATGAAAGCTTTTCTTGCGACAACGTGCATCGTAACGGGCGCTTTGCTCGCGGGGGGATGCGCTACGAAAAAGTATGTGCGCAACACCGCAGCTCCCATCCAAGCCAAAGTAGATCAGGTAGGCGAGCAGACCACCCAGAATGGTAACCAGATCCAGGACACCAACAAAAAGGTGACGGATGTCGACCAGCGCGCCCAGAACGGTATCAGCGCCGCGAATGAAAAAGCGGGTACTGCCGACCAGCATGCGGCTGACGCTATGAATCACGCCAATGACGCCATGACCCACGCCAATGACGCCATGACCACGGCGAAGACGGCCGATCAGAAGTCGGATCAAAATACTCAAGGCTTGAACAGCCTTCGGGGCGTCATCAGTAACATCGATGATTATAAGCTCCAGAGTACCGTCACCGTTCCGTTCACGCTGAATAAGTACAGCTTGACCAAGGAAAACAAGTCCGATCTCGACAAGCTCGCCCAGGACGTCCAGGCCGATAAGCGCTTCATCATTTCCGTTGAAGGCTTCACGGATAAGTCGGGCGGCTCGCAGTATAACGAAGTGCTCAGCAAGAAACGCGCTGATGCAGTCGTTGAATACCTTGTCGCGAAGCACGACATTCCGATCTACCGCATCCACATGATCGGTCTCGGCGACGAAAAGCCGGTTGACGAAGCCCACAACCGCGCCGCGCGCGCCAAGAATCGCCGCGTCGAAGTGAAGGTGTTCAGCGCCGATCAAGTGACAGCAGGTATTACAACCTCCACCAGCGCAGACCGTACCACGACCGGTCAAGGCCACCAGCAATAACGTAAGCAAGAAGAGACTCAACGCATCAGAGGGCGCGAGAACCGTGGAGAGGGCCAATTGGCTCCCTTTCCGCGGGTCCCGCGCCCTCTGTGTTTTAACCGCGTGGTTCTTGGGCGAAACTGCAGCCGCTGACGCCGCCATCACCTTGACTCACGCCGCACACCCCTGTGTATAATCCCTGAATGCATGTGAGTCGGTCAGTCGCCATCGCTCTTTTCCTGACCACAATCGCCGCCGCACAGCAGAGTATCTCGTTTTCTACCGACGATGGCGGCCGAGTTTGCGCGGACCTCTACGGCGAAGCCGCCGCCCGCGCTGTTGTGCTCGCCCATGGCGGTCGATTTAACAAGGAGAGCTGGCGGTCCCAGGCAGACGCTTTAGCGTCCAGAGGATTTCGGGTTTTGGCGATCGATTTCCGAGGGTTCGGCTGCTCGGTCGGTCCCGGACAGGCCGATTTCGATGGCGCACCCTTTGAAAATGACATCCTCGGAGCCGTTCACTACCTGAAAGCGCACGGCGCCAAGACCGTGTCGGTGGTCGGAGGCAGTTTCGGTGGCGGAGCTGCTGGCGACGCGTCGATCAAGTCGGCGCCAGGCGAAATCGATCGCATCGTACTTCTCGGCGCGGCGCCGAATCTTCCGGCGGAGAAGCTGAAATCGCGGTCGCTATTTCTGGTAGCACGCAAAGACAGCAATGAAGCCGGCCCGCGCCTTCCGGGTATTCGCGCTCAATACGAAAAGGCTCCGAAACCGAAAGAACTGATCGTTCTGGACGGCTCCGCGCACGCTCAGTATCTATTCGAGACTGCCCAGAGCGCTCGCGTCATGCGCGAAATCCTGCGATTCCTGTCGGCGCCATAATCCCGCGCGGATCACCTCTTGAGCTTATCCGCGCCTCCCGTGGGCCGCCGTTCATAGACCTTGGCAAGTTTCTGGGTCGGCTTCGGACGGTCTTGAAAGCAACGCCACAGAATATAGAGCGATGCAAGATCCGCCAATGTGTAGAAGAAGCTTCCGACGTAAGACAGCGGATTAGAATGCGAACCCGCCGCTATTGAGCGGATCGATTCCCCAATGGCTTCACCCGTAAATTGAACCCCGAGGCCTCCCGTCACCAGGAGCAGTCTGCGGTCGCGCGCACGCGTCGAAAGCAGGAGCCCCCACAGACCTAGGTCAAAAATCTCCGAAACAAAATTGAGGTCACGCGTCCACAAAGTGACCCACACGCCGTTCGGCAACTGCGCGTTGTGATGAATCACCGCCGCACCCAACGCGATCAGAACCGCGCCACCAATTGTCGCCGTCATTACCTGCCGCCGTGACCGCACATGAGAAGCGGCGACATAGATCAGACTGATTACTACGGCGTAGGCCAGTGGCTCCATCAAAGCCTCGTCTACCGCGTACCATTCGGCCATTGCCTTTCGGGCCGACAGATCGTGATAGAAGTAAAACGCAACATATGCTGGCATTCCCGCAACAGTCAGCAGGAGGCCGGCGACCGTGTAGATAAACAGCACTGGATATTGCTTGTATGCGCCGCGAAGCATAGCGGCAATCAGTAAGACCGTGAGGGGCAGTCCAACGCTCCAGAAAATCAATTGGGAGACAAACTGGACCATCGTGACCCTATTCTAGGTCACGGCTCTTGAAATGTGAAACCCATTCAAACTCACTAAACTAATTTGACCCAATCCCATGGATCGGGCGGCACATTCGGTCCCTTCTGCGCCTTGTTCCAATCCCACGG
>DATAUH010000621.1:0-9517 GCA_036268375.1 Bryobacteraceae bacterium | reverse complement strand
CATACGGAGATCTCCGCGGTCTTACCGGCGAGTGGGCTGCCCAGATAGTGAAAATCCCGCGGCAGTATCCCGACCACCGTAAACGGCGCGCCATTCAAGGTGATGCTTTGGCCCACAATGTCTGGTCGCGCGCCAAAGCGGATCGACCAAAACCAGTTGGATAGCACGGCGACGCGCTTGCCGCCGAGTCCGACATCGTCGCCAGCTTCGAGCGTGCGGCCAAGTCGCGGATGCACGCCCAGCATGGAGAAGAAACTCGGAGACACGTAAAGCGTCTCCAGCCGTTCGGCGGGACCGGCGCCTGTGAGGACATCGTTCCAGACGGGGCTGATGCCAGCGATGCCGTCAAAGCTTTTGGCGCGGGAACGCAGATCGAAGAAATCGAGCGCGGAGGTCCAAGGTTCGATTTCGCGTTGCCGCGGCCAGCTGGTTTCAATCGACATCAATCGATCGGAGTTGGGATACGGAAGGCCGCGGAGCGAAAGGGTATCGGCGAGCGTAAAGATGGCGGTGTTGCCTCCAATGCCAAAGGCAAGCGTGGCCACTGCCAGCGCCGCCAGCCCCGGATGAAAGCGGAAAAGGCGAAGCGCCTGGCGCAGGTCGCCGCCACCTCCTGCCAGCGGATGCGCGCGGCGCTTCGAATCCGCGATATCGGCTTCGAGGCGGCGCCAATCTGCGAAGCGCGATTCCGCCCATGCCGCGGCGTCGGGTTCGCTTTGGCCATCAGCCAGCGCGTCGGCATAGGCCTGTTCTAAATGCTGCGCGAGCTCCGCCTGCACTTCCGGCCCTGCGTTGGGCAAGCGGCCGGCGGCGTATCGCAACCAGTCCCGATCAGAAGCATCACGCATGGCCGAACCCCGTAAGCGCGTTGAGCGCTTCCACAAATTCGCGCCAGTTGCGGCGGTGCGCCAGCAGCGCTTTGCGCCCAGCAGGCGTCAGGCGGTAGAAGCGGCGGCGGCGTTCGCCGGCTTTTTCCACCCATTTGCCCTCTACCAGGCGTTTGCGCTCCAGGCGATAAAGCATAGGGTAGAGCGACGCCACGTGGAACTGCACCTTGCCGGTAGATTCGCTCTCAACCAGCTTCGCCAGCTCGTACCCGTGACGCGGGCGATCTTCGAGCAGCGCCAGCAGGATCATTTCGGTAGTATCGGGGCTCGCCATATATATCGAATATACATATATACGCCGCAGATAACTGGAGGTTAGGCGGCGGCGTGCCAAAATGGGTTTTCCGATGCCGCCGCTCGACCCCCTGCGCTCATTCCTGCCTATCTCCAACCCGCTGGGCTTCGGCGCAAGCGATTTTCTGGAATTGGGACTTGCGGCGTTTCTGGTTTTGGTCGCGCTGCTTTCGCGACGCTGGGCCGAACCGTGGATTCATCGGATGGCGAAGCGGCCGTTGTGGTGCATGGTGGGATTGGCCGCGGCGCCGGTCGTGCTGCGGCTGTTGCTGTTTCCGAACCATCCCGTACCCACGCCGGACGTTTACGACGAATTCGGGCACTTGCTGGTGGCGGACACGCTGCGCCACTTTCGCCTGGCGAATCCACCGCACGCGCTGCCGCAGTTCTTTGAAACATTCTTCGTGCTGCAGCGGCCCACTTACAGTTCAATCTATCCGATCGGGCAGGGGCTAGTGCTGGCGATCGGCTGGACGCTGTTCGGGCTTCCCTGGGCTGGCGTGATACTGTCAACGGCGGCGTTTTGCGCACTTTGCTACTGGATGCTGCGGGGCTGGATGTCTGCGCCGTGGGCGTTGATCGGCGGCGCGCTTGCAGTGATCGAGTTTGGCCCCCTATGCCAATGGATGAACAACTATTGGGGCGGCGCAGTGGCGGCATGCGCCGGATGCCTGGTTTTTGGGGCGCTGCCGCGTTTGAAGAACTGCCCTAAGCGGCGCGACGCGTTGCTCCTCGGCCTCGGATGCGCGATGCATCTGCTGACGCGGCCGTACGAATCCATCTTTTTATTTGCCGCAGTCGCCATCTACTTCGCGCCCATGATGCAACGGCCGGAGGGACTTCGGCCGATTGCGCGTCCGACGCTCCTCGCAGGGCTATGCATAGCAGCCGCGATCTGCGTGACGGCCGCGCAAAACAAGGCGGTAACCGGAAGCTGGACTACCCTGCCCTATCAGCTGAGCCAATATCAATACGGCGTACCGGCGGCGCTGACGTTTCAGCAAAACCCCGTGCCGCACGCCCCGCTGACGCGCGAACAGCAGATGGATTACCGGATGCAGAGTTCGTTCTTGGGCGGAAGCAAAGAGACGCTCTCCAGCTTTCTGCTGCGGCTGGAATTTCGCGTCCGCTACTACCGTTTTTTCTATCTGCCCGCGTTGTATCTGGCGCTGCCGCTGTTTCTGTTTTCGCTGCGCAGGTGGACGTTGCTGTGGGCGGCCATCACGCTGGCGTTATTTGCGTTGGGGATCAACTTTTTTCCGGCTTACCAATTGCATTACGCCGCGGCTTGTACATGTTTGATGATTCTGGCAGTGGTTGCGGGCCTCGCAAAGCTGGCGCAGGTTCGCCGGGAGGCGGCGCAGATCGTGCTTTTCCTGTGCGCGGCGCATTTTCTGTTCTGGTATTCAATGCATCTGGCCGAAAACACGCCGCTCGCGCGCGCAGCGCTGCCTTTTGAGACCTGGGACGGGCTGAATCACCGCAATCCGCAGCGTCGGATCTATGTGGCGCACGAGTTGGCGAAAATTCCAGGCGATTTACTGGTATTTGTTCACTATCAGTACCCGCAACACCTGTTTCAGGATGAATGGATTTACAACGCAGCCGATATCGACCATGCGCGCATCGTCTGGGCTCGCGATTTAGGCGCGGAGGCGGACGCGCAGCTCGTCGCCTACTATCCGAAGCGAAAAGTTGTGATGCTGGAGCCGGACGAAAACCCGCCCGTGATCGAAAGCCGGAACGTTAGTGGCCAATGAAGACGCCGACCGCGGCCGGTTGGATATCGATGCGATCGATGCGATGGCCTAGCTCGAACGGCCGGTTGACCGCCGCATCGGGATACATCGGCAGGAGCAGGTTGTCGATTAGAAAATCAAGCGTTTTGCCGTCCATCTCGACGCCGGAGATAGCGACACGCTCCACATTCACGGTGGCGTGACCGTTGGCCGAGACGACACGCGCGGTCACGCTGACCGGCCGCTGCCCATCCAACAGTTTCGAGAGCAGCCAGCCTGGCGGATGGCCCTGAGCGCGACGGACGGCGCCAAAATCGATCAGAGCTGTCCCTGTTACGAGACCGGGATTCTCAATCTGCAGCTTAGTCTGTGTGACGCCGGGAGGCGCTTCGTGGGCGACGTAAGCGTTCAATTCGCGCGTGCTCAATGTGACACGCGCGCCGGGGCGCAGGTGGTCGCTATCGATCAGGTTGAACTTTTCGCGAGCTGTTGTGTAGTCGCCAGCCGGCGCAAATGCCAGGCAAGCGAGCGCAATCGCAAGAAGACAGGCCTTCACATTTAATATGGACGGCAAGCGTAGGCTGCGCGTTGCTAGCGTGCGGTGAAGCCGCTCATACGATGCGGTTTCGCCTTTTCTTTCCCCGCTAAGTATTCTTTGTGTACGCGCAACCACGACATGTGTCAAAACGTCGATACGTTTGAGCCTCAAATCGCACAGGAGTATTGAGTGTCAAACGTGTCCCGTAATCTGCGCCTCTTCTCGATTGTATCCTTCAGCACCTTTACTGTTCTCGGACAGGATGTCGCCGTTGAACCACCAGCGGCCCTCCCGAGTTTTTCCGTTGCATCACAGCCTGCATTGCCATTACCGGAGAATTCTACACTTGCAACTTCGGCGCCATCGCCGACGCTGCAAAATTTACTCTGGCTTCCGCTCCGCAAAGCCTTGGCTCCCTTCTTTGATCCGCAGCCGGTGACCTCGCAGCCAGCTCTCGCGCCCGTCGCGCCGATAACCACCGCTTTCATGGCGGCATCCGGCTGTTCGGTGAAGCCGCTCGATTCGTTGGAAGACGATGCGGCAACCCAATTGGAGACCGATGGCGCAAACGTGGTCGATATTGCCGACATGCAACCGGCGGCCGCGCTTGCGTTGGGGCGGTTTCAGGCGAAGGTGACGAGTATCGGTGGGAAGATTGTGCTGAAGTCGGCCTACCGGCCCGCGTCTTATCAGAAGCACCTGCAGGACGTTTGGTACAAGTGGATGGGCGAGCTGAGAAACAATAACATTCCGGCTTGCCAAGTGTTGCGCAGCGATGTGGAGGCGGAGTTTACCCGCCACCGGCTGCTGGAGACGCAACATCCGGTGGCGGTTTCGGATCATACGCGCGGTCTGGCGTTCGATGCTACGGTGGATCTGCCGCGGAATGCGCGTATCGGACGCCGGAAGCTCACGCTCGACACGCTGGCGCGTTTGGCGGGATTGCTGCGTCCTGCCATTGTTGCCGATCCGGTGCACTTCAAGTTGCGCGGTCTGCCGACGCTGAAGCTGGCTTCCCGCCGGCGGCACATCGCATAAGTTCAATCAGAAGTGGAAGCCGATAGTGGCCGTGAACGCGCGCGGCGTGACATAGTGCGTGCCGCTGAACGTCGACAGGAAATTGTACACCGCCACGCGATTGGTGAGATTCACGGCCGAAAGGCGCAGACTGAACTTGTAGCGCTCGCCATGGAACAGGTTGTCATGGCCAATCGCCAGGTCGAATAGGTTGCGCGAGCCGATGCGCGGCGGATTGTGGTCGTCGTCCTCCGTGCCAGGCGATGGAATCTGAATCAAGTTCGAGCCGTATTGCGAGGCAGGACACAGACCGCTGGCGCTGATGGGCGAGGTGGGCGTGGCGTGAACGCTACCGCAGAACAGCCCGGCTTCGAACTGCTGGTCGGGCGTCAAGCCGGACACATCCACAATCGAGTCTGTGCCATTGGGGCCGTTGGCGCAGTTTCCGCCCGCGCAGGGCACGGGACCTGCCACCAAGCCGCTGTCGTATCGCCAGTTGAAGCCGAACCACGGGCCGGTTTTGCCCAACTGATACTGTATGTGCGTCGTCTGGTTGAAGGCCTCGTCGTGGTCGATGCGGAAGACGGAGCTGCCGCCCGGCGTGGAGCCGATTCCGCTCACCTGCGGCGTGAAGAAACGCGCGGCTACGCTTGACATGACGACGAACGCCGACAGGCCATGGAAATTTGGCATGCTGGCGCGAATCGCATAGCCCGGAATCTTCGAGTTTTCCCATTCGACTGGGAATGTGATGGGCGAATTGCCGAGAATACTGAAGTCGAAGGCGCGGTGCGTGTATTTCCAGATGTACTCCGCGTCGACGACCAGGTAGCGCCCGAACGCCTGAGAAATGCCGGCGTGGAACTCATTGCGCCACCCCGGACCTTCGGGCGAAACCAGGCACGGCCCGAGCGACGACATAATGGCGGAGACAACCGGATCGGCGCAACCTTCGCTGGCCAACACGAGATTCTCATTGAACGGGGTTTCCATGGTGCGCGCATAGGAGGCGCGCAGGACAGTGTTAGTCCCCTTGATGTTGTATGCGACTCCGAGGCGTGGCTCCGCCTCTTTCTTTTCTGCCAGGCCGTTGTAGAAATCGGCGCGAAGGCCCAGATTGAAGTTCCAGTTCTTATAAGTGATGCTGTCCTGAACGAAGATCGTGGCTTCTTTGATATCGGCGTGGCCGTAGTAGCGATAGATGCCGCTCGTGGAGGATGGGCAGCCATCGGAGCCGGGCAGCGTGGCCGTACGAGTCAGGTCATAGCATCCGAGCAGCGGCACGAAGCTCGGGTTGGGCGAAAGCCCGCCTGTGCAACCGGCGGGGTTGGTGATAGAAGCGCCGAGAAAGGCGCCGCCGTCAGCGTTCATGCAGACGGGGTTGAAGGTGGGGTCGACAAGTCCCAGGCTGTCTTTCTCGGTGAGAAACGTGTGTTGATAGAGCGCGCCGATTTTGATGTTGTGATGGCCTTTGGAATAGGAGTAAGTGGGACGCGCCCCAATGTTTGTGAGCGAGCGGTTCTGCCCGATGGTTTGCAGTTGCAGGTCCGGGATGAGATCGGAGAACGGATTGGCGCTGGGGTAGTAATCGTATTGATCGCGCCGGATCCAGCCATTGATATCGAGGACCGCGTTTGCGCCAAGCGTGTGCGTCCAGGAAGGCGCAATATTGAAGGTGCGGATTTGCGAGCGCTGATCGGTTGCAGGCACGGGAGCGCCGTTCGGCCCCAGGCCGCCGTTATCCACGACCAGTCCGGACCACGCAGTGGCGGATTGCATGTCATAGGAGTTCGGCGTTTGAAACCAGGAGCGGGTGAACTGGAAATTGAAGTTCAGCGTGTCGGCAGAGGAAGGTTTGAAATCCAGGCGGTCGAAGATGTTCTGCTGATTGCCGTGATCGTGCAGCACACCGAATTCGGGCCCGTCGAGGAAGCGGCCGGTGTTGATTCCGCTCAGTGCGATGAAGTTGCCGACAGAGTTGGAACCGAAGCCGAGGTCGGCGCTGCCGCCCGCAGTGCCGAAGGAGCCGTAGGACGCGCTCACGGAGCCGTGCGCCTGCTTCATGCCTAAACCGGAGCGCGTGGTGGCGACGATCACGAGACTGGTCTTGCCGCCGTACTCGGCGGGCGGCGCGCCTTCGATCACTTCCATCGATTGCACGGCGTCGACGGGGATCTGGTTGGAGAAGACCTTGCTCTGTTGATCGGTAATCGGCTGGCCATCCACGGAAAAGGAATTCTGCGCGTGATCGCCCAGGCCGTGAAAAAGGCCGTTCGAATCGGCTGCGACTCCGGGCGCTGCCAGCGTCACCAGCGAACTCAATTCAGAGGATTGACTTTCGAGAGGCAGGCGCTGGAAGAGCTGGCGGTCGATATCGGTGTGCGTCACCGGGTCGGTCTCGACGAGGTCGCTGGCATCGGCGGTCACGGTGACGCTGGTAGATGCGGAGCCGATGGTGAGCGAAAACTTGAGATCGAGCGCGATAGGAGACCGGACATCAATGTCTTGTTCCGACGATGCGAAGCCCTGCGCCGCAACGGCCAAATGGTAGTTGTTATACGGTATGTTGACGAAACCGAAGCGGCCTTGCGTATCCGTCACCGCAGTTTGAGTGTAGTGCGACACCGGATTGGCTATGGTGACGGAAGCGCCCGGTATGGCTGCGCCGGAGGGGTCAGCAACAATGCCGCGAACGGTTCCGGCGGTTCCGCTGCTGGTTTGGGAGTTCTGACAAACACCGGCGAGGCACAGCGCGAACAAAACACAGACGAGACGAACCGGTCGAAGTGACATATCCCCAGATTGCTAGCGGATGCCAAGAAGACCTATGGCTAACTGGCGAGCGGGCTTCGGAAGGCTGCAGGCGAACCGGTTTGGTCGGCTGGCGGGAATGGTGTCAGGCGAAAAAACGAACTCGGCCGGTGAGTGGCGGGACGGGACGAAAAAACGAACTCGGTTGGCGGGTGGGGGGAAAAGGGGAGGCGGTGAGGGAGCGCGTTCTGCAAACGATCGCGCTCCCGAAAAACTAACTAGCTGGCGAATTTGCGGCGCGCCAGCAAAGCGGCCACACCAGCCCCAAGCATGAGGGAAATGGTTGCAGGCTCCGGTGCAGACGGGAAAGAGTCGGCTCCGACGATCGCAACTGCATAGTTACCAGTGCGTTGATCGCCAAGAGCAGTGGTCACATCGCAGAAGTTGCCGCCGAGGCCAAATTCGCCGCAGGTGAAACCGGGGTTACCGTCTTGGACGAAGCCATCCGCAAGAGTCCCGTCTACAGAAACGTTGTCCCACACAGAGAGCACCGCCGTGTACTGACCGGGTGTGTATGTGTTCTGGAAGACCGGGTCGTCACAGTTGCCGGTGGTGGGATCGGTATTGGTGGTTCCGCAATGGCCGCCGTTGTCGCTGCCGATCTCCTGGCCAGCGCCATCGAATACGGTGACGTTGGGAGCGAAACCGCCCGCCGAGACAACCGTGGCCCCAAAGGTTCCACCGGCATATCCGTAAGATTGAACTGTGACGATTTCCGTGGTCGCTACATTGAAAACAAAAGCTGCTGTCTGCGCATCGTTTGCAAACGAGCCCTGCAAGAAAATCTGGCTGCACTGGGCCGGTCGAGATACCGCTAAAAGAAGCGGAATAGCTAAGAATAATCCAAGCGTTCGCATTGGTGATTATCGTACCACTGCGGGATCTTTAATATGTTTACTTTTGATTTAAACGTTAGCAATAAAGTACTAGGGGCTAACCTCAGTTAAGGAGTCTTACGTAACTCAGTTGCTCGCTCTATCTCTATCTGAGCTTTGGATATATCGCCCATGTCTCGGTAGGCGATAGCCAAGTCAGAGTGTAGCTCGGCGGCAATCGGCTGGATGGAAATGGCGGCCAGAAATTCGGCCGCCGCGGCGCGTGGATCGACGCCGAGTAGTATGTTTCCGAGATTCTGATGGTAAAGATAAGCGTCAGGTTCATAGCGGACGGCCAGGCGCTGTTCTTCCAAGGCGAGTTCGAACTGGTCACGATGCACCCAGGCTCCGGCCATAAGGTTGTGCAGATAGGCTGAATCGGGCGATTGAGTCAGGCTTACCTGCAACAGAGTAAAGTCATCGACCCAGTCCCGGTTACGGTCGATCGTCACTATTGAACAAGCAAGCAGCACGGCCCCAGCGACCGGCCAGGCGGATTTTGGCTGGAGACGCGCCAGCCATTGCCAAGCGAGCGCGGCCAGAATCGCGAAACCGGCCGAGGGCAGGTAAAGATAGCGTTCGGCGAAGACGTTTTGGCCTACGCCGCCTATGTTCATTACGGGCGCGAGCGCGACTACCACCCAGAAGACCGCGTAGAAAGTGGTACGAGATATGGCGCCAAGGCGCAGAAATGCCCACGCCAGTAAAACCAGGAGGCCGACCGAAAGCAGCAGAGCAGCAGACAGACCGGCAGTGGGATGGAATACGTGAAAAAAGCGGAGCGGATACGGGTAGATGAGGGCGAGAACATACTGGCCGAACAGGACCGCGGCGCTCATACAGAACTGCGCAGTGGTGAGGCGGAAGAATGCGTGCTGCGCGGGAGCGAGGCCGCCCAAGGCGTGGATACGGAGCGCCAGGTAAGCCACCAGGACAGCCGACATCGCGCGGTACATGAAGGCGTTGGCGCGCGCGCCGCGCAGCCGTTGATAGGCGAAATAGAGCGGGAGCAAGACGACGCCGGTCTCCTTGGTAAGGAGCGCCGCCAGGTAAATGGCCGCATGCAGCAGCGCTTCGGCCACCGTGGGCGCGGCATTTTGCGCTGCAAAGAGGAGCAGACCGGTCAATGCGCAGGTGGTGGCCAACACATCCGGCAGCGCGGCGATCCAATTGACGGCTTCGGTATGAATTGGGTGGACTGCGAAGAGTGACGCCGCAACGTACGAAACGGCAGTGGGCGCGCCGGAGAGCAGACGTCGCGCAAGCGCCAGCAGCAGCGCAGAGTTGAGGGCGTGCAGAAGCGCCATCAACAGATGGAAAGGAAACGCGTGCGCTCCGAATGCCCGGTACATGAAG
>DATAUH010000620.1:0-4080 GCA_036268375.1 Bryobacteraceae bacterium | reverse complement strand
GCGTGACACGACGGTCTGCGGAGTTGGGTGCCGCGGGTACGAGACCCGGGCGCGATTCACCTGGCTGCGCGCCTGGAGTGGGCCGCTGCATCGGAACTTCATGGGTCGCCTGATTGGGCGCGGGCCCGCGAAGAGGCCCAGTGGCGTTGCGTCCGGGCATTGCGAGCGGGCGCGCCAATGCAGCCATGGCGGGGCGGCCGTGATTCTGATTTACGAACTGAGCGCGGTCGAGCGATGCTTCCCGCACATGCTGCACCTGCACCGGCAGAGCGGCGGTGCGCGTCTCGTGCCGCACTTCCAATTCAGCGGGCGTAGGTTGACGATTGATGCCGCCCCGATCGCCGTTGTAGCTGATGCGGTTGACTGGAGTGTAGTTGACGACGTTGTGTTCATAGACATTCCGCATCACGCGCGTGTTCACGTTACTGACGGCGCGGTTATGGAAGAAGGCGCCGTTGTTCCAGTAGCCGCCGTAGAAGCCGAGGCCCGTGTAGCCAAATCCGTAATTGATGCCGCCGTAAAAGCCGATGTGACGGCCCCAGTAGCCTGCGTGCCAGTGGTACCGCCCTGATGCAAATCCCCAGTAAGGAGGGGTCCACAGCGCGCCTACGTAAGGCGCGGCTACCCAAGCGCCGGGAACCCAGTAGTAACCGGCGGTCGCATAGTTCCAATAGCCGGGCGTCCAAAGGTAGTCATCGCCCGGGCACTCGGGTTGGCTGTATTCGGGCAGCGGAGGCGGAGGCTCAGTGGTTTCCTGAACCGGTACGAATTGACCGCAGTCGGTAGTTGTGGGATCGCAAGGGCTGGGCGCAGCAGCGTATTCGCCGTTGTCTGCGTAGGCTGTATTGTCCGGGTAGGTGGCGCCGGAATCCGCCGGAGGATTTGCGGCAACGGGTTCAGGATTGTTGTAGGGATTCGACGTGGGTTGGCTTGGGGCGGGTTGGCGTGGGTCAGGTTGGCTTGCGGCTGATTGCCCGGCTTGCGCCAGATTGGCAGCGGCAGGATCCGGACCGTTTGCATTTTGCGCATTTTGACTGCAGCCACAAACAACCAAAATCGTTCCAAACAGTACGCCCGCGGGAAAGATTAGCGGATTTTGAGCCATAGCCTACCCCTAGAACGATGAAGCATTTGAAGTGCCGAACTGTAACTCAATATTGTTTTGACCCAGTTAGCGCCGCGTGGGAAGTTCTTGTTTGACGGAGGCAACCTAAACATGAAGCGCTCGCGACCGATGCTCGGCGCGGTTCTCGTCCTTGTGGCCGGTTTTGCGCTGGCGGCCAGCCTGCACAACACCAATCGCGTTCCTAACGTTAAGGATTCTACCGGAGCAGTGACCCTGCCGAACGGCTGGCGGATTACTCCCGCCGGCAAACACGTCAAGCTGCCGGGTGATCTTCCAATGAAGATGATGCCAGTGAATGGCGGCGCTCAGTTATTGGTGCTGACGGCGGGATATCACGATCACAGTTTGAACGTGGTCGATGTGCACACCAGGGAGACGGTGAATTCGCTCGACGTGGTGAAATCGTGGGACGGCATGGCTTTCGACGCCGCGAGCGGCACGGTCTTCATGTCGGGCGGAGGACCTGGAAAGCGCGGCTTTGCGGCAACGATCGCACGCATGGGCGTCACGAGCCCGATGAAAGACTATGTCGCCAAACCGATTTTGCGGGCGCACTTCGAAAACGGCAAGTTGACGCCGATGGCGCCACTCAGCATCAATGGTTTGGATGAATCGAAGCGCTTCATCTCCGGCCTGACGCTGGGACCGAACGGCGCGCTGTACGCGCTGAACATCGAGACGGACACGCTCTACAAACTGTCGGGAGCGGATTTTGCGCAGCAGACTTCCATCAGCACGGGCTATCGCCCGTACGGCGCGGTGTTTTCGCCGGACGGCCAGACGCTGGCGATTTCCAACTGGGGCGATCGATCGGTGAGCCTGTTGGATGCCGCGACGCTGCAGGAGAAGACGCGCGTGAGAGTCGGCAGCCACCCGAACGAGATGATTTGGGCCAAGGATGGGCGCCTCTACGTCGCCGATTCGGGATCGAATGACGTGAGCGTGATCAGAAACGGCGCGATTGCAGAGACCATTTACACGTCTCTTGAGCCACATGCGAAAGTTGGCTCTACGCCGGATGCACTGGCGCTGTCGAATGACGAACGGCGGCTGTACGTTGCGAACGCGAACAACAATAACGTTGCGGTCGTGGATGTCTCGAATGTGAAGGAATCGCGGGTACTCGGATTCATCCCCACAGGCTGGTATCCAACTACGCTTGCGATTGCGCCTGACGGCAAACAGATCTACATCGGTACCGGAAAGGGTATGGGCTTCCGCAATAACTTCCCTGCCACAACGATATATCAGCAAAGGGCGCCCAATCCGGAAACGCCTTACGACTACATCGGCGCGGTGCTGAGTGGGAATGTTTCGTTGGTCGACGCGCCGGACCCGAAACAGCTGGCCATCTACACGAAGCAGTCGATCTCGAACGTGCCTGCGCCGGCTGCTTACGTTGATGCGAAGGAAGCCGCGAAGATCGATCGCGAAGTATTTCCCAAGATTCACCACGTGCTGTACATCATTCGCGAGAATCGCACCTATGACCAGGTGTTGGGCGATTTAGGCGTCGGCAACGGCGAATCGAAGCTGACCTTGTTCGGCCAGCAGACCACGCCCAACGCCCACGCGCTGTCGCGACGCCTGGTGACGTTCGACAATCTTTACTGCGACGGCGAAGTTTCCGAGGACGGGCACCAGTGGTCCAACGCCGCCTATGCGACCGATTTCAACGAAAAGGCGTGGACGAACAGCTACAGCGACCGCGGCGAGCCCAACGCGGACGATCGCTTGATGGCGTCGCCGGCCGGATATCTCTGGGATTCGTGCCAGCGCAAAGGGCTCACGTTCCGCACCTACGGTGAGATGGCGAGTTTCACGTCGTCCCGTGAATCCGAACCGGAAGTGAAGGCCGAAGGTTCCCTGAAGGGCCACGTTTCGCTCGATTGGCTGGCGGCGAAGGCAAGGGGAGGACGCGATCCGGAGAAGGCCGCTGTGTTCATTCGCGAATTGCATCAGGCCGAGACCTCCGGCGATTGGCCGCATTTTATGGTGATGTCGCTGGGCGAAGACCACACTTCGGGCTTTTCGCCGCGCGCATTCACGCCAACGGCGCAAGTTGCAAGCAATGATCAGGCGTTGGGGCAGATTGTGGAGGCGATCAGCCATTCGCGGTTTTGGAATGACACGGCCATTTTCGTGATCGAGGACGACGCGCAAAACGGGCCGGACCACGTGGATGCGCATCGCACAGTAGGCTTGGTAATTTCGCCTTGGGTGAAGCGCGCCGTGGTGGACAGCACGATGTACACGACCTCTTCCATGGTGCGCACGATGGAGATCATCCTTGGTCTGGAGCCGATGACGCAGTTCGATGCTGTGGCGACTCCGATGTATTACGCGTTTACGACGCAGCCGGTGTTCGACCCGATCAACAATCTACCGCCCCAGGTGGATGTGACGGCGCGAAACGCATCCAACACGCCGCTAGCGCACGCTTCGATGAAGCTGGATTTTTCGGACTACGATCTGGCAGATCCAGACGAGCTAAACCGCATCCTGTGGGCAGGTTTGAAGCCCGGCCAGCCAATGCCGGCGCCGGTGCGCAGCGCACACGTGCGTTGAACATCACACGTACGTTGAACATAAAGACCGCCCGGGGTGGATGGGCCCATCCCGGGCAGTTGATCCAACACAACGAAGCGTTGCATTAATAGGTTTAAGGCGTAAGTAAAGCCGGTAAGCCGAGTGAACATTCCATATTCGAGCTTCGTCAGTACTAGAACGGTCCGCACGTCTCGTCACCTGCACCCTCCCCTGAATTGACGGCGCCCCACATCAGGGGCAATGCGCGAGGGGGGATCGCAATGTTTCAATCAAGTTATTCGAAGATTTACTGACCGCCGTCACCAATTCCGCCCTAAGATGTCCACGCTTTATGCCTTGCCATCGGAACCTCTCCACGCCGAATTACGGCTCAAAGTGGAGGAGGCGAAATTTCGGTACGAACT
>DATAUH010000619.1:0-7247 GCA_036268375.1 Bryobacteraceae bacterium | reverse complement strand
GATTTGCCCTCTGTGTCCAGGAGAGCGCTCAGCCCAAAACGGTCGGCAAACCTGCGGATCTCGCCTGGGGACATCGGCCTCTGGTGCAGATCCATCATGTGGATCTCAATGCGCCGCTCTTTGAAGAATCGCTCGGCCGCGCGTGTTTCGCTGGATTTCTTGATTCCGAAGATTTGCACGTTCATGGGTCAGTCATTAAGCAGCGGCAGGGGCGCCCACCGGCATTTCGCGACGCTCGATTGTCATCACAGGTTCAGACTGCGCGCTGCTTCAGGCAGCAAGCCTCTCCTTGATTATCGCTGCCGCCTTAATCAACGCGGAAAATGCATTTATGTGCGCGCTGAAGTTCCCATACTGTTGTTTTGGACCAAACTCAAACACTGGCCTACTGCTATATTCGGGGTCTCCAGCAGCGCTACTGCCGCCCCAAGGCCTGAATTCTTTGCGTGATTCGGATGATGTAGAATGAGTCTCCCAATGATCAGAAGAGTCGCCGGCTTGCTGGTATTGTCTCTGTTTCTCCTGGGCGCGCAGAACCAGGCAGGGAACCAGACATTCCACATTCCGCAGGGCTGGATACAAACCGATTCGGCTCGCGCTACAATTCTCAGCCCGAGCGCAGAGCTTAAAGATGCGGTTGCCCTGGTGCTGAGCGGGCATCCATTTACCGGCGACTTCCGAGCGGCGTTCGACCAGGACGTTAAGGCCATGAATGGAGCGCTGCGTGTCCTACGGGGCAGCGAGGTGCAAGGCCGGCGTACAGCCGACGGTGTCGACCTGCTGGCCACCACTGTCGACCTGCAAGCGGCGAATCGAGCCAGCCCAAAGCGCTTTTACATGGCTGCCAGCGTACGAGGACGGTACGAACTCATGGTGTACACGGCAGCCACACCTGCCCTGTTCCAGCGCTACTGGCCGGCGGTGCAGCAGTTCATCTCCACCTGGACCTTTGCCAATCTGAATACTCCCGCGGCGCCACCGGCGGAAGCCGTTCCAACCGCGCCGCTTCCGGGCGCGCCCAAGGCCCCGGCTCTCGAGACGTCCCCAGCACCGGCCGGAGTTACGCCGCCGAACCGGCTTGAGGGCCTCTATTTGGGATACAAGTACAACTACGTCACAGTTCTGGGCGTGGTGCAGCGCAAGGCCGTCAATGACTACTTTTCGTTTTTCCCGAACGGTGAAGTATATTGGGGACTTCCGCAGACGGGACTAGTCGCGTTCAGCATGGCCACAGCGTGTGCAGGCGGCAAGGCCGACTTCTGCGGGACTTATCGAATTAACGGCGAGCAGTTGTCGATCGTACTCAACCGTGGCACGTATCGCCAGGGGGGATCGGTAGCTGGGGGCACGTTACAGATCGAGGATCGAAAGTACACGTTGCAAGGCGATCCCTCGAAGTCCTCTGCGCATACTTTGGAAGGAGATTTCGGACGGGCGGATGCTCAGCCTGGCGAGGATCTTGCCCGTAGGTTCATTCACTTTACACGCGACGGCCGGTTCGTAGATCAGGGGATCGTGACCACGGTGGTCAGCAGCGATATCTCATCGGGCAACCCGCGTTTCGAGCGTGCAGCGGGCAGCGGAACCTACAACCTGGCGCCGTACACGCTGATCCTGCACTATAGCGACGGATATCAGAGGCAGTTGGGAATCTATGTCGCACCGTCCGATATGGAAAAGCCGGCGCTCTCTCAATTCTTTGTGAATACCTACTCGCTGGTGCGCCGGCGGTAAGGGCGGTCTCGTCCTGACTGATTCGCCGTCTCCCAGTGAGCAGCCCATCGAGAGGTTCGCCAGCGGCTTGCATCTCATCGCAGACCGCTTGATATTCGCGCGCCCCACCAACGTTTCATATTCTATTGGCCGACGCGTCGAAAAATTCACAACGGTATACTAAATGGGAAATGTTGCAGGGGGTACGAACTGACAAAGTTCGTTTTGGCGTTTACGAAGCGGATTTGCGCGCCGGAGAACTACGCAAACACGGCATCCGCATTCATTTGCAACGCCAGCCATTCAAAGTTTTGGCGGCCCTTGTAGAGCATCCCGGCGAACTCGTCACCCGCGAAGACCTCCGCCAGCGCATCTGGGGACCCGAAGTCGTGGTCGATTTCGATCACTCGCTCGGAACCGCCATCAACAAGCTGCGAGAAGCGCTCTGCGATTCCGCGGATACGCCACAATACATCGAGACCCTTGCCAAACGCGGCTTCCGCTTCATCGCGCCCGTTGAGCCAATCATCATCCCGCCGCCGCGCGAAATCGAAAAACCTGTCGTAATCGCGCCGCCCATACCTGCTCCCATAGTGATAGACACGCTCCCGGCGCCGGTTACTTCCACTCGTGCGCCGGTGGCCGCTCCGCTTGTTAGTGCGCAACCGGTCGGACGTAAATGGCCCATCGGCTGGATGGCTGGCATCGCTGCCGCCGCGTCTCTACTCTCATTTTGGTTGGCCGGCAGCGCCAATGCTCCGGCGCTGGTTCGATTCAACCAGATCACGACAGACTATCCCATCTACCCCGGCGAAACCGAAATCGAACGATTCCCCGGTGTTGCGACAGATGGCCTTCGCGTCTTCTTTTCCGATTTCCAGGACGGCCGCGTTGGTCTAGCCTACGTACTTATTGGCGGAGGCGAGGTCCATCGTTTTGTTACGCCGCCTGAAATCTTACGGCCCTCGGTGGCCGATATCTCTCGCGACGGTTCGCAGCTTCTGATCCGAAGCATGATGTGGGCCGAGACCGAGCAGCCCTTGTGGATCGCCCCATCTACCGGTGGTTCTGCCAGACGCCTTGCGAATATCCTTGCGCACGATGCGGCCTGGACGCCCGATCGCAGGTCTATCCTGTACGCGACGGGTCAGGATCTTTTCCTAATCGGCCTCGACGGCGGAGCCTCGCAAAAAATCGCTTCGCTCTCCGGGCGCGCCTACTGGTTGCGTTACTCGCCCGACGGTTCGATTGTCCGGTTCACGGTCCTCGATCCCAAAACTCGCGCTACATCGATATGGGAAATGCCGGCCGATGGCAAGAACCCACATCCGATGCTTCCCGATTGGAGCAACCCCTCCTCCGAATGCTGCGGCGATTGGACCGCGGGCGGTTCGCACTTCGTCTTCCAGTCTTCGCATAGCGGGCGTCCCAACATTTGGGGACAACGCGAGGCTGCCTTGCTCCGGCGGTTCCGTGGGGCTCCCTTCGAAATCACCGCCGGGCCGCTTAACTACATTGCTCCCGTTCCAGCGCTTCGAGGAGATTCTATCTTCAGCATTGGAGCGAATATCCGCCGCGAGCTCTTTCACTACAACCTGAGCACCCACCGGTCGGAACCCTACCTCAGCAATGTGAAAGGGGCGGGGAGGTCGGAACCCTCGCATCACGGCGATCAGATCGCCTGGATCAGCAATACCGATGGATCGCTATGGCGCGGAAAAGCGGATGGCTCCGAACGCGTCCAACTGGTCGCGGCGCCGCTCACCGTCTACATGGCGCGATGGTCGCCCGACGATCGCCGCCTGTTGGTCATGGCCAAGCAGCGTGGCACGCCCTATCAGCTCTATACCATCTCCGCCGATGGCGGCGATCTCCAGCCGGTCTTTCAGGAGAATCGCAATCAGGCGGATCCGGACTGGTCCCCTGCCGCCAACGCCATCGTTTTCGGCCGTTTGCCCAACTACGCAGCCGAGGCCAACTCGCCGAAAGACATCCGCGTAATCGATCTCAACACCAAAGCGGTCTCGGCGCTCCGCGATTCCACCGGCATGTTCAGCCCGCGCTGGTCGCCCGACGGCCGCTACATCGCCGCCATGACTTTGGACCAGCATCGCCTCATGGTCTTCGATCGAATAGTGGAAAAGTGGTCAGTGCTTGCCGACGGGCTCATTCACAATCCCGTGTGGGCGCATGATGGCAAAGCGATCTTCTTCCAGGATCTGCAAGATGACCAGGTCCCGGTGATTCGCGTTTCGATTGCCGATCACCGTTTGGAGCATGTCTTCGATCGCAATGTGGCAAGTCCGGCAGACCGCATCACATTCTGGGGGCTGGCCGCTGATGGAGGTCCGGTCGGATCTTTTCTCTTTTACTCGGCCGACATGTACCGCCTGGACTGGACCGGCGGCAAGTAGTTCTCCGCGGCCCTTCCGCAGGAAGCTTTACCATCACGCCAGGAGTTCCGATATCTTCGATGATCTTTGGTAGGTCTGCAGTTTCTTGAGGCAATTCGCAGCTTGGACACTCGTTAAAATCGACGGTTGACGATTGTTTCTTGGCGTAGGACTGAAGGTGGGACCACCCATCAACTGATTTTGTTTCAATACGTTGGGCCTTGATCTAAACTTGATCAAGAAACGAACCCCCGCGCATTGTATTTTCCGCGGCGAAACGGCATTGTTTATCGCTAAGCGTAGTAAAACTTGGCCCCTCCGCGTCTTGCTGCGGTAGGGGAGATTGCTTTCAGGAGCGAAAATTGTGAAGAACCTCGTGCGTTCCCTTGTCTGGATCCTTGCCGTTGCATCCGTTGGGTTGGCTCAAACCGACCGCGGAAACATCACCGGCACCGTAACCGATCCTGCCGATGCCGCGATTCCCGGAGCGAAATTAGTCCTCCGCAATACCGAAACAGGCGTCATCTCTAATTCCGAAACAACGGCTACCGGCAATTATCTTTTTAGCGCCGTGCCTGTGGGAACCTACGACCTCACCGCCCAGGCCGCAGGTTTCAAAACCTCGGTCCAGACGGGCATCAGTGTCCAGATTGATCAAACCCTCCGGCTCGACATCAAACTCGTCCTCGGATCTGCAACCGAATCCATCACTGTGACGGCCTCCGCCGAGATGCTCAAGACCGACAATGCGGAACAGAGTATGGACGTCACCGGCGCCAAGTTAAACGAGCTGCCCATCAACTTCGGCGGCACCGGCAGCGCGGGCGGTGGTATCCGTAACTGGCTCACCTTTACCTATCTGGCTCCGGGCGTCGCCGGGACCGGCGCCACCGCGGAAGTAAACGGTCTGCCGGGCGGTAATTATAAGGTCTACCTGGAAGGTCAGGATTCCACCAGCCCGGTGGCCGTAGGCTGGACCAGCACTGTGCAGTCCGCCTCCGTCGAAGCCATCACCGAATTCGCCGTGCAGTCCTCGAACTATTCGGCTGAATACGGCCAGGTGCTGGGCGGTCTCTATAACTTCACTACCAAATCCGGTACCAACCAGCTTCACGGATCGGTGTACGAAGAATTCACGAATGAAGCCCTGAACGCGTCACAGCCTTGGGACCACATCTTGAATCGCGATCGGCAGAACGACTATGGATTCTCAGTCGGCGGCCCTGCCTGGATCCCCAAAGTCTATAACGGGCGCAATAAAACGTTCTTCTTCTTAAATCTTGAGCGCTACGGCAACAACCAAACCAGCATCTCGAGCGGGACCGTACCGACTGCCGCCTATCGCCAAGGCGATTTCGGCTGCGCCCTCTACGCCACAAGCACCAATTGCACCGGCCCAACGGTCTCGCTGACAGATCCGACCAGCGGCTATACCTACTTGCAAAACCAGATCTTCGATCCGGCCAGCACCTACACAGATTCGAAAGGCCGCCTGGTTCGCAATCCATTTCCGAACAACGTCATTCCGATGAACCGCATCGACCCGGTGGCCCTGAAGATCCAGAACTTCATCCCTGCCCCCATCAATAACCAGACCACCTTGAATTGGGATCCAACCATCACCACTCAAACCAAGCAGCAGATTTTCAGCATGAAGCTGGATGAGAACTTGGGCGTTAACGACAAGCTCAACTTCTTCTGGAATCGCATGGCCACCAACTCGCCTGCGTACCCGGACGGCCTGCCGTTCCCGATCACTGGCGTCCGCAAAACCGTCGGCGGCACCGTAGGGGGCGATCAATTTCGCGTCAACCTGGACCACACCTTTTCTCCCACGCTGATCGGACATCTTGGCGTCGGGTTTTGGCGCTTCCTCAATCCCGACAGTTCGCCGCCCGACATCTTGAACTACGACGTACTCAGCAATCTTGGACTTGTCGGTAGCGCCACGGGCGTGGGCTTCCCCGAAATCAGCGGCCTCTCTTATAACAATGAAGGCGGCATTTCGAATACGCTTGGCATCCAAAACTCGGTGTTCCAGCAGACCGATATTGCCTCCAGCGTCGGCAGCCTCACCTGGGTCCATGGGCGGCATACATACAAGGCTGGATTTGAGCTGAAGGATAGCGCCTACAGCGATCAAAGCAACAACCAGGTTTCCGGCCAGTACACTTTCAACCCAGCCCAGACCGCCATTCCGTTCCTGGGCACCACTACCATCGGCGCCGGCTCAATCGGCAGCGGCTACGCCAGCTTCCTGTTAGGACAGGTGCAGAATTACAAAGTCTCGCCTCCTATGGCCGCCCAGCAGCGTTCCTTGGAAGAAGGGTTCTACATCGAGGACAGCATCAAAGCTACCTCGCGCCTCACCTTCGAAATCGGCCTGCGCTATGACCGCACGCCCCTTGGCCACGAAGAGTGGGACCGCCAGTCCGAGATCAGCTTCAGCACGCCCGATCCCAACGCCGGTGGTCTTCCCGGAGGCACGGTCTTCGCCGGATACGGGCCCGGACGCTGCAACTGCGAATTCGTCAAAACCTATAATTTCGGTTTCGGACCGCGTCTTGCCGTCGCCTATCAGCTCAATAGCAAGACCGTGATCCGCGCCGGATGGGGCATCAGCTACGGCGCACCGGATCAGTGGAATTATCTCAGCAACAACTACCTCATCAACGGTCTGGGCTACACCACCATCAGCCCCGGCAACAACCCGCAATACGGCTATGCGTATTCGCAGTTGCAAACCGGAATCGTCTATAGCCCCTCGTCCCTACACGTTCTGAATCTCAATCCAGGAATCAACAGTCCGGTCGGCGCGCTCGGCAACCCCAGCGCCAGCGCGGTCACCTACGATCCCAGCGGCGCGCGTCCGCCCCGCGTCAACCAGTGGAACGTCACCCTCCAGCGGAAGCTCTCGGCTAACATGTCGCTCGAAGCCGCTTACGTTGCCAATCGCGGCGTGTGGGAACAGCAGCAGGGCGGTCTGGTCAACCCGAACGCCGTCACTCCGGCCATACTTGCGGCCCACCACATCAATCTCAACAATGCGGCCGACCGCAATCTCATGACGTCGCAGATCTGCTCTCCCGCCGCTATGGCCGCCGGATTGACGGTCCCCTACGCGGGATTCCCGTGCACTGC
>DATAUH010000618.1:0-14947 GCA_036268375.1 Bryobacteraceae bacterium | reverse complement strand
TACTTGGATGCCATGTCGCCAGGCTCGACTACGAACCAGGGGTAGAGACTTTCGGATTCCCGGTTGCGAAATGCCTCGCCCTCCACGGTGAGCGAATCGGCGTGAGAAAGATCCCAATCGGTGCGGAACCCCCCATGGATGCGCGACCATCCGTCGTGCCCGTCCGTTCCGTCAGGCACAACGTTATCCGCAAATTTCGAATACTTCGCAAACGCGCGATAGCTGCCATTCGCTCCCGCATCGCCGCCATAACGTGTGGTCATCGCTCCGTCGCCCTTAGTGTCGCCGCTGGTGGAGACCAGACCGCCTTTGGTTGTTTTCGCGCTTTTGGTGATGATATTGATGACGCCATTCATCGCATTGGCGCCCCAGACGCTGCCACCCGGTCCGCGAATTACCTCAATGCGCTCGATATCTTCGAGCGGCATGTCCAGGTGATCCCAGTAGACTCCCGAAAAGCCGGGTGCATAAGCCGATCGCCCGTCCACAAGCACCAGAACTTTGTTCGAATAGCGCTGGTTAAAACCGCGAATGGTTATCGCCCAGGCATTCGAATCGATTTGCGCAACCTCCACGCCCGGAACCATGCGTAAGACATCGGGGAGGTTCGTGGCGCCGGAGCGGCGAATATTATCCTGGCTGATGACAAAAACTGCCGCCGCGGCGCGCGCGAGGTTTTCCTCCTTTTTTGATACGGACGTTACTTTTGTATTGAGTAGTTGCTCGAGCGTCGCATCGGCCAGGCCGCCCTGGCTCCAAGCCTCGCTAGCCGTCAGAGCGGCAAACAGGGCTAATCGAAAGCAGGCAATCGATGATCGCGTCACTCATGGGCTTTATCGGCAGAGAACTGCTGAAGGTTTAGCCGCGCGATTATATGATGGGTCAAGACATGGTCCCCAAAAACAGACGCAGCAGTGAATGGTTTCGCGCTCCGGGATACTACGGATTTTCCCGCCGCGCCTGGCTCCGCTCAGAGGGTTTCCCGGCGGACGTTTTCGACGGAAAACCCGTCATTGGCATCTGCAACTCATGGAGCGAACTGAACAATTGCAACATCCACCTGCGCGACGTGGCGGCAGCGGTGAAGCGTGGGGTGATCGCCGCCGGCGGCGTTCCCCTCGAATTCCCTACGATTTCGCTGGGCGAAATGTACATGAAGCCCACCACCATGCTGTTCCGCAATCTGATGGCAATGGACGTCGAGGAATCCATTCGCGCCAATCCCTTGGACGGGGTGGTGCTGCTTTGTGGCTGCGATAAGACGACTCCCGCCCAGCTGATGGGCGCTGCCAGCGCCGATTTGCCCTCAATCTTCGTCACCGGCGGACCGATGATTGCCGGACAATGGCGCGGTAAGGCGCTTGGTTCGGGTACCGACGGGCGGAAGCTATTCGATCTCTACCGCACCGGCCGCCTGTCCGAAGACGAACTTTGCGAGATCGAAGGCTGCATCGCCCGCACGGCAGGGCATTGCACCGTGATGGGGACGGCCTCTACAATGACCAGCCTCGCCGAGGCTCTGGGAATGACGCTTCCAGGGTGCGCCAACATACCCGCGCCCGATGCGCGCCGCATGGCGATCGCTGAACTGAGCGGCCGGCGCATTGTGGAGATGATCGATGCCGATCTGCGGCCTTCGCGCATCCTGACGCGGGCGGCTTTTGAGAATGCGGTTACTACGCTCATGGCGCTGGGCGGGTCAACCAACGCGGTAATCCACCTCATCGCCATCGCGGGACGGCTTGGTATTCCGTTGACGTTGGCCGATTTCGACCATATCTCGCGCCGGACGCCCTGCATCGTGAACGTAAAGCCCTCGGGTGAGTTCTTGATGGAAGATCTGTTCAACGCCGGCGGCGTGCCCGCCGTAATGAATCGCGTTGCTGATCTGCTTGACGGCAGGTGCATCACAGTCAACGGCAAGACAATCGGGGAAAACTTTGCATCCGCCGCGGGACAGAACGATTCTGTGATTCGCCCGCGCGCAACGCCGCTCGATGCTGAGGGCGGAATCGCGATCCTCTATGGAAATCTTGCGCCAGATGGAGCGGTTATCAAACAAACGGCCGCCTCACCCCATCTGTTGACGCATCGCGGGCGCGCCCTGGTTTTCGAAAATCGCGAAGAAATGCAGGGGCGTATCGATAGCGAGGATCTGCCGGTGGATGCCAACACCGTGCTGGTAATGCGCAGTTGCGGCCCGAAGGGCGCGCCTGGCATGCCGGAATGGGGGCAGATTCCAATGCCGCGCAAGCTGCTGAACCAGGGCATTACAGACATGGTGCGAATCTCCGATGCGCGTATGAGCGGGACGTCTTTCGGCACGGTGGTCTTGCACGTGGCGCCGGAATCGGCTATTGGCGGTCCGCTCGCAGCGGTGCGCACAGGCGATGAAGTGGCGCTTGATGTCCCCGGGCGGAAGCTGGAGCTGTGCGTGCCCGCCGAAGAGATTGCGGCGCGCCTACAGGGATTTCACACCCCAAAGCCGCATTACACGCGTGGCTACGGGCGGCTCTTCCTCGATCACGTGACGCAGGCGAATCTGGGGTGCGATTTCGATTTTTTGATGGCGGAGCAGTAAGCCGGGTTTAGAGCGGTCGAGCGCTGAGCATCTCTTCAGCTCGGCTTCCGCCGCACAAGCAGTACCAACAGCCCCGAACTCAAACATGCCAGCGAAACGAACCACATACCGCCGGTGAAATCGCCCGAGCCCTGACTAAATCTTCCGATTAAATACGGCCCGGCAAACCCGCCCAGGTTGCCGAATGAATTGATCAATCCGATGCTCGCCGCGGCGGCGGCGGGACCGAGAAAACTGCTGGGAATCGACCAAAGTGGCGGGAATCCGGCAAAGATTCCGGCAAGCGCCACAGCCAGCAGCGCCAACGTCATCGGAACGCCGACTGGCAATATGGCGATCACCGCCAGCGCGACGGCAGCCAGCACGCGCGGGATTGCGGTATGCCAGACCCGTTCGCGAGTGCTATCGGAATGCCAGCCGTTCAGCAACATGGCCGGAATCGCCGCGATGGCGGGAATGCCCGCCAGCAGCGCAGATTTAACCACGCTCAGGCTTCCTAGCTTTTGGATAATCTTGGGCATCCATAGGCCCAATCCATAAGTACCGCAGGTGCTGCCGAAGTAAGTGAGGGCGAGCAGAATCACATCGCGATGCCGCAGGGCGTCTATCAATCGCATGCGCGCGCGGGCGCCCTTGCCGGCATTTTCCCGTTCCAATTCTGCTGCCAGCCAGTCACGTTCGTCCGCTGCCAGCCACTTCGCATCGCGCGGACGGTCGGAGAGATAAAAATAGCTCAGCACGCCTGCGACGACCGCCGGAACGCCTTCCAGGATCAGCAGCCAGCGCCAGCCCATCAGGCCGCCCCAAGTCACTTTCAGCAGGACGGCGGAAAGCGGTGAGGCGATGACCTGCGAGAGCGGGCTTGCCGCCATAAACATGGCGATGGCCTTAGCGCGGTCTTCCTTGCAATACCAATGGCAGAGATAGCCAATGACGCCCGGAAAAAAACCGGCTTCGGTGATGCCAAGCAGCACGCGCATCACATAAAATTCGGGGGCGGAATGAATCAAACCCGTGGCCGAGGCTACGCAGCCCCAAATCAGCATGGTTACCGCGATGGCTTTGCGCGCGCTCCATCGCTCAATCAGCACCGCGCCGGGAATGCCCAGCAGCGCGTATCCAGCGAAGAAAATTCCTGAGCCAAAACCGAAAACGGAATTGGAAAAGTGCAGCTCCGATGTCATCTGCAGACCGGCGAATCCAATGTTGATGCGGTCAATGTAGGCGATGATGTAGAGCAGAAAAAGAAATGGCATTAAGCGCCGCGTAACACGACGCAGAGTGCGTTGGGCAACTAAGGATTGCTTATCCGTGGGGATCGCGATGTTGGTCAGGATAGCATGCCGCCGCGAAACTTCGAATGCTTACGCGGCGCGGCTGGTCTCTCGCCCACCGCTAACGGCCGTAAGGCCACTGCGGCTGCGCGAACAGGCCTCCATCCACCCATAGCGTTTGACCCGTAATGAAAGATGAGTCGCGCGCGGCCAGGAAAACCACGGCGTTGGCCACGTCCGCCGGAGCGCCAATGCGGCCCATGGGCGTGACCGCGGCCCATGTGCTTCCATAATTGGGGTCTTCCCGTATGGTTCGTTCCACCTCAATCGCGCCAGGGGCCACGCAATTGACGCGAATGCCGAAACGGCCCAGCTCAACCGCCGCCACCTTCGTGAACATCTCGATTCCACCTTTGCTGGCAGTATAGGAAACGAGATTTGGAAAGGCTACCTTGTTGCAACCCGAACCAATATTCACAATCGCTCCGCCGCCCGAGTTTTTCATATATCTCGCAGCGGCCTGTGTGCAAAGAAAGCATCCCTTAAGATTCGTATCAATGACAAAGTCCCACTCCTCTTCAGTTAACTCCAGAAGGCCCTTCCAAATCTGAACGCCGGCATTGTTTACGAGCAGATCGATGCGCTGGAATCGGCCGATCACGGCGTCCAACATATCGTTTACTTCCGCGCGCGATCGTATATCCGCACGCACCGCGAATGCATCGACGCCGCACGACCGAATCTCCTCGACCGTTTGTTCCGCGAGTTCAGGCTCCTCGTAATAATTCACCGCCACCTTGTATTTCGCGCGGCCCAGCGCAAGCGCTATGCCCTTCCCCACGCCTCGGCCGGCTCCGGTAACCAGCGCAACCCCGCCCTGAGGCACAGATTCATTGTTCATCGACGCGACCTTTCCGACGGCCAACATTCTCTTTCAGGAATCGGATTCCCTCGAATGCGATCGACGCGGGCGTTGTCTCAATATCGCGCCAGATCGCGGCCGCGGCGCTCAATTCGCCTATCGCAAAGCCGAAGCTTTCGATTGTGAGCCAGCCGTCGTATTGCAAGTCGTCCAACGCATGGAAGACGCTGCTCCACTCCACATGTCCGCTGCCTGGTATTCCGCGATCGTTTTCGCATGTGTGAACATGCTTCAAATGCTTTCCAACCGTGCGGTACCCGGCCGCGATGTCTTTCTCTTCGATGTTGGCGTGGAAGGTATCGAAGAGGATGCCGATGTTGGGATGATCGATCTCCTCCGCCAGGCGCGCCGCATCGGCTGCGATATTGAGAAAGAAAGTCTCGAAGCGATTCAAAGGCTCAATTGCCAATGTGACGTGGTGTTGCGTGAGCGTATCGCCAAGCGACTGAAACCCTTCCACTGCCCACTTCCATTCGTCTGAGGTCCGGCGGCGGCCGGGGAGGAACCCAACCGGGCAATACAAAGGTCCGGCCAGGATCCGGGCATTCACACTTGCAGTCGCGGCGATGAGATCTTTGAGGTGGTGAATGGTCTTGCGGCGTACGCTTGCGTCACCCGAGATCAGGCTCATGCCATCGACCAGCACCGAGCATGTATTGCATTCGAGGCCTTGCTCTTCAGTTGCTCGGCGGATTCGCTGCGCCGGCAATTCCGCCGCGCGAAAAACAGCTACTTCGATGCCGTCGAACCCGTTTTCCCTGATGAGGGGAAGGACTTGCTCAACCGCATCGTCATAGTTTAGCGACCAGATAAATGTGTTGATCCCAAATTTCATCTTATCCGTCAGTTTATGTTAATCCCCTGTTGCAGGAAGCCGGCACGATTGCTACCTTGCTCAAACTGCGATAGATTCACTGAAAGATGGTTACATTCATTAGGCCGCTCAATGCTGTCACAGTGGCGATACTGCTCATGTCGTCGGCCGCCCTTGTGGGCGCCCCTCCTCAACAAGCAGGCCGCGGAGGGAGAGGCGGCGGAGAAGGCGGCCTCACTCGCGGGCCGGATGACCAGCAAATCGTCGATCCGGCGGCCGCCAACCGCGGCCGGTCCACCTACATCGCAGAGTGCATCACCTGCCACGGCCCCAAAGCGCGCGGCGGCGATCAGGGCGCCGATCTGGTGCGGTCTCAGATTGTCATTCATGACCGCAATGGAGTTGAACTCGCGCAATTCCTGAAGAAGGGGCACCCGATGCAAAGCGGAAAGCCCAGTGCGAGCCTTGCCACGGCGCAAATCGTCGATCTTGCCAATTTTCTCAGGGAACGTCTGACCGATACGTTGAGCCGCACTCCTGGAAACTCGGGTAATCCGGCCCCCAACATCCTGACAGGAAACGCGAAGGCTGGAGAGGCTTTTTTTAACGGCGTCGGCAAATGCAGCACGTGCCACAATCCAACCGGGGATCTGAAGGGCTTCGCGGCCCGCAACGATCCGGTGACGATTCAGCAGCGCTTTCTCTTCCCAGGG
Source organism: Bryobacteraceae bacterium (assembly GCA_036268375.1). Lineage (GTDB taxonomy): Bacteria > Acidobacteriota > Terriglobia > Bryobacterales > Bryobacteraceae > PALSA-243. The sequence continues at coordinate 8,643 of DATAUH010000618.1, read as the reverse complement.
CCGGTCTTCGGCCGCGGAGGGAGAGGCGGCGCCGCGGCGCCATCGCGCGTAACCATTACCGTGACGCCCCCCAATGGACCCGCTGTTACCGGCCTGCCTGATCGCCTGGACGATTTCAACGTCACCTTGCGCGATTCTTCGGGCGCGTATCACTCATGGGCGCGCACGCCGGACCTGAAGGTTGAGAAGCACGATCCGCTTGCCGCGCATCATGCGCTGCTTGCGATTCTGACGGACAAAGACATGCATGATGTTGTGGCTTATCTGGAGACATTAAAATGAGGTCGCTCCGATTTTCCTTCGCGTCCATCGTTCTTACCGGCGCGCTTTTGGCACAGATTCCGTTCGATCCGTCCAGGCTACTGCATCCGTCGACCGACTCCTGGCCTATGTATAACGGCGACTATTCCGGACGCCGTTATAGTTCTTTGAAGAAAATTAACGCGAACAACGTCAATGCCCTGACGCTGGCGTGGATGTATCGCGCCTCCACGCCTGGCACTAATGTCGCTATCAAGGCCACGCCTTTACAGGTAAATGGCGTCTTATACTTCTCGGCGCCCGACCATGCGTGGGCTGTCGACGCGCGCACGGGACGCGAAATTTGGCGCTTCGATTGGCAGTCGACGGGCGGTATCCACATCGGGAATCGGGGCGTCGCGATTTCGGGCAATTGGTTGTTCCTTGAAACGCCGGATTGCCATCTGGTTTCCCTGAATATCAAAGACGGGACGCAACGATGGGCCAAACCCATTTGCGACCTCGACCAAATGTATTACGGCAGCGTTGCGCCGCTCATTGTGGGCAATCACGTGATCGTGGGCGTTAGCGGAGACGATTTGGATATTCCGGGATACATTGCCGCGCACGATCCCGAAACTGGAAACCTGCAGTGGAAGTGGTATACGCATCCACAACCAGGCGAGCCGGAAGCAAGCTCCTGGCCGAACACCGAAGCCATGATGCACGGCGGCGGCATGACGTGGGGCTCGGCGACCTACGATCCGGATCTGCATTTGCTGTATTTCGGTACCGGCAATCCGCAGCCGGTGATCGCCGGCAAAGGCCGCCAGGGAGATAACCTCTATACCGAATCGATCGTCGCTCTCAATCCCGAGACGGGAAAGTTGGCTTGGTATTTCCAGGTTTCTCCGCACGACACGCACGACTGGGACGGCATCGAGACGCCGGTTCTATTCGACGGCGTAGTAAACGGGCAGCCGCGAAAGCTGCTGGCGCAGGCCAGCCGCAATGGGTGGTTCTTCGTTCTGGACCGGACGAACGGAAAGGATATTATCAGCGTTCCTTACGTGCCGGCGAACTGGGCCAAGGGCGTGAATGCCAAGGGCCAGCCCATACCAAATCCTGCAAAGGAGCCTCAGTTAGATGGCGCGCTGGTGAACCCGAATCAGGGCGGCGCCACGAACTGGCCGCCGCCCGCGTTCAATCCTGACACTGGCCTGTTTTACGTGGATGCATCGAGCGCATATAGCGTCTATTACATTTACGACACGGAAAACAAGCCCGAAGGCTGGGGGGGCAACGATCGTGGAGGGTATTCGGAATCGTATCTCGCCGCGCTGGATTACAAGACGGGCAAAGCGCGCTGGACCCACAAATGGGAAGGCGGCGCACGGTCCGGACTGTTAACCACAGCAGGCAATCTCATCTTTACGACCGGGCCAAGCAGCGACGTGGTGGCGTTAAACGCCAGCACCGGGGAGGCGCTTTGGCACGCCGGCCTGTTGAGCGGCGTGACCAACGCCCCCATCACGTATGAGCTAGATGGGACGCAGTATCTGGTGCTTGCGGGCGCGGATACGGTGTACTGTTTTGCGATGCGGGCGAAGTAAGATCTCCGCACGTTGCAGCGCGGGGCAACAGCATGGAGGGCATCCGCGTCGCGATCCCCGGTGCGCTCGCTTTAGCGGCTCACCCCGATCGAGTTAAATCCGAGGCATCCGCGCAAGCTGTCACCTCGATTTCGGCAACGTAGCCGTCGCCAGGGAAACCGCGCAAAGCCATTCATCCCACTACTACTGGGGAAGCATTTTCGAGAGATCGTTATAGATCACAAATGCTACCAGCATCATGATGAAGACGAAACCCACTTTGAACATGGCTTCCTTCACAGAGAGACTCAGGTCGCGCTGCATCACGATCTCGATCAGGAGCATTAGAATGGTCGCGCCATCCAGAATGGGAATCGGCATTAGGTTTAGCACCGCGAGTTGCAGGCTTACCATCACCATCAGGGAAAGGTAGGCCATGGGGCCCTCGCGCGCTTCCTGACCGGCGATCTGGCTCAAACCGATGGGACCAGTCAGGTTTTTCGTAGACATCCGCCGCTCTACCATGCCTTCGAGCACGTTCACAAAAAACAGCGCGCCCTTCGCGTTCTCACGAATCGATTCCGCAAACGCGTCCGGAAATGAAAGCTTGGTAGTTACGATGTTCAGCTTCGTCTGGATACTGACCCCGATCATCCATTGTTGATCCTGACCCTCGAGCTTTGCGAATACCGGCTGTATGGCGGCCGTCTGCGTCTGTCCGCCCCGCTGGTATTCAATCGTCACCGTGCTGCCACTGCTGTTTTTGGTAATCTCATGGAAACGCGCCGTGGAGTGGATGGGCCTGCCATTAACCGCCAACACAACGTCTCCTTTTTTTATACCCGCCTTAGCCGCGGGATAATCGGGCCTCACGTCGCCGATTTCGACTGCACCCTGCTCGTCCCACCCCGCATAACCCACACCGGAGCTCTTGTCTAACGTGGGTACGACGGTGGTCGTGATGCGCCGGCCGGAACGATCCACCGTGATCGACATGGGTCGATTTTCGATGGCCTGCATAATCAATGCTTCCCAAGTGGGATTCGGCTGACCGTTCAGCGTGACAATCTTATCGCCATCCTGAACGCCGGCTTTGGCAGCAGGCGAGCCCGCCACCACATGACCGATCACCGGCTCCGCATTGGCGTCGGCAAGCTTTTCGAACTTCACCATGTAGATGCCGGTGAGGACTCCCACCGCCAGGACGATGTTCATGAACGGTCCGGCAAATGCGATGATGAGACGCTGCCAGCGTGGCTTGTTGAGGAGGTGCCGGGGATCTGTGCCCGATAACGATGCCGCGAAGTCACGCCGAGCCGTCATCATACCGGCGCCTGTTTCGCTACGAGTTTCTGGCACTTCGCTGTCGGGAGACGGACCCGCCCCTGGCGCCGTCATATCCGCAAACTGCTCGCCCGCCATTTTGACGTAGCCACCGAACAGGATCAGCGAGATACGGTAATCCGTTTCTCCGCGTTTGAAGCCAAAGAGGCGCGGGCCGAAGCCCAGGCTAAACGTTTCCACTTTGACGTCGAAGTAACGGGCCGCCCAAAAATGCCCCAATTCGTGGATCATAATCATGACCCCGATCAGAATGAGCAGCCACAAAATATTCTGGGCCTGTTCCAACATAAAATCCCTCTAAGCAGTCACCGCCGCCGCGCGCGTCCTAATCAACTCGCGGGCGCGTGCTCGCGATTCCTTGTCGATTGCAAGTATCTCGCCGATGCTGGCGGGTTCCCGCACTGGCGTCTTCGCCAACGTCTCTTCGACTACCTCGGCAATGGCGGTAAACGGAATGTGTCCGTTCAAGAATGACTCCACCGCAATCTCATCGGCTGCATTCAGCGTGCACGTAGCCGATCCACCCGTCTCCATGCATTGGTACGCGAGTTTCAGGAGCGGGAACTTAGCAAAATCCGGCGGCAGAAACTCCCATTGCCGGGCTTGCGCCCAATCGATCTTCGGGACAGGCGCCTCGCGGCGTTCGGGAAAAGTCAGGGCGTATTGAATAGGCATCCGCATATCAGTAGCCGCGATCTGCGCCAGTACGCTGCCGTCGGTGTATTCGATCATGGCATGCACAGTAGATTGCGGATGGATCACCACATCGACTTGCGAAGGCGCGAAATCGAAGAGCCAGCACGCTTCAATCACCTCGAACCCTTTGTTCATGAGGGTGGCGGAATCGATGGTAATGCGATTTCCCATGCGCCAGGTGGGATGGTTCAACGCCTGTTCCGGAGTGACCGATGCCAGCTTTTCGCGCGGAGTGTTGCGGAACGGACCACCCGATGCTGTGAGAATCAGCTTCGATACCTGATCGCGATTGCCGGCGCGAAGACACTGATGCGCCCCATTGTGCTCGCTGTCTATCGGCAGCAGTTCAGCGCCGTGAGCGCGTACGGCCTGCATCATCAGCGCCCCGCCTGAAACCAAAACCTCTTTATTCGCCAGCCCTATACGCTTGCCCAGAATGGCCGCTTCGTATGTGGCTTCCAGGCCTGTTACGCCAACAATCGCAGAGACCACTGTATTTACGTCGTTTGCGGTCGAGATTGCCACCAGCGCGGCTGCGCCGGTTCCGATTTCCGGCCATTCACGATGAGGCAGTCCCAGGTCTTGTAGCCGTTTGGCCAATGCGTCGGTCCCTCCATCGGTCACGGCCACTTTCGGCCGGAACTCCAGAATTTGGGAGGCGAGAAGGTTGACGTTGCGGCCCGCCGCGAGCGCATACACGTCGTAAAGGTGGCGGTTGCGACTTACGACATCAAGGGTGTTCGTCCCAATGGAGCCGGTCGAACCGAGAATTGTCAGACTTTGCATTCGGACGGCTGCTCGTGACGACGCAATCCCTATAATATCACGCGTAAAAACAACAGTATGGATTAGGAGGGTGAAGAGGAGTTTCCGTTTGAGCGACCCGAACCCTCTTGCGAGACCGTAAGCCCTTTCGGGCGCCGGGGAGGATTGCTTCAGGGGTCTTTTTTTTAGAGGTTAGTCTCGCTTTGGTGGGAGTTGCCTCCCCGGCTTAATTCCAATATTAGTAGATTCCGAATTTGGAATCAACAGAAATCTGGATTTTTTTATTGGGATTGTACTATTATGCCCGCTATGTTCTCTAACACGTTGATACTAGAGCAAAAGTCTTCTTCGCCGTGTCCGCCCGCTATGGCAGTTTGGAAGAGCTGGTGGGTCAAGCTCGTCAAAAGTAGGGGCACTCCTAGCTGTTCACCACTATCGAGCATGAGGGAAACGTCCTTATCCATCCATTTCATGGCGAAATTTGGGGTGAAGTCGCGTTTAAGAACGAACGGCGCCTTATAGGAGATCAAACCCGATTTAGCCGCGCTATTGTCCAGGATGTCGAGCATCAGCTTGGGTTCCACGCCGCCTTTGACCGCCAAGACCATGCCCTCATTAAAGGCCATGCAGATATTGGCAAGGATCAGGTTTTGCGTGAGCTTCGCCTGAAGACCTAACCCGGCGGCGCCACAGTAGTAGAGGCGTTTCCCCATCGGGTCGAGATAGGGCTTGATCTTCTCAAAGACCGCCTGGCTGCCGCCCACCATAAAGGTAAGCGTGCCGCCATTGGCGCCCGGGGTAGAGCCGGTGCAGGGTGCGTCCAGGAAGTCGATGCCCTTGGCGGCAAGAGCTTCGCCCATCTTGCGGCTTTCATCAGGGCCGATGGTGCTGCAGTCGACGATTACGGCGCCTGACTTCGCTCCATGGATTAAGCCGTTCTCGCCCAGGATCACCTCGCGGGACATCTCCGTATTACCCACGCAGAGGAAAATGCATTCGGCGTTGGCCCCGGCCTCGGCGGGCGTGCTGTAGGCCGTGCCGCCCTTTTCTTCCGCAGCCAGCGTGCGCGCCTTCTCCCTGGTGTTTGACCACAGCGCGACGTCGTGTCCCGCGCGCATCAGGTTGCGGGCCATCGGGTACCCCATTGCGCCTAATCCCAGGAATGCAAGTTTGGCCATAGATCTATAGGGTAGGACAAGGCCGCCGACCTGTCTAGCGAGAAGTAAGCTTTGACGAAGACTTCGCACCCAAGGGTCTAAGCTAAAAGCCAGCTATGCAGCACCTCGCGTATTCTAGAAGGCGCATGGTATTGGCAGAGCTGGCCCGCGCATGAACGAATCGCCGCTGTATCTGAACTCACTGAATCTCTCTACGCAATGAAGGGCGCGGCGCCGAATCTTCCCCGACTTGAAGGAATTCTTATCTATTCAACGCGAGGCCGTTAAGTACTTATAGTCGGAGCCTTCGCCGTATTGCTGCGCGCACGGCCTCGCGCAACAAACGTTTAGACATTCTCGTTAAGGCCGACAGCGAGAACGCAAAACTGCTCTATGCGGCTTTAACGAATTCGGCGCGCCGCTTGAGGGATTTGGCGTAACCGACTTTGCAGAGACGGGTTCATTCTTTCGTTTGTGCCGAGAACCGGTTGCAGTAGATATCCTTCCTGAAATCCCGGGCGTCGATTTCGATGTTGCGTGGAACGCCGGATTACGGCGGTGGTGGATATAGGCCTCTAGAGGCCTTTTTCATTTCTAGTGAGGATCTGGTGACCGCAGGACATTGCAGACGTGGCAGCCATTCGAAATGCACGCAAGCCTTAGGCGCGCGGCGCATTAACCGTACTCTTGGCTAGCCCAACCTTCGCAGTTGGCCGCGAATTTAGCGACCAACGGGCCGCGGCCGCGGGTTAAGTGATTCAACGTCAATAGAACATTTTCGGAATCGCTTGTAGTGCAGACCTACCCTCTATGCAAGAAGGAAAAAGCATGGCATTCTGCACTGGAGCATGTTCTTACGGTGCCACCGACGGAAGAAGGATGGTAAGGAACACCGCTACTACAGCGTCGAGGAAAGCCGGCGACTGCAATCGGGCAGAGTCGTGCAACGGCGGGTGCTGTATCTGGGAGAGATCAACGACAGTCAGCAAGCGGCGTGGCGCAAGACGCTGGAAGTGTTCGACGAACAGCAACAGCGTGCGACGATCCTCAGCCTATTCCCGGAAGACCGGCCAACGCCTGCCGATGCGCTCGATACGGTCCAGGTCAAGCTGGGAGAAATGCAGTTGCGGCGCGCGCGGCCGTATGGCAACTGCTGGCTGGGCTGCGAGTTGTGGCAGCAACTGGAACTGGATCGGTTCTGGGAACAGAAACTGCCGCGCGGCCGTGAAGACGTGAGTTGGGCGCAGGTGCTGGAATTGTTGGTAGTGAACCGGCTGATCGACCCGGGCAGCGAATTTCGCGTGCACCGCCAATGGTTCGATCACAGCGCGATGGATGTGCTGCTCGGCGTGGATTTCGCAGTAGCGGAAAAAGACCGGTTATACCGCTGTTTGGATCGCATTCTGGAGCATCGGCAGGCGCTGTTCCAACATCTGCAGCAACGTTGGAAGCAACTGTTCGATGCGCAGTTCGATGTACTGCTGTACGACCTGACGAGCACATACGTGGAAGGGGAAGCCGAACTCAATCCCAAAGCCAAGCGGGGCTACAGCCGCGACGGGCGGCCGAACTGCAAGCAGGTGGTAGTGGCGCTGGTGATCACGCCCGCAGGGTTTCCGCTTGCCTACGAAGTGATGGACGGCAACACGTCGGATAAGACGACGCTGCGCGGGTTCCTGAAAAAGATCGAAGATCTTTACGGCCAGGCGCGGCGTGTATGGCTGATGGATCGCGGGATTCCGACGGAGGCGATTCTGGCGGAGATGCGTGCCAGCGATCAGGAGATGTTCTATCTAGTGGGGACGCCGCGGGGGCGAGTGACTCAGCATGAGAAGCAGTGGCTTGACCTGCCATGGCATAAAGTGCGCGACTCAGTGGAAGTAAAGCTATTCAGTCAGGACGGCGAGTTATACGTGCTGGCGAAGAGCGAGGGCCGGCAGGCGAAAGAGATCGCGATCCGGCGGAAGAAACTGGCGCGGCTGCTATGGAAGCTGCGCGCCATGCGGCGCAGTTGCCCGAAGCGGGACCAGCTATTGATGCGGGTCGGCGCAGCGAAAACCGAAGCCGGGCGAGCGTTCGGATACGTAAAAATCCAACTGCCCCCCGCTGGCCAGGCGGTGACGCGGAAGACGTTCACCTTTCAACTGGATAAGGTCAAACTGCAGGACGCGCAACTACGCGACGGTCACTATCTGCTGCGCACGAACTTGGTGTCGGAGGATCCGGCAGCATTGTGGGATCGGTACATGCAGTTAGTGCAAATCGAAGCGGCGTTCAAATGTCTGAAGAGCGACTTAGGCATTCGACCGATCTATCACCAACTGGAGCGCCGCGTCGATGCTCACATCTTGGTCGCCTTTCTGGCGTACTGCTTGACGGCAACGCTGAAGTACCGATTGCAGGCGCACGCACCGGGCTTGAGCCCCAGAGCAGTAATGGAGAAACTGGCGACGATCCAGACGCTCGACGTGTGGCTGCCGACGACGGACGGGCGCTATCTGGTGATGCCGCGCTACACCGAGCCGGAAGCCGACTTGGCGCTATTGCTGCATCAACTGAAGCTGGTTCTCCCCAAGCAGCCTCTTCCGCGACTGGTCGGCGCGCCGGCCGCGGCTATGCCTCAACTCAAAATGTAGTGCAGACCTTGGCGAAGCCGTCATTGAAAACAAACGGCTTCGGCGTGGTATATGCGGCCAAGTGCGAAAGTCGGGTTAAGATAGCTCCGGCTTAGATTTGCGAGCCGCTTTCTGAGCTTTACTTTCTTTGAGCCGGTAACTTTCGCCGTTCATTTCCAGAATGTGAACATGATGGGTCAAGCGATCCAGCAACGCGCCGGTCAAGCGCTCTGA
>DATAUH010000617.1:0-10990 GCA_036268375.1 Bryobacteraceae bacterium | reverse complement strand
GGATTCGGAATACGAGTGGCGCGGTGAAGCGTGATGCCACGTATTGGATAGTGGACGACGTGGAGTCTCGGACGGAGAACGGAACGCGGGCGGGCCTTGGAAATCGCGCGACGCCTGGGAATTCTGTAAGTACTGATTGAGTTAGAACAGATGATAACTTACTTGGCCGAATATATACGCCTGGGCATACGCGGCCGTGGATTGCATAGGGTAAATACCCTAGGACCCAAATGTCCCCGCAGATTCATTATTCACGAACTTTGTCTTCTTTCCTGGTTCTCCCATGTGGATACTGGAGAGTAGCGTTGCGAGGCAGGGACGAGGCGGCTCCGGAAAAAATAGTTTGGAATAACTGGACGATGCGTCGCGTCCTATTTTCGTGCGAGCTTCGGACAGGCAACGGACGAGAGGATAATCCGGTAGGTACCTTCCGTGCGGTTTCCCGTCCAACTGATTTCACGCGGGAGTAAGTTAAAGTAACTACCGGGAGTGTACCAGAGCTGAAACGCCGGCCATCTCTCGCTCACTAGCAATCATGCAGGTAAATGACAGAGCTGGCTGTGATAGAATCCGACCGGCGATTAGGCAGGTTAAAGCGACTAGTTTATGAAGAATAACTTCAGTAAAGTAATGTTTTTATTTCTCTGCCCGCAACTGTTCGGGCAGACGAGCGGTCAAGTACTGACGCCGGGGACGGTCGTAATTGGCCAGTGTCAGGGACATACGGGTGAGCCGGGCTGCGTGTTACCGAATTTATTCGGGTCGACCGGTCTGACGCTCTTTAACAATCCTGCGTTCTCTCACTTCGCGCACTTCATCGGGTCGTCGCAATCGGTTCTTAACCAGACGGTGAGCACGGCGATCGCGACGCAGTTAGTCACGCTGCCGCTGATTTCGCCAGCGTCGGGATTTACCTATAAGTACGATCAGGCGACGGGCGCATTTGTTCGCACGGCGACCAGTCTGGGCCCGGTGTACACGGAGCGCGCCGAAACCATCGGCCGCGGCAAGTTCTCGTTCGGTACGAGCTACCAGCGGTTTCGCTTCGGCAACCTGGACGGAATCGATCTGCATAAGGTCCCGGCGGTTTTCTCGCACGTGCCCGGCACTGGACCGGGCGGAGCTGACGAAACCTATGAGGCCGATGTCATCTCCACGGTCAACAATATTGACTTGAAAATGGATCAGACGGTTCTGTTTGGAACCGTCGGAATCACGGACCGCATTGACGTCTCGGTAGCGGTTCCGATCGTGGATGTGCGGATGTCAGCCAGTTCCAGCGCTACGATTATGCGCATTTCGGGGCCGACGTTTATCCCGGCGCCTGGGGCGCCGCCGATCGGCAATCCGCACGAGTTTAACGCCGGCGGGGCGTTGACGAACACCTACACAAGCAGCGGAAGCGCCTCCGGCATCGGCGACGTAACGTTTCGCGTGAAGGGAAATGTATACAGCAACGAGAATCTGGCAGTGGCGTTTGGCGTGGACGTGCGGACGCCTACCGGCAGCGCGCGGGAGTATCTCGGGTCGGGATCGACAGGAGTGAAACCGTTTGTGGCCATCTCCGGACGGCATCGGTTTTCTCCGCACATGAACCTGGGTTTTGGCTGGAACGGGCAATCGATTCTCGCCGGTAACATCACAGGGACGACGGTCGGCGAAGACGCCGCGGATAATACGATCGTGCAAAACGGTCCCGCGACGAAACACAATCTGCCGCGGCAGCTTACCTACGCGCTGGGAGCGGATACGGGCGTGACGCGGCGGCTGACGGTGTCCTTCGACTATCTGGGGCAGACGTTGTTTGATGCGCCGCGCGCGTTTCTTTCCGATACGGTGACGCAGAATATTCCGGGCGGGACGGGCAGCCTTGTGTTGCCGACAATCAGCGGCGGAATCGACACGATTGGATTGAATAGTGGCGCGGTGGGATTGAAGTATAACTTATTCGGCAAGCTGCTTTTGATTGGCGATGTGTTGTTCAAGCTGGATAATAAGGGGTTGCGCCAGACGGTGACTCCGCTGGTGGCGCTGTCGTACGAGTTTGGGCATTAGCGGCGGCAAGGCTTCGCCTTGCTTATCCCTGGCGGGATAAAGGAGTCGAGGGAGTCAGGAGTCAGGAGTCAGAATAAGAGGGCAAGGCTTCGCCTTGCGATGACTGAGCCGGGGCGTGGGCGCCCTGGCTTTTGCTTTGTGGGACGGGGTCGAATGGTGCGCAAGGCTTCGCCTTGCTATGACTGAGCTGGGGCGTGGGTTGGCCCGGCTTTGCTTGCTGGGCGGCTAGAATGGCGCGCTCGGCTTCGCCTTACTATGACTGAGCCGGGGCGTGGGTTGGCCCGGCTTTGCTTTGCTGGGCGGCTAGAATGGTGCGCTCGGCTTCGCCTTACTATGACTGAGCCAAGGCGTGGGTTGGCCCGGGTGCGAGACACACGGAATAAACGCGCAAGGCTTCGCCTTGCCGCTTGCCGCCCTGTGGGTGCGGAAGTTAGCCGCCGGAACTTAGAATGGCTGCGGTGTAGGCGTTCAGGAGGCGGCTGACTTCTTCCAGCATTAGGGAGAGTTTTTGTGGGTCTCCGTATCCTAGGTCCTTGGCGAGGATTAGGAAGTAGCGGCACTCTTCGATTGATCCCTCGGCTATATTCATGAACCTGGCCTTGTCGGCTTTGCCGCGGCGGCGGAATCCTGCGGCGATGTTGGCTGGAATGGATATCGCTGCGCGGCGCATCTGTGACGTTAGGCTGTAGGTTTCGTGCTTGGGAAACGCTGCCGTGAAGGTGTATGTTTCGAGCACGAATTTGTGAGCCTTCTGCCAGACCAGCAGATCCTGAAAGGTGCGGGCTGGTTTGGAGATGGGCATACAGCTTCGCGTATCTGGCCGGGGCGGGCGTGCGGCAGAGACGATCGGTGCAGCTTCTTATTCTGACTCCAGGCTTCTGACTCCCTCGACTTCTTCTTTTTACATCTGATCGATTGCTTGAATCATCCAGCGGCCGCCCGCGTGTACTAGCGTGACGCGGACGTGGTCGGCTTTGCCAGGAATCTTTTCGCCGCTCTTGGCTACTGCGGATACCATGTTGCGGTTGCAAACTACGGTCGCTGAATCGCCGTTGATTACGGGTGCGGCGCTGGGGGTGAGTTGGTAGACGATCGATTTAAATTGCCCGAAGTAATGGGCGTTGAAGGTCTGCGAGATGGCAGGTGAGGCGACCTGTGAGATGGTGCGCGCGTCCAGCTTGTTATAGGCGGCAGCAAAGTCGCTCAGAGCGGCCTGAATGGATTGAGTATCGGAGGCCTTTTTCTGGTCGACGCGATCCTGTGATTTTTTGTGCTCGGCGGCTGTAGCGGCAGCGGCCGCAGCATCGGTTTCGGTCTTCTCGAGCGCCTGAAGCTGAGTCTGGGCATCCTGCGCATGGCGGCCGCCGCTGTGGCGGTTTAGGTAATCTTGCAGGGCGGCGCGATTGTTTTTGTCGAGGCCGTTCCAATCCGCATCGTCGCGGCGCACGGCGTCGGCCTGCTGTAACTGGTCGATGCGCGCCTGGGCATCGCGCGCGTGAGGGCCGCCACGGTGCCTGCCGAGATATTCCTGCAGGTCGTCGACTTTGTTCGAACCGGCGACAGCCGCCCACTCCTGCGCATCGGTATCCGCTTTCTTGTTATCGGGCGCGGGTGGCGTGGGAGGGGGAGGCTGAGGGGCGGCGGATTTAGCCATTGCGAGCTGGGCGGGAGTGGGGCGCACGGGTCCGCGACCGGGGTTGAACTGGGCTTCGAAACGGGCAGACGCGAAACCTTCCTTTGAAAGCTCGATGGCGTGAGCGCCGGGGGCAACCTCGCCGTGGAAGCGGCCGGCGGCATCGGTTTCGCCAATGGTTTTACCGTCGAGTTTGACTTGGGCGCGCGGCTGGGCGCCGGCGATTTCGAGCGGCACGAGCGCGGGGGCGAAGACAAAATCGAGCTGCTTCTCTTCGCCTTTGACAAGGTTCGCGGTCTGAAGGGCCGGGCTGCGGAAGTTGTCCTTCTCGACGCGCACGGAATATGGGCCTACAGGTAGCGGAAGGCGAAGAACGCTCTGTTCGGTGTGGCGCGCATAGAGCTGGTTGTTGATGTAGACCTTGGCATCGTCGACGCTGGTGTGGACGATCAGCATGCCGACGTTGCGATCGACGGTGAGGAAGATATTCAAGGCGGGGCTGGACGTGATGTCGACGACCATGTTGCGGCCGTCGACGGAGATCTGGCGCGCGCCTTCGGCCAACTGCGGCAGGGCGGTGGTTCCGTTGGGCTGCGCCGCGCCGGCCGGGGCTCCGTCGACGAGCGTTTTGGAGGCGTCGCAATTACAGGCGATGGCTCCCTTGCCATCGGCGTTGGCGACGACGACGGCCTGCACGTTGCGGGCGGAGATGGGTGCAATCAACTGCGGTTGTTCACCAGCGGCGCTACGCCATTGGACGTCGAATTCGGCGTCGCCGCCGGTGATGCGGATGTCGTGCGCTCCGGGCGCGATGCCGGATTGCGAGAACTGGCTGTTGCGAAGGGGACCGGCCAGGTTGCCATCGATAGAGACGGAGCCGCTCTCAAAATTGGTATTCACCTGCAACAGCTCAGCGACGGGCTGCAAAGAAAGGGGCACTTTGACGGCGGAATTGGCTACGGTTACTGGGATCGTTACCGTTTGGAAGCCTTTTTTGGCGGCAGTGAGGGAATAAGAACCGGGCTTGAGGGAAAGAGAGCACTGCGGAGTGACGCACTGCTGGCCGCCGACGCTCACGGAAGCGCCGGAAACGCTGGATTCGACGGTGACGGAGACGCCGCTGGGCTTGAAGAAAAACCATCCGAGCACAACCGCAGCCGCGGCGGCGCCGATGAGGATGGGGGTGCGCTTTTCACGAAGCGCGGTGGACATGCGGGCGCGGCTCAACTGGCGCCGGCGCGTGGTGATGGCGTTGGTGGCGTCGCGAACGAGCGCGGCGAGCTCGGGATCGGCTTGGGCGCGGGCGGCGATGGCGGAGGCGCGGGAGTTGAGGGTGTCGAGCTCGGCGGCGGTGGCGGCGCGATCGGACGCGGCGCGGATTTGGCTAAGCTCGGCGGTGATTTCGGCGCGCTGCTTCCGCAGTTGCTCTTCGAGAGCCTTGCGCAGGGACTGCAGGCGCGAATCGTCGGCGAATTGGCTGAGGGCGCGTTCGATCTCCGCAAGGGCCTCGCGCAGGCTGCCTTTGGAGCGGAGCTGTTCGGCGCTTTGCACGGCGGCGTCGATGGCGGCCTGCCGTTTGCCTTTGGCGATGACGCGCTGTAAGTCTTCGGGAGCGGCAAATTGCGGGTCGGCGGATTGAATGATCGCTATCAGGCTTTCGGCGCGTCGCCAATCGCGATCGGCGACGGGGCGGATCTGCTCAAGCAGTTTTTCGAGGACGGAGGCGCGGAGCTTGGGATGGCCAGCGCTCAATTGGAGCGATTCTTTAGCATTGGCCTCAAGCTGGTCCCATTTGGACCCTTCGCGCAAACCGCGCAGGGCGCGTTGCAGCTCGCGAATGCGGCGCTGCTGGTCGCGCAGTTCGTCAATTTTGCGGGCAAGCTCGCGGAGGGCGGAGACTGTGGGCAGTTCGGAGAGCGCGCGCGTGACGAGGTCGCGCGCCTTGTCGAAATCGCCGGCCGCAATGAGGGCCTCGATCTGGGCGGTCCAACCGGTGATGGCGGCGGCGTTGGCCTGCTCGCCGGCAGAGCGAGCGCGTTCGATTTCGGCGGCGAGGCCGGGGTACTTGTCGTAAATAGTGGCGAGCTTGTTCCACTGCTCAAGGGCCTGATCCCAGGCGCCGGCGGCTTCATGGGCGCGGGCGGCGGCGACGATGCTTTCGATTAAGCCGAGCTTGTTGCGAGTGAACTGCAGCTCGCTTTGCAGGGAGGCTTCGTCGGGATAACGGGAGAGCGCTTCCTCCAGCAACTTGGCGCGAGTGGCGAGATCGGATTCAGCCTCGATGCGGCGGCGAATCTCATCCAGGCTGGCGGCGCGGCGTCCTCGTTCGGCGTCCTTTTCGAGCGAGCTGAAGGTGGCGTGCTCCGGGAACCGCTTCAGATACTTGTGGCAAAGCTCAATGGCGCGGTCGAAATTACGTTGAAGGAGAGCGCCTTTGGCCTGCTCGATGTCGGACAGCTGTTCGAGAGGGGCGGCGGAGAGGGAGCGGATTTCCTGATCCTGCGGATACTGCGCGACGAGGGCGTCGATTTCGGAGCGGAGTTCGGCGAGGGCGGTGGAACCGGCGGTCTGGGCGACGGTTTCGTCGAGCGCGCGCAACCGCTCGACGGTCTGCTGGCGTTGCTCGCGCAGCGCGTTGGTCTTGAGCTGTTCTTCGAGACGGCGGCGGATGTCGAGGAGCGCGGGTTCTTTGGGGAACTCTTCGAGAGCGTGCCTGGCGTGGTCGATTGCCTCACGGAATTGGCCGCGTTCGGCGAGGCGGGCGCACTCCGCGACGCGCTTTTCGATAGCGGCTTTGCGATCGTGCGCGGCTTTGAGATCGGCGACGGCCTGACGGGCTTGCTCGAGCTCAGCCTCTTTGGGGTACTGGCCTCGGGCGCGCGTGAGCAACTGGAAGGCGCCATCGAAATCGTTGGCGGCGGCGAGATCGCGGGCCTGCTGAGCGATTTTGTGAATAGCGGTGAGGCGTTCGAAGGCGGCGCTTTCTGCGCGGAGACGATTCTGCAGTTCAACCCATTCCGGGCGGGAACCGTAAGTGGCCGCGGATTGCTCCAGGAGGCGGAGGCCCTCGTGCGGTTTGCCGGCGGCGCCAGCGGCGGCGGCCTGCGCGAGGATTTCGCGCATGGCGCACTCGTCGATGATGCGGAGGAGGTCGGGATCTTTGGGATAGGTTTCGAGCGATTGTTCGGCGCGCTTGCGGGCTTCGGAATAGCGCTGCTGGCGAATGAGCTGCTGGAGATCTTCGACTGTTTGGCGGCGCGTCTGCTGGCGCTGCCACTGTTCGCGGTCGGCGCGGAGGGAGCGCTGCAGTTCGAGAAGGCGCTCGTTGCGGGGCCACTTTTCGAGGCCGCGATCGACCATGAGGAGCGCGCGTTCGAAATCGCGGGCCTGGGCGACGGACCGGGCGCCTTCGGCAATGGCGGTGATGGCCTCGTCCTGGCGGCGAAGCTCGAGTTTTTCGCGCGCAGTGGCGGCCATTTGGCCCAGAGCTGCATGACCGGGGCGGGCGGCGAGGGTGCGTTCCAGCAGTTGGAGCGCATCTTCGAAGCGTTCGGCATCGAGGAGCTGGCGGCCTTCCTCGAGCGCACGTTCGGTTTCGCGGCCGGACTCGAGCGCCTTTTCGGCGCGCGCGAGCAACGAGCGAAGCACTGATTCAGCGGGGAAAGCCGCGCAGGATTGGTTGAGCGCGGCAACGGCCTCTTCGAAGCGTCCGGCGGCGATGAGAGACTCGCCTTGCGCGGCCGCCTGCTCGATGGCGCGCGCGCGGCGATACTGCTCATGTCGAGACTTCAGGCGGTCTTCGAATTCGACCAGGGCATCGTCGCCGGCGTAGCGTTCGAGCGCCTTGCGGAGGAGGGCGAAGGCATCGTCGAAGCGGTTCTGTGCGCTGAGCTTCTCGCATTCGCGCACAGTTTTTTCGATGGCGTTGCGGCGTTCTTCGGCGGTTTTACGCTCGGCCATGGCGGCCTGCGCGCGCGCCATCAACGGCTGCCAGTGCGGTTCGCCAGGGTAGCGGGACGTAAGCTGGTTGAGGAGCTTGATGGCTTCGTCCAGCTGGCCGTTGGATATCAGCGCGGCTGCGTCGGCCGCGGATTTTTCGATGGCGGCGCGGCGTTCATACTGGCTGCGTTCGCGCTCGATGCGATTGCGTGTTTCGACAAGGGCCGGGGAAGAGAAGCCGACGCGTGAGAGCGCGGCGAGCGCCTGCTCGAATTTCTGTTCGCCGGCGAGTTGCAAGGCTTCGGCGATGGCGCGTTCGGCGGCCTGCTGGCGCTCCCATTCCTTCTTTGCCGTTTTGACGGCTTCCAACTGCTCGATGAGAGCACGCTCGCGGGGGAAGTTGACGAGACCGGCCTCAAGCGAGGCGCGAGCATCATCGAAACGGCCGGCGGCAACCGATTCCTTCGATTCACGAACGAGCCTTTCGACAGCGCGGGCTCTGTCGCGAGCCTGGATGGCGTCGCGAACCTGGGCCGAGAGGGCGTCTAACTCGGGTTCGCCCGCATAGCGGGATAGCGCGTCCTTCAGGAGGTCGGCGGCTTCGTCGAGACGGCCGCGGTTGAGCAGCAGGCGGGCTTCGCTGGCAACGCCGCGAACGGCCTCGCGCCACTTGTGACGTTCCCAATCGAGCTTGATGCGGGCTTCGAGTTGTTCGAGTTGGGTATCGCCGGGATAGCTGCGCGCGGCGTCGGCGACGGCGGCGAGGGCCTCGGCAAATTTTCCGGCGGCGGCGAGCCCGGCGGCGCGTTGCGAAGCGGCCTGAATTTCATTGCGGCGCTTCCAGTCGGCTTCGGCGGCGACGGTCTGGCTACGCAGTGCGAGCAGGACGTTCTCACCGGACCATTTCCGCAGGCCCTGATCGATGGCGGCGAGCGCGCCGGTGAAATCCTGAGCTTCGGAACGCAAGGAGACTTCGCGCGTGATTTCGTCGATGGCGCGGGTTTTTTCGAGCGCGAGCGCCTGTTCATCGGCGCGCTGCAGGAGGCGGGTGAGGCGCTCTTCGTCGGGATATTGAACGAGCGCCTGCCGGAGCTGCTGCTGGGCCTCGAAGGGTTCGCCGCGACGCAGGAGGCTCTCGGCCTGCTCGACGGCCTTGCGGACGGCGTCGTCGCGCCGCTTGTTCGCCCAATCGTGTTCGAGCTGTTCGAGGAGGGTGAGCAGCGCGGGGTCGGAACTGTAATCGCGCAGGGTGGTCTCGACCAACTCGATGGCTTCGGCGTAACGGCGCTGCTCGCGCAATTTGGAGGCGTCGCGAATGGCGGCATCGATCGCCTGGCGGCGGTCCCAATCGGCCTTGGCGGCCATGGCGTTGCCGAGCAGGCGAATGAGCAGGATTTCACCGGGGTACTGCTTGAGCCCGTTTTCGAGAAGGGAGATGGCCTGGGCGAAGTTTTCGGCTGCAACCAGCGTGTTGGCCTTGGCGCCCACTTCGTCGACAGCGCGGGAGCGGGCTTCGGCGACCATTTCCTTGTGCGCGTAGGCCAGCAGGTGGGCGACTTCCTGCTCCTCGGGATAGCTTTGCTGAAGCGCCTCGAGACGGCGTACGGCCTCATCCAGGCGGCGCGCGCGGAGCAGTTCGGTGGCGGCCGCCATTTCGGTCTTCAGGCGTTCCTTGCGCTCTCGCTCCTGTTTTTCGGCGCGCAGCCAGTTGAGGAGGCTTTCGACCTTTTGGGATTTGGCATCTTCGCCGAGGCCCTCGAGCAACTCGATAGCTTCGCCGAAGGAGCGCAGCAAGATGAGACCTTCAGCGCGGCGGAGGGCGGCTTCGACGCGCTGCTCGCGCTGGCGATTGTCCATTTCGCGCTGGATGCGCGACATGAGTTCTGAAGCTGCTGCGTTGTCGGGATCGTGACGCAGCGCATCGGAGATTTTGCGGGAGGCGAGAGTGAGGTTGAGG
Source organism: Bryobacteraceae bacterium (assembly GCA_036268375.1). Taxonomy (GTDB): domain Bacteria; phylum Acidobacteriota; class Terriglobia; order Bryobacterales; family Bryobacteraceae; genus PALSA-243. The sequence goes on along the minus strand of DATAUH010000617.1, from coordinate 1,406 downwards.
CGATCGAGCTCACCACGGGCTTCGGTGACCAGCGAAGCGGCGGCCTTGTTGCGGTCGAGCAGGCCGCGGGCAAAGGCGAGACGGCCCTGAATGTTGATGTTTTCGCTATCCAGGCGGAGAGCCGACTCGAAGTCCTGGACGGCCTCGGCGAGGCGGCGCTGGGCGAGATGGTCTTCGCCGGCCGACAGAAAGGCGTCGACGCGCGGCTGCAGGGCGCGGTGCTGAAGCTGCCGCTGCAGGGTTTCGTGCAGGCTGCGCGCAATGCGATGGGACGAATCGAGGCGCAGAGCTTCGCTGACGAGCGACTGCGCCGTTTCCAGGTCTTTGTTATCGATCTGCTGCTGGGCCTGGGTGACGAGCTCTTCGGCGCGTTGTCTGCGAATGTCGGTGAGCAGAAGGCCGGTGTCGAAGATGACGTCTTTCAGAGACTGGTAGCGGACGTCGCGCTCCTTGGCAATGAGCCGCCGGATGATGCGCTCAAGCGCGTCGGGACACTGGGGCTCGAAATCGGCGACGGGCGGCGGGTCGGAGAAGCTGATGTTGTACATCAGCCGGCGCGAATCGCTGGCTTCGAAGGGGTGCTTACCGGTGAGGAGTTCGTAGAACACGACGCCGTAAGCAAAGATGTCGCTGAGGCTGTTTACTTCGCCGCCGCTGAACTGCTCGGGCGCCATGTAGAGCACGGTGCCGATGAGCCAGCCTTCCTGAGTGAGGCGGGTGGCGTCGTGGTTCTGGGTGACGCGCGCGATGCCGAAATCCATGATCTTGACCCGGCCATCGGGCAGGACCATGATGTTGGCGGGCTTGATGTCGCGGTGGATGATGCCGGCGCGATGGGCGCAATAGAGCCCTTCGGCAACCTGGGACATGATTTCGCACTTCTCGAGGAGGCTGAGGCGGCGGCTGGACGCGAGGATGTGGAAGAGATCTTCGCCTTCGAGGTACTCCATGGCGAGGAAGGGTTGGCCTTCGTATTCGCCGTATTCATAGACCGTGACGATGTTTTCGTGACGCAGATTGCCGGCAACTTTGGCTTCGTTGCGGAAGCGGGCGAGGACCTCCTTGCCGCCGCTGGTGAGCAGCTTAATGGCGAGTTGACGACCGACCGAAGGATCGTAGGCGCGGTAGACGCGACCAAAGCCGCCGCGGCCGAGTTCGCCTAAAATCTTGTATCGGCCGATCTGGCTGACGGTCTCAGACATGATTCACGACAAGCAATGTCCCGGTACACATTATAGGCGTAATCTATAGCTTAATCGGGACACGGGCCTTGCGTGGTACCGGAACGGGGGAATCCGGTATGGTTTAAGTGTCGAACGAGCGAGATTTTACGACTGCGGCGTGGCGGGGCGGCGGATGGGTGGGAAAACGGCAATTCAGGGGAGTCGAAAGCTGTTAATTTTGGC
>DATAUH010000616.1:0-8936 GCA_036268375.1 Bryobacteraceae bacterium | reverse complement strand
TGGAGAAGAAGTACGAGTTCGACGGACCGAATGGCAAGGTAAGTCTGCTCGACCTGTTCGAGGGGCGCCGCCAATTGATCGTCTATCGCGCTTTCTTCGAGCCCGGGGTGTTCGGCTGGCCCGAGCACGCCTGCCGCGGCTGCTCCCTGGGCGCCGATCAGGTATCCCATTTGGCGCATCTGAATGAACGCGACACCACGCTCGTGTATGCGTCACGCGCGCCGCAGGCGGACATCGCGCGTGTGAAGGCCCGTATGGGCTGGGAGATGCCCTGGTACACCATCACCGACAGTTTCGACAAAGACTTCGGCGTGGACGAGTGGCATGGCCACAACGTGTTCTTCCGCGATGAGCATGACAAAATTTTCCACACCTACTTCATCAACAATCGCGGCGATGAGGCGATGGGGAGCGTCTGGAGCTACCTCGATATCACGCCGCTGGGCCGTCAGGAAATTTGGGAGGATTCGCCCGAGGGTTACCCTCAGACGCCGCCGTACAAGTGGTGGAACTGGCACGACAATTACGACGCCGCGGCCTCGCCGGATCCGAAGTGGGTCCAGGTCTCCGATGCTGGAGAAGCCGCCTTCCGAAAGCGCGACGCCGATGCGAAAGCATGAGTGCGACGACCAATGGAGAGAACCATGATCGGCTTCATCAAAGACGAACCTGCATCGCCTGTGGTGGTGGATCGTGATGCCTTCCAGGCCGAACTGGACGCATTGCGCGAGCGGGAGAAGGCTCACACAAAAGAAGGCGACGCCATAGCGGCCGCGCGCCGGCGGCTCCCAATGGTTGCGGTGGACGGCGCCACGCCGCTCATTGGAGAATGTGGCGCGGTTACGTTATTAGACGCATTTGAGGGTCGCCGCATGCTGCTCGCCTACTACTTCATGTGGTACGCCGGCCACCCCGCGCCTGAGCAGTGCGAGGGGTGTACCTGGGTTACCTCGCAGGTGCGCGAGTTGTCCTACATTCATTCGCGCGATGTCACCTTCGCTGTGTTTTGCCAAGGCCCGTACGAGGAGAGCGCCCGCTACCGCGATTTCATGGGATGGGAAATGCCATGGTATTCGGCTCAGGACTCGGTCAACACTCTCTTGGTTGGACGTCGCGTGGGTAGGATGCACATCGTTTGTTACTTGCGGAAGGGATCCAACGTATTCGAGACTTACTGGACCACGAGTCGCGGCGTCGAGGTGATGGACAATAGCTACCGGTTGCTCGACTTGACCGTCTACGGACGGCAGGAGAAGTGGGAGGACTCCCCGGCCGGCTGGCCACATCGGTTTGAAGGCGAGCAGAATACCCGTACCGACGGGCGTCCCACCACCCAGTGGTCGCGCCTGAAGGCCGGATATTCGGACGACTTGGGAGCCGGTGGGCGCTGAACCACCAGGCCGATCATGACCGACACAACTACCTTTGCCGACAATCTGGATTCCCGCACCAGTCGCAGCATGGACCTTCGGTTGGCTTGCGAGCGCACTTCCGATCGCGCCTTCATCGGTATCTCCGCGTTGCTTTTTGCCGCCAGCGCGGCGTTGACCATTGTCTGGTGCGCATCCATGTCGGCAATGCCAGGGATGCCGATGGCGGGCGGCTGGACGATGTCGATGGTGTGGATGCGGATGCCCGGACAGTCCTGGCCGCAGGCCGCAGAGTCGTTCCTCAGCATGTGGGTTGTGATGATGGTCGCGATGATGTTGCCGTCGCTCGCGCCGATGCTGCGGCGCTACCGCCATGCCGTCGGTAGCACTGGCGAAACTCGCAAGGCATGGCTGACCATGCTAGCCGGCCTTGGCTACTTCTTCGTGTGGACTTTGTTGGGAGTGGCGGTCTATCCTCTTGGCGTTGCGCTGGCATCGCTCGAGATGCAACAGCCTGCGCTGGCGCGCGCGGTTCCGATCGCCGCCGGCGTAGCCGTTCTGATCGCCGGCGCGATGCAGTTCACCTCGCTCAAGGCGCATCATCTTGGCTGCTGCCGGGTCGCGCCGGGAAACGGCGGTACGTTACCCGGGGGCGCCGGTACGGCTTGGCGGCAAGGCATGCGTCTGGGCCGCCACTGTGCCTACTGCTGCGCCGGCTTTTCAGTTGCGCTCTTAGCCATCGGTGTTATGGATCTGCGCGCGATGGCTCTCGTGACGGCAGCCATCACCGCGGAACGGCTGGCCCCGCGAGGCGAACTCGTAGCGCGGGTTCTCGGGATTGCATTCGTTGGACTCGGTTCGTTGCTGATCGCGCTAGCCGCCGCGTTCGCATAACCACTACGCGAAGAGCTCCGTTGCCGGCTTTCCCTTGCCGTCCTTTGTCACGTACACGGGCCGCTTCTCATTCAGAAAATACTGATCGGGCGCGATGCCCAACGCGTGATAAATGGTCGCGTGAAGGTCCTCCACCGGCAGCGGATTTTCGATGGTGGTGCAGGGCCGTTCGGCGGCCGTTTTGCCGTAGACGAACCCTTTTTTGACTCCGCCGCCGAACATCAGCACAGAACCCGCCGCCGTGAAATGGCGGTGCATGCCGTAATGCGCGGGCAGGGTCATCACGTCCGGCGTGTTCGCCTGGTCCTTCACTTCTTTGCCGACCTTGCCCTCTGTGACGGCGTCGCGGCTGAATTCGCTGGCCAGCACTACAAGCGTGCGCTTCAAAAGCCCGCGCTCTTCGAGATCGAGAATCAACTGCGCGACCGGCCCATCGATGATCTTCTTCATCATCTCCGCGCGCGAATGGCCGTCCTGGTGGCTGTCCCACCAACGAAAGGGAATGTACTCGCTGGTCACTTCGACGTAACGCGCGCCGGACTCCACCAGTCGCCGCGCCAACAGGCAACCCTGTCCGAAGCGGCTGGTGTTGTAGACGTCAAATCTCTTTCTGTCTTCGAGAGAAAGATCGAAAGCTTTGGCCGAGGGTGAGGTCAACAGCCGGTCCGCAGCGTCGAGAGAGCGTAGCAGACTCCGTCTCTGGTAATCGCCGGCAAACTGGTAAACAGGCTGATTTGCGAGCACCTTCTCGTATAATTTGCGGCGGCTTACGAAGCGCGCGCTGCCGAGGTCGGAGGGCGGCCGCACCGCCGAGGCCGCATCCTGCGGATCCGACAACAGCACCGGACCGTATTCGCTGCCCAGAAAACCGGCCGTGTGGAACGATTTCAGAGCCGCCGATTCGCCGCCAATCTCCAGGTTCTGGCCGATCGAAATGAACGGAGGCATCGTTTCGACCCGCGGGCCAAGCGTTTTGGCGATTACTGCGCCGATATGTGGCACCGCCATAGGTTGGGGCGGTACATAACCCGTATGCCAATGGAATTGGTGGCGTGAGTGAAGAATGAAACCGAGGTCGGCGGCCTGAAAAGAGCGGATGAGCGAACCCCTGTCGATCACTTTGCCAACCGATTCGAGGCCTTGAGAGAACTTGATGTGGTCAACCGCAGTGTCGATCGCTGGGAATGTGCTGAGAACTTCGCTCGTGCGCACGCCGGGCGCGAACGGCGTGTAGCGCTTCGGATCGAAGGTCTCTGTAGAAGCCATTCCGCCCGCCATCCAAAGGAGGATGAGGGAATCCGCGGTAGGCGCGGGCGCATCGGCTCGCAGCAATTGAGGCTCGGAACCGATAAGCGATGCCAGCGTGGCCGCGGCGCTTACGCCTCCCGCCATAAAGCCGCGACGATCGATCTTTTTCGCGATGCGGGACTCTTCCGCGGTAAGCTCAATTTCGAATTTTCTACCCATGGCGATATCTCAACGAATGAACTGAAACTCAGGACTCATCATTACGGACCAAAGTAGATCGGCCAGGCCCGGCGCGCTTGGGCCCGCTGTATGGGATGAATCGCGCAGCGCGGCGAGCGCGACTTGACGTTCCGCAGGCAAGGGCGCTCGCCCAAGCAGATACCAGTAAACGCGGTCGACGGCTGCCGTCGATGTCTTGATCGCAGGCAATGACGGCACTGGCGTTTCCGGCGTAGGCGGCGCCAGCCGATCGAGGCTCGGCTTTTGATCGAAGACAAAGAAACGGCCCGATACGCCTTCACCCTGTATCAACGGCTTGTTTTCGAAGAAAGGAATGCCTTCGAAGCTGGTGAAGCCGCGACCTGAAATATCGTAAACCAAGTCGGAAGGAAACTTAACGCGGACGGCATCCGCGACCGGCGCCTGCGTGTTCAGCGGAACGATTGGCGCGCCGTCTTCGCGCAAGCCACTCATCGACGCGGGCCGCAGCGCTGTCAACGCCGTCCGGGAGCCGTCTGCGGCGGTGAAGAAGGCGTGCAGCCAGATAGGCGCGGCTTTATCCGGCGCCGTGGAGAGATTGTCCTCCACGATGAGATAGAGCTTTTGCGAGTGGGAAATGTCGATGCGGAACGGAACCGGCATCGGTGGAGGAGGCGGCGGAGGCGCTGGAATCACGGGCAGTATCGTCTCGCTGGCGGCCGTCTCCGGGGCGCCTGGATTTGGGATGAGCACGGGCGCCGGAGGGTGGAACGGATCGCCGCTCACCTGGCGGCTGAACAGGCTCACGGGCACTGCCGGTAAAGCTCCCAACATTTTCTGGGCTCCCCGCCACAGCCAGTGGTTCAGCGTCTCTCCGTTCACCAGTTCCACGGCCTGCATACTGGTGGCCTGCGCATCGCGGCTGGTATTGACCTGATCGCGAATCGGGCGACCAAGCGCACGCGTCAGATTGCTCGCGGCGATTCGCCATTCGCGCGCGTAATTGCCAGGCGCGACCGGAGGAGGCGGCGGAACCGGAGCAGGCGCGCGATTGGTTGCCGTTGCTGCGACCGCTGCTGCCGCGCGGCTGACGGCCGTTTCGGTAGCGGTCCGCGTGAGCACCTGATTTATAGTCAGGTTCTGTTCGGTGTCGACGGGCGCGCCGGAAAACACGCCGGGCAACCGTGCGCCCTCGGAGGACAGCACCACGCCAGCCACCTTCGCGTTCGCCAGCGCCGTTGCCGTGTGCGCCGCCTCTGCGGCAGCCGCAACGACAGCAGTTGGTGGAGGCGGCACAGGGCGCGGCCGAGCCACGTGCCAATCGCCAGTAACGGTTGCGATCGCGTCGGCAAACTCCTCCGCGCTCAGGCGGCGCAGTTCGGGTCCACGGAACGAATATTGCGCAGGCGGTCCATCGGGGCGGGGAACTGCGCGCATCTGGTATGTTTTCGACGCGGCGATGGTCTCAATCAGCTGCTTGATGTCGTAGCCACTCTTCACGAAATCGGAGGCCAGGTAGTCCAGCAGTTCCGGGCTCCAGGGTTCGCCATCCAAATCGTCTGCATCGGCGACAAACCCGCGGCCCATCAGCCTTTCCCAGATTCGATTGACGAGAGTGCGCGACAGCCGTCCGTTGCGCGAATCGGTGAAAATCGCGGCGATGGTGGCGCGACGGTCCTGAATGCTGTTGGAAGGAAGCGGCCGGTTGAGCTCGGGATACATGTACGCCGCGGTGGCAAACTGCCCCGCCTGGGCTACGTCGCAGCGATAGAGTTGTAGCTTTTCTTCCGCCGAAAAGTACGCTGCCAATGCGTAGGCATCCTTTAACTTCCACTTGCTGATAAAACTGTCGTGGCACGAATTGCATTTAAAATTGATGCCGGTGAAGATTTGCGCCGCGTTTTGAGCCGCCTGCATGGGCGGCGTCTGTGAAGCGCTGACTGCGCCGCGCCAGTTGACGCCGATGAGAAACCCATCAGGATCGGTTAGCGCCGTGGGATTCAACAGCTCCCTCACGATCTGGTTGTACGGCTTGTCTTTTTCGAGCGCGTCGAGCAGCCAAGGCGTGATGCTTTTGCGTTGCGCGATTTCGGATATGTAGGCGACGCCTTCATCGTTGCGGAGCAGATCGTTCCACCAACTGATCCAATTCTCCGCATAGCGCTGCGGATCGCCGCCGAGCCGCGCCACCAGCTCCGCGCGCTTATTCGGAGCGTTGCTAGCAGCGAACGCGCGGATTTCATCGGGCGCAGGAAGCAATCCCCAGATATCGAGGTACGCGCGGCGCGCGAACACCGCCGAATCCACCAGCACCGGCCGCGCCACGCCTTGCTTCGCCAGATAGGCGGCAGTGAAACGGTCGACCGGCGCCGTCCAACCGGGCCAGGTCACCGGCGGAATTGCAGGCTCGGTCAAACCCAGAGCGGGCTGCCAGCGCGCTTTTGCGACTGCCGACGTGGGGGTGGCGCGCGCTCCGTCATCGATCCACGCGCGCAACGTCGCGACCTCGGCCTCTTTCAAAGGATCGCCGCCGAGCGGCATTGCAGGAAGAACTTCGCCCAAAACTCGCCGCACGATCAGACTCTCACCGCTGCGGCCTGGTTCGATCGCCCGGCCGCTTCGGCCGCCGGCCACAATGTCGGCATACGTGCCCAGCGAGAGGCCGCCCGAACGTTTTTCGGCATTGTGGCACGTCAGACAATGGGCCGCGAAAATAGCGTGAATGTCGCGCTGGTAGTCGATCTTTGAGACTTTGCCGCCGGAGGCTGCCGTGACAGGCGCACGACTGCGCGAGCGCCCCGGTTGTGGCGCATTCTGCGCAAATCCCCACGGACTTAGAGAACCGGCGGCAAGGAGGGCGACGACAGACACGCGCCGCCAGCGGTAGTGACGGAAAGTAAAACCGGGCATCGGGCGATAACTTGTAACTATTGTATCCCCGGCTCCGAAATGTAATTCCAGTCCGGCTCCATCGATTCGCGACCTGGCGCAGCCTCAATCGCGCCTTCCGCTATCGCTTCGCCAGCTGGCGAGAATTTTAGTGTCCAGGCTAGGCACGATAAGGCGACAATGATCACGCCAAGAAAAAGCAGAGCTTGCGGATAGGTGAACCTCGGCGTCTTGAACAGGAACCCAGCCAGTACTGCGCCCAGATTTCCGCCCGCACCTACAATACCGGCAACCGCGCCCAGCGCCCGCTTGTTCACTGACGGCACAACTGCATAGTTCGCCCCGTTCGACATCTTCACGAACAGGCCGGTCAACAGCATGCTGCCGATGGCCAGGGGCAACCAGCGCATCTGCGAAAACAGCATCATGGAAAGGCCCTCCGCAAAAACGGTAAAGCCAAGCAGCCGTGCGCGGCCCGGCAAGCCCCAGCGCCGATTGCAACGGTCACTTACCATTCCGCCGAGTGCTCGCGCGAAGAGGTTCATAGCGCCAAAGCTACCGGCGACCACGCCAGCCATCGTAAGACTGAGGTGAAAATAATCGGTGAAGTAGAGCGCGGCCACGTTGTCGAGCGTCAGTTCGATTCCGAAAGAGGCGGCATAGAGCGCGGCGAGAACCCAAACACGAGAGTCCCGGCATGCTTCTGCGAAAGCGCCCGAGGCGCGTGAACTCTTCAGGGCTCCCGTAGATCGCAGTTCGCGGAAGTCTCCATCAGCCGTGTCCTGGGTCAGAAAATAGTAAGCAACGCCCGCGAGCAGCAGCGCGACGCCTGCCGTCATCATGGCCAGCCGCCAACTCCACCAACTGCCCGCCCCCAGCCTCAGATAAGCGCCGAACAGCAATGGCATCACGATCTGAGTTACGCCGCCGCCTAAGTTGCCCCATCCCGCGGCCGTCGCGTTCGCAGTTCCCACGATGTTCGGCGCAAACATCACCGACGTGTGGTACTGCGTGATCACAAAGGAAGCGCCGATGGCCCCGATCGCCAGGCGAAACATCAGGAACGATGTGTAATCGTGCGCGAATCCGACGCACATTACCGGCAGAGATCCGAGAACCAACAGACCGGTGTACGTGCGGCGCGGGCCGATACGATCGCACAGCCACCCTGCCAGCAGGCGGACAAGGATGGTGATGGCCACGGACGCGATCATCGAGTTGCCGACCTGCTCTTTCGTCAGATGCAGCTCTCCGCGGATGACCGGCATCAGAGGCGCGAGTCCGAACCAGCCGAAGAAGCAGAGAAAAAATGCCAGCCAGGTTACGTGAAAGGCCCGCATCGGCGCACTGTGACAGTCCAGTAGTCTGATCTGCGTCGCTTTGTGGCGAATGTTCATACGTCTGCTTTAGCCGGGCGGAGCCGGACCGGGCACTCAACGGAGACACGTCTCTCGGTCCCGGTAACAGGGGTCGCGGAGATCACCTCTTCTCGGAGTTCAAAACGATCTGCCCGGAGTCGTCCACGCGAACGGAGTACGTCTTCAGGCCGCAATCGCCGAACAGAGGGGTTCCCGTGGAAAGGTCGAATTTCCAGGCGTGCAGGGGACAGATCAGCGTAGATCCTCCCAACAGACCATCAGCCAGTGGGCCGCCACGATGCGGGCACGAAGCTTGTACCGCAAACACCTCGCCCGATCGAGCGTGGAACACCGCAATCTTCTCCCCATCAACATCGAAATTCCGCCCTTCACCCGGAGGAATGGAACTGAGCGCTCCAAGCTTGAGTTCGAACATGTTCAATATCACGAGAGCACCGGCAACAGGGAAGAAAATTGATTTTCCATCGGAGCGGCAGACGCGTCCTGCCAGGGGTCTTTGTAGGCGGCCTTCGACGCCGCGATTTCCCGCTCCAGCCGTTCGGCAATGCCTTCGCTATCCTCGACCACCACCGCGCGAATCTTGTCGATACCCTTCCGCTCGACGAACGCATGCGTGCGCTCCAGGTATTTGGCGTTCTCGCGATAGTACTGAATGAAGCGGCCCATATATCGCAGGACGTCCTCGTGACTGTCCACCGCGCACAGCACGTCGCCCTTCCGCACGGAGGATCCTGCAGCGCCGCCGATGTAGATTTCCCACTTGCCGCCCTCCACGGCCACTGCTCCAAGGTCTTTGACCATCGCCTCGGAACAGTTACGCGGGCAACCCGCGGTGGCGAGCTTCATCTTGTGCGGGCTATCGAACCCCTGAAATTCGCGTTCAATCTTCAGCGCCAGCGTGATGCTGTCGCCGATCCCGAAGCGGCAGAAATCGGATCCGACACAGCTTTTGCATGTT
>DATAUH010000615.1:0-2811 GCA_036268375.1 Bryobacteraceae bacterium | reverse complement strand
AGTCCGGCGAATCAGCATGCGCGCTGGTTTCGCGAAGCCTGGGCACGAACTGGAAAGAAGCTCAACATGGGCAAGGCTTGCATCCGATTCAAGAAAATCGAGGACCTTCCACTGGATTTGATCGGCGAAGCAATCAGGCGCGTTCCGGCTTCTGTGTACATTGATTTATGTGAGGCTTCTACGGCGCGCGCGTCACAACCGTCAGAGAGCAAACAATCGACCAGACGAACCCGGGAAGCGCCGTCAGCGAGTGACTGAGAAATCTACTGCGTCCTCGTTAGGTCGAGAGTATTGCAAATTAAGCGTGGAACGGCGGCGAAACGCCTCGCATCTAAAACCCCAATGTCATGGGCAGCGTCCCCGGCACTTCAAATAACTTGACGCCGTATAGCAAGTACGACAGCACGTTAGGATCCGGTATCGATTGCCCGTCTGCCGTGAAGAAGCCTGCAATCTGTCCCTGCGCGTCGATGCTGATCGCAAGCCCATCGACGCCCGGAAGTTGAATCGCCCCGCCGCTCAGATTCACAAAGAGCACCAGGAATGGATGCGGATCGGAGGGCAGGTCGGGCGTTTTCGCCCGCGCCAGGTCATGGCGATACTCCCAAGTCGAGTTGGCCAGTCCACCCGCGCGGATCAGCCCGGTCGTCGCTGGATTCGGCATCGTCATATCGCCCAGCGCGAATTGAATTAGCGTTGGCCGCGGAGTTGACCCGGCAAACGGCGCCAACTGGATGTGCGGCGCAAAAGCAATCGGATCGCCGGACATCTGCAGCCATTCCAAAATTTCAAACTCATTCTGGATGGCTATTGCCCCCGGCGCCGTAGTAACGTGCGCCGGCTGTCCGGGGAAAACATAATCTTCGTTATATGTTTGGCCCTGGTTAAGCAGCGAGGGGACGCGCATCCCCAGCGTTTGAACATCCAGAGATTTGTAGGCGGGACTCCAGCGCGCGATATCCATGGCAGTGCCGCCGCCAACGTTGAGCGCCGCCGCGCGAACCTGTGGCATCAGCGCCGTCAGAATGGTTCCGTACATTGCGCCCAACGATTGACCGCCGTAATAAATGTGCGAGGCATCGAGATCGGGTTTACCGTCGCCGTCGAGATCGATACCCTGCTGGATGGCGCGCACCAATTGCATCAGGTCTACGACGGTCTGGCGGAAGCAATCGCGCGTTCCAAACCCGATCGGCGCCACAATCGTGCAGCCCTCATCGGCTTCGATTGTGCCGTCACCATTCAGATCGACGCTGCGCCCTCCGGCAGGAATGGTGGTGACGTTACCTGAAGAGTCGGTGAAGGAAACCGTGCTGAGCGGACCGAAGCCGTGGCCCACAGCACTGATTGCAATAACCGCGAATCCGCTTCGTCCCATGGTGGGTGCGATGGCGGTAGGTCCGCCGAAGCGGCTGTCGCCCAGTCCGTGCCCGAAAATGATCACCGGATAACCAGCCGCCGGCTTGGGTGACGAAGGCAGAAGCGCGTTGAAGAAGACCTGGTTGGTAGCGGCTGGTATCGGCAACGAAGGATTGCTCGCAACGGGAGCGATGGTCTGATCGGTATTCAGAAAATTGGGCGACTGAAACGATCCGATGGTCACGCTGCCGAGGCCCGCCAGCAGCGCCGAGGTGATGGGCAGGCTAAGATCCGTAAATCCCGTTGGAATCGATCCCGTTTGTTCGTGAAGCGTGATGCCCGCCAGCTTAGCGATAGAAAATGTCCCGTTCGGAACCAGGGAGGTCTGCGGAGGAACAAACTGCAGATCGTCGCGCGCGTGTTCCAGCCAGGCGGTGGCGCTCATCGTAGTGAAAAGGCTCGCTGCGACTAAAGTGTTAGGAGCGGCTGAAATTTTACTCAAAGCGTTGGCAAGCGATTGACAGTAATCGTCAGACCCGCGCACGCAGCCAGTGAAAGCAGTGTCTGCCATGACGGAAGCGCCGGCCGTATCCTTGATGGCGTCCGTTACGACCAAGACGTACCGCGAATGCTGATCGAGCGGAACCGCGGGTTTCGCATAAGCAGTGTTGCTGGAAGGATCGTAGATCACTTCGTCGACCGCGATCTTGTCACCGATTTTGTTGACGCCCGGTTCAGCGGGGCTTATATCGCCTGCCGCGACGAAGTAGAGCCCGCCCGCGAGAGTCGTGGGATCGACCGGTCCCGAAAACCGCACGCGGATACGTGCGCGAATATTGAAACCATCCACCTGTTCCAGCAACCCGATCTCCTGGCATTCCGTATATTGCGTCTCGCACGAAGGCAGCGGCAGATTCAAACGCAGCCCGGTCATTTGAGTCGCATCCGGAACAGTCAGGTAGTCCGTAGGGAATGGGCCCGTATCGGGCAAGCCAGGGCTAAAAAGAACCGTGGTGGCAGCGGAAAGACTCTGGGCTAAGAGCACCAGGGCCAGAAAATGGCGCATGGACTCAATAGTACTCCCGAGCCTTCCTGTTCCTCACCGCGCGTGTTTTTTCGAAGAGAAACCGGCTACGCAAATTCGACGCGCCGGTACAACTCATGCAGTGACAAGCGGCACGCGATGGACTTCAATTCGACCACATCTTCGAGCGACGTGAACTCGCGAAACAACCAGGAGCCGTCTTCTAGCCGCGTGTGCAACTCGGCCAGTACGCGATCCTGCGCCAACAGCAGATACTCCAAAAACGAGGGCAGCGAATGGTAATACTCGAACCTCTCCGCGCGGTCGTAATTTTTAGTGGACGGCGAAAGGATCTCGACGATAAACGTAGCATCGGAGATGACGTCGCGGCGATCGCCGTAAAGTTGCGGCGTCCCGCACCACACCAC